>CAJPFO010000071.1 GCA_905339255.1 Myxococcaceae bacterium
ATCCCAGCGACCACGTCCTCGCCCTGGGCGTTCTTCAGGTACTCGCCGTAGAAGATCTTCTCGCCGGTCGACGGATTGCGCGTGAAGGCGACCCCCGTCGCGCAGTCGTCGCCCTTGTTCCCGAACACCATCGCCTGGACGTTCACGGCCGTGCCCCACGAACTCGGAATGCCGTGGAGCCTCCGGTAGGTGATCGCGCGGTCGTTCTCCCACGAGCGGAACACCGCTGCCACGGCTCCCCAGAGCTGCTCGTGGGGATCCTGCGGGAAGCGACGGCCGGTGTGCTCGAGGACGACCTCGAGGTATTCGCGGACGAGCCCTTCGAGATCGTCCGCCGTGAGATCCGTATCGAGGTCGACCCCGCGCTCCTCCTTGAGCGCCTCGAGCCGGCTCTTGAAGCTCTCCATCTCGACGCCGAGGACGACGTCTCCGTACATCGAAATGAAACGCCGGTAGCTGTCGTACGCGAAGCGCGCATCGGCAGAGCGAGCCAGGCCGGCGACCGTCCGGTCGTTCAAGCCGAGGTTCAGCACCGTGTCCATCATCCCCGGCATCGAGGCCCGAGCGCCCGAACGTACCGAGACGAGCAAGGGGTTCTCGGGGTCGCCGAAGCGCCGCTTCATGAGCCCCTCGATCCGCGCGAGTGCCCGCAGCACCTCTGCGCGAACCGACGCCGAGAGCTTTCCTCCGGCGGCGTTGAACTCGGCGCAGACCTCGGTCGAGATCGTGAATCCCGGCGGCACCGGAACCCCGAGGCGAACCATCTCGGCCAGGTTCGCTCCCTTGCCGCCGAGGATCGCCTTCATCTCGGCTCGCCCGTCCGCCCGGCCATCCCCGAAGAAGTAGACCCTGCGGCGTGAGCGGCCGGAAGCGGCCGGCTTCTTCGTCGAGGACCTGCGGGTCGCCTTCTTCGTGCTCACTTGCCGGTCTCCAGGCGCTCCCGCAGCCACGGAAGCACCGAGTCGATGGAGATGCGATCCTGTGACATCGCGTCCCTGTGGCGGATCGTCACCTTGCCGTCCGTCTCCGATTCGAAGTCGATCGTGACACAGAACGGCGTACCGACCTCGTCCTGTCGTCGGTAGCGCCTGCCGATGTTGCCAGATTCGTCGTAGAAAGTGTTGAAGTGCCGGCGCAGCTCGCGCTCGAGGCGATGCGCGGGCTCGGCGAGCTTCTTCGAGAGCGGAAGGACGGCGGCCTTGATCGGAGCGATGGCGGGCGGCAGCCGCAGCACCGTGCGGACGTCTCCTTCGGCGAGCGTTTCTTCGGCGTAACCGTTGGCGAGGAGCGCGAGGCAGGTTCGATCCACGCCGACCGAAGTCTCGATCACCATCGGCAGGTAGCGCTCCTTGGTCTCCTCGTCGGTGTAGGCGAGATCCTTGCTCGAGTACTCGCTGTGGCGGCGAAGATCCCAGTCGCCGCGGTCGTGGACTCCCTCGATCTCCTGCCAGCCGAAGGGGAACAAGAACTCGATGTCGGCCGCCGCCTTGGCGTAGTGCGCGAGCTCGGTCGGCTGGTGCGGGCGCACGCGCAGGCGGTCGTCTCCGAAGCCGAGTTCCCGATGGAAGGCGACGCGCTCGTCGAGCCAGTGCTCGAACCACTTCTCGCGCTCGGAAGGGTGGACGAAGAACTCGAGCTCGGCCTGCTCGAACTCGCGCGAGCGGAAGGTGAAGTTCCGCGGGTTGATCTCGTTGCGGAACGCCTTGCCGATCTGCGCGATCCCGAAGGGGACCTTCTGCCGTGAGGTCTCGCGCACGCGCTTCATGTCGTTGAAGATCGCCTGGCAGGTCTCGGCCCGGAGATAGGCGGTGGCCGCGGCGTCCTCGGAGGCTCCGATCGAGGTACGGAGCATCAGGTTGAAGTGACGCGCCGGGGTGAAATCGTGCTCGGACGAACCCTCGCGCGCCGAGCACTTTCCGGCGTCTTCGAGCTGATCGGCCCGGAAGCGCTTCTTGCAGGCGCGGCAATCGACCATCGGGTCCGAGAAGTGCTCGACGTGGCCCGAGGCCTCCCAGGTACGGGGGTGGCAGATGATCGCGGTGTCGATCCCCTCGACGTCGTCGCGCTCGCGTACCACGCGCTGCCACCAGAGCGCCTTCAGGTTGTTCTTGAGCTCGACTCCGAGCGGGCCGTAATCCCAGAAGCCGTTGATCCCGCCGTAGATCTCGCTCGACGGAAAGACGATCCCCCGGCGTGCACAGAGCGAGACCAGGTCTTCCATCCGCCAGGGATAGGGCGTCTCGGAGGCGGGGGGCGGGTTCATCGAGTCCTCGGCGCGACGACGGGCTGGGCGCGCGAGTATTCCCCTGCCGCGGCCCCGGTGTCAACCCGCGGCCGCCTCGCCCGACGGGATGATTTCGTTTAGGAATCGCTCACTTTGAAGCTCGACCCCGAGGTGGAAGCGGGCGAAGCGCGCGAGCAGCCGGCGAGCCTCGGCGATGCTCGCCGCCGGCATGGCGAGACGCTCGAGCGCTTGCACGTCGAAGCGCAGCCCCTGCGCGAGCGTGCGGAGCGTCCCGAGACTGATCGCGACGGTTGCCCCCTCGGGAACCCCCTGCCGACAAGGAGCACAGAGAGGGCCTCCCTCCCCGACGTGGAAGCGGACCCCTCCGGCACCGAGCCCCCCGCCGCAGCGGACGCAGGCATCGAGTTCGGGACGAAGGCCGAGGGCATCGAGCGCGCGGAGCTCGAGGAGGGCTCGGATTCGCGCATCGGGACGCCGCGCCTCGAGCGCGGCGAGCGCCGAGAGCGCGAACGAGAACAGGCGACGGGCATCGGCCCGCGCGCCGCCCTCGGGAGCCAGGCGGTCCAGAAGCTCGATCAGGTAACACGCCACGGCATAGCGGGCCGCATCGCGGCGGATCTCGTGGCTCGCCGAAACCAGCGCTGCCTGCTCGAGCCTCGCCATCGAGATGCCGCGACGCACCACTCCGACGCGCAGGTGATTGAAGACATCGAGCGTGCCACCGAAGCGGCGCTTGCTGCGCCGAGCCCCCTTCGCGATCGCGGTGAGCTTCGCCGTCTCGGGCGTGAGCAGGTGGAGGATGCGGTCGGACTCGCCGAACTCCACCACCCGGAGCACGAGGGCGTCGGTGTGGAGCGTCTGCACGCGCGCGAAGCATACCGGCATGATCGATGCGCCGGCCACGACCGAACGCCGTCGCCGGAGGGCGACCCACCGGGTCGCCCCTACCCCTGACTGGTTCGGCGGCCGTCGTGCGACCCTGGTTCGGCGGCCGTCGTGCGGCGCCGGTGGTGCCACCCTGCGGCGGGGCCCGGCGTGCGACGCCGGTCGTGCGGCGGCCGAGCGACCCGACCCACCTTGGGGTCGGACTCCTAGCGCGAAGAGGCGCTCGCGTGCGGCGCGTTCGCCTCCGCGCCCGACCGCCCGGGCCCTGCGGAAACCGCCGCAGGCGCGGCGTGGGCGACGACGGCGGGAGCGAGCGGAGGCAGCGCGACGGCGCCGCGGCCGAAGATCGAATCGAGCGCCACCTCGGCGGCCGGCGCCACCAGCATCTCGGGCGGAAGGGCCAGCGCCCGAGGCCGGGCGAAGCTCCCGGGGGTCGACTCGCGGACCTGCTTCGCGAGAAGGCGAACCGGGTCGCGCCGCACCAGGACGCTCGCCGGGTACCCGCTCGCCGCCGCAGCGGCATCGGGGGCGGCTGCCACCTCGGGGGCGGCCTCGCCGGAACGGCCCGCGATCGCCATCGCGCCGGCGCCGCAGGCGGCGAGACCGAGTGCTGCCGACGAGGCGAGCAGGAGCGTCCGCCACGATCGCCGCCGTCGCGAGCGCGCTTGCGGCATCGGAGCGGCCGCCTCGCACAGACGCACGACGGTGTCATCGGGGTCTGCGCCGATCGCTCCCGCGACGGTCCTCACGAACCCGCGAACGAAGGCGTCGCTCTTGCCGTCGAACGCACCTGCCTCGAGCCGCCCGAGCGCGCGGCGCGGAATCCTCGTCGCCGACTCGACATCCTCGATCGAGAGCCCGCGCAATCGCCGCTGCTTCGCGAGGTACGCACCGACGGAGAAATCGACGCCGGCCCGTGCCATCGACGCAACGCGAAGGGCGTCCGTCCCGTCCGACACCGATCTACGTACGGTGGCCTCGTTCACTGCAGAAGCTTCCGATACTCCTGCGAGCGGCGACCCCACTCACCGCCCGGAGTCTTCTCGATCACGGCGGAGAGGTGCGCGAGCGCCCGTTCGCGTTCGCCGAGCGAGATGTAGATCTCGGCCATCCGGTAGTTCGCCTCCGCCTCCGCCGACGGCGCCGGCCGCGCCGCGAGCACCTGCGCGAAGCGCTCGATCGCCTCCGCGCGGCGGTTTTCCTGCGCCTCGAGGATGCCGAAATTGAGGAGCGCCGGCCAATAGTTCGGCCGCATTTCGAGCGCGAGCGCGAGGCTCTTGCGGGCGTCGGCGGGCCGACCGAGTCGAAGCTCCGCCCAGCCGGCATTGTTGAGCGCCCGCCACGGCGCCGGGAAGGTCGGGTCATCGATGAGAATGCGACTCTCGCGAAGCGCTTCTTCGAAGCGTTCGACCTGGACGTAGAGGGCCGAGAGGCTGAGCCTCGCCCCCTGGAACTTGGGGTCGAGCTCGAGCGCCCTGCGCAGATGCGTCTCGGCCTCGGCACTGTGTCCCGAGAGCCGGTACGCCTCGGCGATCGCGTGGTGGACGCGCGGAATGCTGCCGTCGATGGCCAGGGCGGCCTGAAGCTCGCGGATGGCCATCGCGGAATTGCCGTTCTGGAGGTAGTCGACGCCGAGGTCGTGGTGCGTGACGGCCTTGCGCGCGGATTCCTGCTTCGCGGCTTGCGTCGATGCACAGCCGAGCCCGAGCAAACAGGCCAGGAGCGGGGCGAGCCCCGTTGCGAGGATCCGCTGGCGCATCCTGTCCCCCCTTTTTCCTTGCGGCCGACGGCCGCCTAGAACGAACCGAGCAGACGGAGCCAGAGCGGCGGCCGCTCCGCTCCTTCGGGCGCTTGCCAGCGGCGGACGAGCCGCAGACGGCCGAGCCGGGCGGCTTGCGGCGGGGCGTTCCCGACGGACTCCTGCGCCGGAATGTCGGCGAGCCGGCGCCGGAACTTCGTGAGCGGAAGCCGCTGCCCGCGCCCCTCGCCGACCTCCGCGACGCGGTGCTCGGAATCCGGCCCCTCGGCAGGCGCCGTCCCCCCGACCGCCGCGGGCCATCCGGCCACGGCCCACCAGCCATCGAGGGCACGGCGGCGAAGCTCGGAGTCGTCGGAGGCGAAAGCGTCGTCGTCGAAGAGAAAGCCCATGCTCTCGCCGAACGAGAGGGCGGCGTCGAGCGCCGCCTCGAGCGCAACCGGCTCGAGGCTTCCCCGCCACCCCCAGCAAAGGCCCTGGCCATCGGCGAGCGAGCGCACCATCACCACGAGCGCGAGCCCATCCCCGACGCCCTCGTGGAGGGCGATGGCGGCCATCGCGGGACCCGCAGGCAGCTCCCCTGCCGCGAGCACGGGGGTGTTGAGCGCCAGGCGAAGGCTCCGGAGCCCCCCCTCGGTCACGACGGGCGGTGTCTCGCGAGGGAGGAACATGGAGAAGCAATCGGCAGAAAGCGGGAGACGCTTGAGCGCAGGCAGACCCCTGAAAACCCCTGGCGACGCCCGCGCGAAGCGTGCGCCGTCCGGACCCGGATCCCCCCGCTCGGGCGGCCTTTTCTCGCGCGGGCGGGAGGGATATGTTCCGCCCGCGCGCCCCCGGAGAAGCCATCACCTTGTCGAGCAAGCGGGTCGAAGAGATCGATCGGGTCGCCATTCGTTTCGCGGGCGATTCCGGCGACGGAATGCAGCTCACCGGGACGAAGTTCACGGAGACGACCGCCCTCGCCGGCAACGATCTCT
Organism: Myxococcaceae bacterium; assembly: GCA_905339255.1. GTDB lineage: Bacteria > Myxococcota_A > UBA9160 > UBA9160 > UBA9160 > MYXO. Next base: position 5,864 of record CAJPFO010000071.1, read on the forward strand.
CGACCTTCCCGGACTTTCCGGCGGAGATTCGCGCGCCGGCCGGGTCGGTCGCAGGCGTCTCGGGCTTCCAGATCCACTTCGCGTCGCGCGACGTTCGGACGCCCGCCGACGCCCCCGACGTGCTCGTCGCCATGAACCCGGCCGCGCTCAAGGCCAACGTTCGCGATCTGCGGCCCGGAGGCATGCTGATCGTCAACTCGGATGCGTTCACCGACAAGAACCTCAAGCTCGCCGGTTACGACTCCGACCCCCTGCCCGCGCTCCGGGATACGCATCAGCTCGTCGAGATCCCGCTCACTCGGCTCAATCGCGAGGCCGTGAAGGACCTGACCTTCAGCCAGCGCGACGCCGACCGATCGAAGAACTTCTTCGCGCTCGGGCTCATGTACTGGCTCTACGGGCGCCCGATCGAATCGACGGTCGAGTGGATCGAGCAGCGCTTCACCGGCGATGCGCGAGAGGCGAACCGTCGCGTACTGCTCGCCGGCTATCACTTCGGCGAGACGACCGAACTGTTCCCGGTTTCCTACGTGGTACCCCGAGCCAAGATCGAGCCCGGCGCGTACCGGAACATCACGGGCAACCAGGCACTCGCCCTCGGCATCATCGCCGCCGGCGTGCAGATGTCGCGGCCCGTCTTCCTCGGTGCGTATCCGATCACGCCCGCCTCCGACGTCCTGCACGAGCTCGCGCGGCACCGGAACTTCGGCGTTCGGACCTTCCAGGCCGAGGACGAGATCGCGGCGGCCGGCGCCGCGATCGGCGCAGCCTACGCCGGGCATCTCGCCATCTGCACGACGAGCGGCCCCGGAATGGTGCTCAAGCAAGAGGCCGTGAACCTCGCCTACATGACGGAGCTTCCCGTCGTGATCGTCGACGTCCAGCGCGTCGGCCCCTCGACGGGAATCCCGACCAAGGTCGAGCAGGGAGACCTCCTGCTCGCGCTCTTCGGACGGAACTCCGACAGCATGCTCCCGGTGATCGCCGCCGCGTCGCCCGGAGATTGCTTCCACGCCGTTCTCGAGGCCTTCCACATCGCCGTCAAGTACATGACTCCGGTCGTGCTGCTCTCCGACGCGTATCTCGCGAACAGCTCCGAGCCCTGGCGAGTCCCCGCGGTCGAGATGCTCCCGCGCCATCCCGTGACGCTGCGGAGCGAACCGGACGGCTTCGAGCCGTACTCGCGAAACCCCGAGACCCTCGCTCGCGATTGGGCGGTTCCCGGAACGAAGGGGCTCGAGCACCGCATCGGCGGACTCGAGAAAGAAGACGTCACGGGAAACATCTCGTACTCCCCCGAGAACCACGAGCGCATGCAGCGGCTCCGGGCCGAGAAGATCGAGCGCATCGTCCAGGACGTTCCCGCCGCCGAGACCTTCGGTCCCGACCGGGGCGACGTGCTCGTGGTCGGCTGGGGAAGCACCCAGGGCGCGATCGAGTCCGCCGTCGAAGAGGCGCAGCAGGACGGACTCTCCGCGTCGAGCGTCCACCTGCGCTGGCTGCATCCGCTCCCCGCGAACCTCGGCGACCTGCTCCGCCGCTTCCGCCGCGTGCTGGTTCCCGAGCTCAACCACGGGCAGCTCGCGATGCTGCTCCGCGCCCGGTACCTGGTCGATGCGCAGAGCTACTCGAAGGTCCAGGGGCAGCCGTTCAAGGTGCGCGAGATCCGCGCCCGGATCGAAGCGCTCGCGAGAGGAGAGGCCTAGAAATGGCGGAGACTGCGCCGGCGACCCGCAAGGATTTCGTCTCGAGCCAGGACGTCCGTTGGTGCCCGGGCTGCGGCGACTACTCGATCCTCTCGAACATCCAGAAGGTGATGCCCGAACTCGGCGTCCCTCGCGAGAACGTGGTGTTCGTGTCGGGGATCGGATGCTCGAGCCGCTTCCCGTACTACATGAACACCTTCGGCTTCCACACGATCCACGGCCGCGCTCCGTCGTTCGCCTCCGGAATCAAGCTCGCCCGCCCCGAGCTCTCGGTCTGGGTCGTGACGGGCGACGGCGACGGCCTCTCGATCGGCGGCAACCACCTCCTCCACACCATCCGCCGCAACATCGACCTGCAGATCCTGCTCTTCAACAACCGCGTCTACGGCCTCACGAAGGGGCAGTACTCGCCGACCTCGCGCCTCGGCATGAAGAGCAAGTCGTCGCCGCAGGGTTCGCTCGATCATCCGATCGACCCGATCCGCTTCGCGCTCGGAGCCGGCGCCACGTTCGTCGCGCGGACGGTCGACGTCGACGCGAAGCACCTCCAGGAAACGCTCCACAGGGCGCACGCGCACAAGGGAACCGCGTTCGTCGAGATCCTCCAGAACTGCCCCGTCTTCAACGACGGCGAATGGAACGAGGTCGAGGACAAGAAGACGCGGGACGCCGCGACGCTCGTGCTCCGTGCGGGGCAGCCTCTCGTATGCGGCGACGAAGACAATCGGCACGGGATCCGGATGGAACATGGCCGTCCGACGCTCGTTCCGCTTCCGGCAGGGACCGATCCGCGCGAGGTCGGCATCACCGTGCACAACGAGGCGAGCGACTCGCCGGCGTACTCGTACCAGCTCGCGACGCTCGCGAGGCCGCGCTTCCCTCTCCCGATCGGCGTGCTTCGCTGCGTATCGCGGCCGACCTACGAGGAACTTCTCGACGATCAGGTGCAGGAAGCGATCGAGCAGCGAGGACGCGGCGACCTCCGCAAGCTCCTCCATTCCGGAGACACCTGGACGGTCGGCGGCTAGGAGACCGCCTCGCGAGCGCTACTCGACGACCACCGACGTCGTGAATCGCTCGCGAGTACGAAGCGACGTTCCGGGCGGCGCGATCTCGAAGTGCCCGCGTAGCCGGATGTCCGCCGCCGATGCACCGATCATCACGTCGATCCGTCCGGGCTCGACGACGAGGCGGCGGGAGCGGTCGTGGAACGCGAGCTGCTCGACGTGCAGCAAGAAGCGGATTCGCCGCCGCTCTCCCGGCTGGAGCGAGATCCGCACGAAGCCGAGGAGCTCGCGAACGGGCCGCGTGACGCTCGCGACCGGATCCCGCACGTAGAGCTGCACGACCTCGTCGCCCGGCAGCGTGCCTTCGTTCACGACGTCGCAGGCGACCTCGACGGCCCCGGTCGGCCGAGGCTCGGCCGGTGAGACGAGCAGGTGTTCGTAGCGGAAGCGTCCGTACGAGAGCCCGTGGCCGAAGGGAAAGAGCGGCAGGACGGCGCCATCGACGTAGGTTCCCTGCCAATGCGAGCGCCCACCGCTCGCCTTGTGCCCGTGGAAGACCGGGATCTGTCCCTCCCGGATCGGCATCGAGACCGGTAGCCGCCCGCCGGGCGACGCAACGCCGAAGAGCACGCGAGCAATCGCCGCACCTCCCCGTTCGCCGGGAACGAAGGCGTGGAGGACGGCGGGAACGTTCGCGGCGATCCAGGGCAGCGCGAGCGGACGCCCGTCGATGACGACCGCCACCGTCGGTGTCCCCGTCGCATGGACCGCCTCGACGAGTTCCTGCTGCACGCCGGGTAGGCCGAGCGTGCAGCGGTCGATCGACTCCCCGCTCGTACAGCCGGCGACGAGCCCCGAACGTCCTCCGACGACGACGATCGCCACCTCCGCGCCGCGCGCGGCTTCGATGGCTTCCGCGAATCCGCTGCGGTCGCTCCCGGCAACCTCGCTGCCTCGCGCGAAGGCGATCTGCGCTCCGGGCGCGATCGCGCGAATGCCGTCCTGGACCGTGGTCGTCGGAGGAACCAGGCTCGCGAGGTCGACCTGCGCCGGGCCGGGGCGGGGCGACGCGTCGCCCTCGCGGATCGGCCCGAAGAGCATCTCGAGGTGCGCCGGGTAGTGATAGTCGCCCTGCTGCGCGCGTGCCGAATCCGCGTTCGGCCCGATCACCGCGATGCGGCGGACCGAGGCGGCGATCGGAAGGAGCTCATCCTCGTTGCGCAGGAGCACGATCGAGCGCTCCGCCGCGCGCTGCGCCAGCTCGATCTGGTCGCTTCTCCCGTACGCGGCGGGCGCGGCCTCCTCATCGACGAAGGGACGCTCGAAGAGGCCGAGCTCGAACTTCTGGCGCAGGACACGGAGAACGGCACGATCGACGAGCGCCGGATCGATCCTGCCGTCGGCGAGCGCCTTGCGAAGCGGCTCGCCGTAGCAGTCGGCGGCCGGAAGCTCGACGTCGATCCCTGCTTCGAGCGCCTGTCTCGCGGCATCGGCCTTGTCGACGGCGACGCCGTGGTAACCGACGAGCGTCGCAACCGTGAAGTAATCGCTCACGAGCGTCCCGTCGAAGCCGAGCTCGTCACGAAGGAGATCGTGGAGGATCTCGCGCGAGGCACCGCAGGGGACGCCGTCGACCTCGCCGTAGGAGTTCATCATCGAGGCGATTCCGGCCTCCCGGATCGCGGCGTGGAAGGGCCATGCGTGGACGTCGCGGAGCTCCCGCGCCCCGGCATGCGCGGGCGCCCAGTTGAGGCCGCCCTCGGACGCGCCGTACGCGATGAAATGCTTCCCCGTGCAGACGACGCCGTCGGCGAGATCGCCCCCCTGCACCCCCCGCACGTACGCGATCCCCATCTGCGCGACCAGGTAGGGATCCTCGCCGAAAGTCTCCTCCATCCGGCCCCAGCGCGGATCACGCGCCACGTCGAGGACCGGTGCGAGCGTGTGCCGCGCACCGACGGCGCGCATCTGCTCGCGGATCACGGTGCCCACCTCGGTCACGAGCGCGGGATCGAAGCTCGCGGCGAGGCCGATCGCCTGCGGAAAGCAGGTGCCTCCGCGTGCGGTGAAGCCCGCGCAGCTCTCCTCGTGCACCACCGCGGGGATCGCGAGGCGTGTCCGCTCGCGGAGATGGCGCTGGATCGCGTTCGCGAGCCGGGCGTTCTCGCGCGGGGCCGCTCCCCCGGCGGCCGCAATCCGCGTCACGTGGCCGATCCCTTGGGCGAGGACCTTCTCGGCCTTCTCCTCCGAGAAGGCGTCCGCGTCGCGAAGCGCCGTCGACCAGACCCCGACGAGCTGCGCGAGCTTCTCGTCGAGGGTCATTCGCGAGAGGAGGTCGCGCGCCCTCGCCTCGGGGCTGCGGCCGGGATCACGGTAGGGCGCCGAGGCTTGCGTCATGGCAGGCGCAGCCTACACGCTCACCCGGAATCGGAGAAGGGTCGATCGACGCCACGTCGCGGCGGCGGCGATCGGTTAGAGTCGGGCGTCTCGGGAGGCCCCATGTCGCTGCTTCGTTTCCTCGGCATCGGCGCGGACGAGCGTTCTACGCGCGGAGACACCGACACCGTACGGCGCATCTCCGCGCGGCTCGAAGCGCTCGCGCCCGACCGCGCGCGCTACGTCGCCGCCTTCGCCTACGTCCTTGCGCGCGTCGCCGCAGCCGACTTGACGGTGAGCGAGGAGGAGACCTCCCGGATGCAGGAGGTGGTCGAGCGAGTCGGCCACCTCCCGACGGAGCTCGCCGCGCTCGTCGTCGAGATCGCGAAGTCGCAGGCGCGGCTGCTCGGCGGCACCGAGAACTACGTCGTGACTCGCGAGTTCGCGAAGATCTCGACGCGAGAGCAGCGCGCGGAGCTCCTGCTCTGCCTCTTCGCGGTCGCCGCCGCCGACGCTCGGATCAGCAGCACCGAGAGCGGCGAGATCGCCGCCATCGCCGACGAGCTCGGCTTCACCCGCGCCGAGACGAACGGCCTCCGCGCGAGGTTCCGCGAGACGCAAGGAACGTAGGGCGGCTGCTCGCCGCGCCACTCGGCGGCGCCTACCCCGAGAGCCCCGGAACCCGCTTCGCGAGCGTCTCGCCCATTTCGGCCGGCGAGATCGAGACCGCGACGCCCGCCCGTTCGAGCGCGGCGATCTTGTCGCTCGCGCGGCCCTTTCCGCCCGCGATGATCGCCCCGGCATGCCCCATCCGTTTTCCCGCCGGTGCGTTCTGCCCGGCGATGAAGGCGACGACCGGTTTCGTCACGTGCTTGCGGATGAACTCGGCGGCGGTCTCCTCGGCCGAGCCGCCGATCTCGCCGATCATCACGACGGCCTTCGTTTCGGGGTCGGCCTCGAACAAGGCGAGCGCATCGACGAAATGCGTTCCGATCACCGGATCTCCGCCGATCCCGACACAGCTCGACTGCCCGATCCCGAGCCGCGAGAGCTGATCGACGGCCTCGTAGGTGAGTGTTCCGGAGCGCGAGACGACTCCCACCGATCCGGGCCTCGTGATCTGCGCGGGCATGATGCCGATCCGACACTGCCCCGGCGTCACGACGCCCGGGCAGTTCGGCCCGAGAAGCCTCGTCTTCGACCCGCGCAAGGCGGCCCTCGCGCGCGCCATGTCGATCACGGGGATCCCCTCCGTGATGCAGACCGCGAGATCGAGATCGGCATCGGCGGCCTCGAGGATCGCGTCGGCCGCTCCCGGAGGCGGAACGAAGATCACCGACGCGTTCGCTCCCGTGGCCTGCTTCGCTTCGCGCACCGTATCGAAGAGCGGAACGCCCTCGACGCGGGTTCCGCCCTTTCCGGGGGCCACGGCGCCGACGACCTTCGTCCCGTACTCGATCGAGAGCTTCGCGTGGAACTGCCCCATCTTTCCGAAGCCCTGGACGAGGAGCTTCGTGTTGCGGTCGCAGAGGATCGACACTAGTGGGCCCCCTTCGCTGCGGCGACGGCCTTGCTGCCGGCCTCGCGGAGCGTCTCGGCCGGAGTGATGTCGAGCCCGGACTTCTCGAGGATCTCCCGCCCCTGGGTGGCGTTCGTCCCCTGCAGCCGGACCACGAGCGGCACCTTCACGCCGAGATCGGCGGCGGCCGCGACGACGCCTTCGGCGATCAGATCGCAGCGGACGATCCCGCCGAAGATGTTGACGAGAATCGCCTTCACCTTCGGATCCCGAAGGATCAGCTTGAAGGCCTCCTTCACCTTCTCCTTGTCTGCCCCTCCCCCCGCATCGAGGAAATTGGCCGGGCTCCCGCCACAAACCTGGATCATGTCGAGCGTCGCCATTGCGAGGCCCGCTCCATTGACCATGCAGCCGATGTCGCCGTCGAGGCCGACGTACGCGAGGTCGAGCTCCTTCGCGACGCGCTCGCGCTCCTCCTCTTCGTCGGGGTCGTGAAGGGCGGCGACGTCCGGATGTCGCCAGAGCGCGTTGTCATCGAAGTTGAGCTTGCAATCGAGCGCGAAGATCTCGCCCGACTTCGTCACGACGAGCGGGTTCACCTCCGCGAGCGTCGCATCCTTCTCGACGTAGAGCCGGTAGAGCCCCTGGAGGAGCGTCTCGAACTTCGCCACCTGCCGGCCGTCGAGCCCGAGGCCGAAACCGAGCTGCCTCGCCTGGAAGGCCTGGAGCCCGACGTTCGGATCGACGTGGACGGTCAGGATCCTCTCGGGGGTCTTCGCGGCGACCTCCTCGATGTCCATCCCGCCTTCCGTCGACGCGATCACGGCGAACTTCTCGACCGCCCGGTCGAGGAGCACCGCAACGTAGAGCTCGCGGGCGATCTCGCTCCCGGCCTCGACGTAGACCTTGCGGACGAGCTTGCCGTCGGGACCCGTCTGGTGCGTTCGGAGCGTCATGCCGAGGATCTGGGACGCCACCTCGCGCGCCTCGGCCGGCGACTTCGCGAGCTTGATTCCGCCGCCCTTGCCGCGGCCCCCCGCGTGCACCTGCGCCTTCACGACCGCGACCTTCGCGCCGAGCGCGCGCGCAGCGTCTTCGGCCTCTGCCGGCGTCGTCGCGAGCCGCCCCTCGGGCACCGCGACGCCGTACTGGCGCAGGAGCGCCTTCGCCTGGAACTCGTGGACGTTCATGGCGTGTCCTAGAGCGCGATCTGCGCGGTCAGCGTGCGGACGTGCTCGACCGAAGCATCGAAGAGCTTCCGCTCGCCGGCATCGAGATCGATCTCGAGGACCTTCTCGACGCCTCCGGCGCCGAGCACGCAGGGAACGCCGACGTAGAGGCCCGAGACTCCGTACTCGCCCTCGAGGAAGCACGCGCATGCGAGGACGCGCTTCTTGTCGAGCAGGATCGACTCGGCCATCTCGATCGCCGAGAAGGCGGGCGAGACGAACGCCGAACCCGTCTTGAGCAGGTTCACGACCTCGCCGCCCGCGTTCTGGGTCCGCTTCGAGATCTCGTCGATCTTCGCCGCCGAAAGGAGCTTCGTGATCGGAATGCCGGCCACCGAGCAGTAGCGCGGGAGCGGCACCATGGTGTCGCCGTGACCGCCGAGGACGAGCGCCGTCACGTCCTGGACCGAGACTCCGAGCTCCCAGGCGACGAAGCTTCGGAAGCGCGTCGAATCGAGAACTCCGGCCATGCCGACCACGCGGTTCTTCGGGAAGCCCGAAACCTGCTTGAACGTGTAGACCATCGCGTCGAGCGGATTCGAGATCACGATCACGTGGGCCTTCGGCGCGTTCGCCTTCACGCCCGCTGCCACGCTCTTCATGATCTCGAGGTTCTTGGCGAGCAGGTCGTCTCGCGACATGCCGGGCTTGCGAGCGAGCCCCGCCGTGATGATCACGAGGTCCGCGCCGGCGATTCCGGTGTAGTCGTTCGTTCCCGTCACTTTCGCGTCGGACCCGGCGAGCGGCGCGCCCTCGGCGATGTCGAGCGCCTTTCCCTGCGGAAGCCCGTCGACGACGTCGAAGAGCACGACGTCTCCGAGTTCGCGGTAGGCGATCTGCTCGGCGAGCACGCCTCCAATGTTCCCTGCGCCAATCAGCGCAATCTTGCGTCGCATCGTTCTCCTCCCTCAGTCGAATTCCGGTAGATCGATTCGGATCGAAAGCTCGCTGAGCTGCTCGTCCTCGACGGGGCCCGGGGCCTCCATGAGGAGGTCCTGTCCGCGCTGCGTCTTCGGAAAGGCGATCACGTCGCGCAGGCTCTCGGCCCCGGCGAGGAGCATCGCGAGCCGATCGAAGCCGAACGCGAAGCCGCCGTGCGGCGGGGCTCCGGCATCGAGCGCCGAGAGCAGGAAACCGAAGCGCTCCTCGGCCTCGTTCCGGCCGTAGCCGAGCACGTCGAAGATCCGCCGCTGCACGTCGCTGCGGTGGTTGCGAAGGCTCCCCGAACCGAGCTCGACGCCGTTCATCACGACGTCGTAGTGCGTTCCCCGGACCCGTTCGGGGTCGCTCTCGAGCAGCGGAAGGTCGTCTTCGACGGGTGCCACGAAGGGCATGTGCATGTAGCCGAGGCGGCCCTCTTCGTCGCGCTCGAAGACGGGGAAGTTCACGACGAGCAGCGGCGCCCACTCGCGGCCATCGACCCTCCCGAGCTGACGGCCGAGGTCCGTTCGCAGCCTTCCTGCGATCGCGTGTGCCTTCGCCGCTTCGTCGGCGACGAAGAACAGCACGGTCCCGGGGCGAGCTGCGGTGCGCTCCGTGATCGCCGTCCGCTCGGCATCGGAAAGGAACTTGGCGATCGGCGACTGCCACCCGCCGTCCGCCTCGACCCGCACCCAGGCGAGGCCCTTTCCGCCGAGTTCCTTCTTCACGAAGCTCTCGAGGCGATCGATCGCGCCGCGCGAGAGCGCTTCGCCGTCGTGGATCGGCAGGCATTGCACGATGCCGCCGCGGTCGACCGCCGCACGGAAGGCGCGAAGCTCGCTCGTCCGGAAGACCTCGGTCAAATCGACGAGTTCGAGGAGCACCCGGGGGTCGGGCTTGTCGGAGCCGTAGCGCGACATCGCTTCGGCGTACGACATCCGCGGAAACGGGCGCGGGAGCTCGATCCCGGCTGCGTCCCGCCAGGCGCGGACGGTGACTTCCTCGAGGACCGCGAGCACTTCTTCGACGCCGACGAAGGACATCTCGAGGTCGATCTGCGTGAACTCGAGCTGGCGGTCGGCGCGAAGGTCCTCGTCGCGGAAGCAGCGCGCGATCTGGAAGTAGCGGTCGAAACCCGAGACCATGAGGAGCTGCTTCATGATCTGCGGCGACTGCGGAAGCGCGTAGAACCCGCCCGGTTGGAGCCGCGCCGGAACCAGGAAGTCGCGGGCTCCCTCGGGCGTCGCCTTGGCGAGGATCGGCGTCTCGATCTCGAGGAAGCCGAGCCCGGAAAGCGTGCTGCGCACCGACTGATAGAGCCGATGGCGGATTCCGAGCGCGCGCTGGAGCGGGGGGCGCCGCAGATCGTGGATGCGGTGGCGAAGCCGAACCATCTCGTCGGCTCCCGAGTCCTCCTCGATCGCGAAGGGCGGCGCCGTGGCGGAGTTGAGGATCCGCACCTCGTGGACCGTCACCTCGATCTCTCCGGTCGGAAGCCTCGGGTTCACGGTCTCGTCGGTTCTCGGCTCGACGACGCCTCGGATGAGCGCGACGAACTCGGAGCGGAGCCCGTCCGCGCGCCGATGCGCGTCGGCCGCGACCTCGGGCTTGAAGACCGCCTGGACGAGGCCGGTCCGGTCGCGCAGGTCGACGAAGCAGACCCCGCCGTGGTCGCGGCGACGATGCACCCAGCCCGCGAGGACGACCTCGCGTCCGACGTCCGCCGCACGGAGATCTCCGCAGCCGTGCGTTCGTCGCAGGCTGCCCATGCCGTCGAGGGAGACGGCCGAGCTCCTTTCCGTGACCAGGGACACGATGCGAACCCCGAGGACCCCGCCGATCGGTGCGGGGACCGGCAGTTTCGGCCGCGCCGCCCCTCGCCGCAAGGCCGTGGCCGCCGCTCAGGCGGTCGCGAGCTCCGATGCCGAGCAGACCCGGTTGCGGCCGAGCGACTTGGCCCGGTACATGGCCTTGTCGGCGTGGTCGAGCAGGTCCTCGCGGCTTCGGCCGTGGGCCGGGAAGCTCGCGACTCCGATCGAAAGGGTCAGGCGGAGTCCGCCGCCGCGCCCTCCCTCGAAAGCCGTCTCCTCGACGGTGCGCCGGATCCGCTCGGCCACCTGGAGCGCCGGCTCGAGGCCCGTGTCGGGAAGCAGGATCGTGAACTCGTCGCCGCCGTAGCGTGCGAGCGTGTCGACCTGGCGAACGCACGAGGTGAGGATGCGAGCGAGCTGGCGGAGCGTCCGGGATCCGACGAGATGCCCGTGGCGGTCGTTCACGAGCTTGAAGCGATCGAGGTCGAGGAACAAGACCGAGAGCTCGCTTCCGTAGCGCTCGGCGCGGCGGATCTCGTGGTCGGTCGCCGCGAGCAGGTAGCGCGCGTTGAAGATCTCGGTCACGTCGTCGAGAAACGCGCGTTCCTTGGCACGGTGGTAACGCTCGGCGTTGTAGAGCGCGAGCTCCGCATGGCCGGCGACCATCCGCGCTCGCGCCATCTCGGCTTCGTCGAAGCGCCGCTCGTCCTCGAGCACGAAGAGCGCGCCGGCCTCGGCCTCGCGACCGTGGACCGGTACGACGAGCATCCGACCGCTCGCCCGCGCGGCTTCGACGATCGCGTCGTGGAGGGGTCCCTGCGACTGGATCTCGACCCGCGAGAGTCCGTCGATGTCGACGGGTTTCTCGACGGCGAGCACCTGGCGAAGTCGCGCCGACTCGCCCTCGGAAAAGCCGCGGAAGGCCGCTCCGTCGGAAACCGAGATCGAGCTGCGGTGAAAGATCGCGAATCCGCGTCCCCGCGAGAGCGTACGGAGCAGGACGTCGAGCGCGACGGCGTAGACCTCTCCCGACTCGAGACACGGCGCGAGCGCTCGACACGCCTCGTACGCGGCGAGCTCGTCGCGGAGTCGGACGTTCTCTTCGCGGAGCCGACGCCGCGCGAGCGTACGCTCGACGACGTAGGCGAGTTCCTCGCCCTGGATCGGCTTGCGGAGGTAGTCGGCGGCGCCCATCCGCAGCGCTTCGACCGCGCTCTCGACCGAGGCGTGCCCGGTGAGGAGCACGAAATCGATCCCCGGATGTTCTCGCTGCGTTCGCGCGAGGAGCTCGAGCCCGGAAAGCCCGGGCATCGTGAGATCCGAGACGATGAGCTCGGCACTCTCTTCTCGGAGCCGCTCGAGCGCCTCCTCGGCGGACCCGGCGGTCACGACCCGGCACGCGGGCTCGAGCGCCGCGCGCGCCATCTCGAGCTCGAGGCGGCTGTCGTCGACGACCAGGACCCGGGGCAATGCGCGTTCGTTCATCGTCCGGCCGCCTCCCGACCCGAGGATAGGCCTCCGGGGGCAGCCCCCCGGCGAAGGGATCGGCGGGCCCACGCGCTGCCTTGAGGCGTTCCACCTCGCCCCGGCGAGCGTGCCTCGGGGTCCCGCCTCCGCCCCTCGGCCCGCCGCGTGGCGCGCTCCTCGGTGGCTCGCTCAGGACTTCTTCTCGGCCTCCGCGGCCGGGGCGGGCATCACCTGCTGCCAGGTATCCCCCCCGTCGGTGGTGCGGAGCACGGTTCCGCGCTGGCCAACGATGAAGCCCGTGCGGGCGTCGGGAGCGAAGCGCAGATCGCGCATGAACATGAAGAGGTCCGGGAAGCCCTGCCGCGGTGCGGCCCAGGTCTGCCCGCCATCGGTCGAGTAGCGGACGAGTCCCTTCTCGCCGACGGCGATGATCTTCGCCTCCGAGCGATCGACGGCGAACAGCGCCTGCTTGCGTCCCGTCTGCTCGTAGGACCAGGTCCTTCCCCCGTCGCTCGTCTGCAGCATGATCCCGCCGAGTCCGGAGATGAGGCCGTTGTTCTCGTCCTGGAAGCGCACCGTGAACAGGTACGGATTCTGGCCGACGTTCACCGCCACGCCCGGGCTCGGTGCACGCCGCGCGTCGAGGTATCGCTTCAGGAAGTCGGGATCGGACGCCTGGAAGTCCTCCCAGTCGTAGGGAGGCGACCCTCGCACCCGCATCCGATCCGAGAGCAGTCCTGCCTCCTCGAGGACCGCCTTCACGGAGGAGATCCGCGCATCGAGCAGATCGAAGAGCTGATCCGGCTTTCCGTCCTTCACGAAGTCGGCGATCTCGCGATCACTCGCCTTGGGATCGATCAGCACGTTCAGGTGCGGCTGATCCTCGATCGTCTTCGCGAACTGCTCGAGTGCAGCAATGTCCTCGGGCGAAAGGTCGATCTCGTTGTAGCCGAGCGCGACGGGCGGGGGCTCGATCTCGCCGCGGATCTCGCCCCGGTTCCAGGACTTGCCGAGGTCCTCGCTCCAGAAGCTGTAGCCGAACTCGCCCGCGATCCAGCACTTCCGGCTCGGGGGCTTCAGGCAGAAGACGTAGTTGAGCCCCACGTCCTCGAAGACCTTCTCGCCCTTTCGCACCTTGTCCTGATCGACGGGCGAGAGCCAGACGAACTGCGGGTGCTCCTCGTCGATCGCGAGCGACTGGTCCTCCCAGGTCTGCCCCCCGTTGCTCGTGAACAGGCGGGTTCCCCACTCGCCGACCACCCAGGCGTTGTTGGCGTCGATCGCGTGCACACCGAAGAGGTGGGCACCCTGCTCCTGCTTCATGTTCGGCTGTGGCTTCCAGGTGTCGCCGCCATCGTCGGTCCGCAGGATCGTCCCGAGCTGCCCCACGGCCCAGCCGTGCTTCGCATCGGCCATCGAGACGCTGTAGAGGGACTTGGTCGTCCCCGAGTCGCGCTCCTTCCACGTATTGCCGCCGTCGTCCGTCCGTAGGATCGACCCGTAGTAACCGACCGCCACGGCATTGCGGTCGTCGACGACGGACACGGAAAAGAGGTCGTCGTGGATCTGGTAGAGCTGCTCGGTGACCTCGCCGGATCCGCCGCATGCGGCGAGCACGAGAGCGACGGCGGCGGCGCCGAGCGCGTGGAAGGAGGACGATCGGCGCATCGGACGGTCTCCTCGAACGCAAGGAGAGGCCGGAGCGATCGCTCCGGCCTCTCTCGGATCCGTTTGCCGGCTAACGACCCTGCGTCAGCCGACCGACGTCGATGTAGCGACGGACCTTTCCGAGGTTCGGAAGCGGAGCCCCGTCGTTGTCCCAGAACTCGATCCGGTTTCCCGTACCCGTCTGCACGTTCACGATCGTGTCGCTCACGATCCGGTTGTCGCGCGGATCGGGAATCCCTTCCCATCCCGCGTACCAGCTCGGATCCTCCTTGTTGCCGTCGACGCTCCAGCGCTTGTTGTGCCAGATGATCTTCCAGAGCTCTTCTTTCTGGTCGTAGGCGAAGGAGTAGAGCGCCGCCATCGTCTGCTTGTCGATGTAGATGTCCTTGTGGTGGTACGGGTGATCCTTGTTCTTCGGCGTCATCCGCACCTTGATCGCCTTGCGGACCTCCCAGCGGTCGTCGGCGTACGAGAGGCCGTACGGACCGAAGTTGTGGTCCTTCGTGTACGGGTACGCCTTCACCTTGCTGTTCACGGGAGCGATGATGTCCATCTCGCCGAGGCATTCCCACGTGTACTGCGGGACGATTCCGGCGAAGCTCCGCAGGTCGTCGAAGGTGAAGTCGGTTCCCGAAACGGCGTCGGTTCGCTGAGCGGTCGAGATCCGGCGCACGCGGCGGAGCGTCGGAACGTAGACCCAGGTGTCGTCGTTCTTCGCCTGGTCACGCGGCCCCTGCGCCGACTTGTAGCGGTAGGTGATGAGCGCGATGCCGCGCGCATCGAACGGCGCTTCGACCTCGATCCCGAAGGCGGCCGTCCGCTTCTCACCGCGGAAGAGGTCGCCTTCCTGCTTCTCGAGGATCTCGGGCTCGACGCGATGCGAGAGCGCGATGGTCTTCGAGGTGCCCTGGTAGTAGAGCGGGAGCTGCTCACCGCGGTCCCAGTACGAGTAGAAGTACCGCGTGCGGGTGCCGTCGCCTTCCCACTGCCGGTCGAAGTTCCACATGATCTTGACGCCGGCCTGGGGATCTCCCTTGCAGTCGATCTCCTCGATCGGGAAGGGCTGCCCGGCGGTGTAGTTCTCGAGGCTCTCGTCGGGCCCGATCTTCGACTTGCCCTTGAACTTGGCGGTGGCGTCCGCGTACTCCTTGGGCGGCGAGTAGTCCCGGTAGAACGGCCCGATCTCCATCTTCATACCGTCGTAGAAGAAGAAGTCGCGGTTGTTCCAGAACTCCGGCGGAAGGTAGGGCTTGATGGACTCGAGCTTGTCCATCGTGATCACGTCGCCTTCCTTGAACTTCGGCGCGCCCGCGCCGGAATCCTCGGCCTTCTGCGCGAGCGCAGGGGCCGAGAGCACGAGCGCGGCCGAAAAAGCCACGGTGCGCTTCGAGAGCCATCGCATGTGGAGTCTCCTCGTTCGGGTCGGTGGGCCATTCGCCGGAGCGCGGATCGGGCGCGAGCCCGGAACATGCTTCTCTAAGTCAGCGCGCCTCTCGTTGTCAAGCAGAAGCTCCGCGGGTTAGGGTTCGGGGGCGCTGGACCACACTGCCACGCCGGGGAAGTCGACCCTTCATGCAGTCCCGCACGTCGCCTCCCGCTCCCTCGCACCCGCCCTGCGAGCCTTTGCCGCTTCACGGCTCCGTCGCTCCTCCCTTTCGACCTGCGGAGGGTGGCATTCGATTCAATCTCCGGACGCGCGGGATCTGGCCGGTGTTGCTTCTGACGACCTGCGTCGTGACCGTCGCGCTCCGCGAGGCGGGCGGAAGGCTCGTAGACCTCGTGGCCGGAGCCGAACTCCGCGAGGCCCGGAGGCGCGAGCGACTGCGGCAACACGGCCGGCGCATTGCCGGGGTCCTCGGCGAACTCAAGGGCCCCTACGTGAAACTCGGCCAGTTCGCCGCGTTGCGTTACGACCTCGTGCCGGCCTGGCTGCGCGACGCGCTGGCGAGCTTGCACGATTCCGTTCCCGCCCTCCCCTTCGACCGCGTGGTCTCGGTCGTCGAGCGCGAGCTCGGGATCCCCCTCGGCGAGGCCTTCGTCCGCTTCGAGCCCCAGCCCCTCGGGGCCGCATCGATCGCCCAGGTGCATCGGGCGCTGCTCGACGACGGCCGGGACGTGGCCGTGAAGGTCCAGCATCCCTGGCTCGAAGCGAGCCTTCCCGCGGATCTCGCGCTGCTGCGAAGGCTCGTGGCGCTCGCAGCGACGCTCGCGGGAAGGAGCCCCCAGGCGGGCCGGCGCCTGTTCGACGAGTTCGCCAGCTCACTCGCCGAGGAGCTCGACTTCGAGCGCGAGGCCGCCGTGGCGCAGGAGATCGCGGCGAATCTCGCCTTCGAGGCGCAGATCGTCGTCCCCTCGATCGTGGCGAGCCACACCACGCGGCGCGTGCTCACCATGGAGTACCACCCCGCCGTCGGGATCCTCGACCGCGTTTCCCTCGGACGGCTCGGCGTCTCACCCGGCGCCGTGCTCGAGATCCTCGCACGTGCCTACGCGAAGCAGGTTTTCGTCGACGGTCTCTTCCACGCCGATCCCCACCCCGGGAACCTCTTCGTGATCGACGAACCCGGGGCGGGGGAACGCCCGCGCGTGCTCTTCATCGATTTCGGCCTCTCGCGCCGGCTCGATCCCGTTCTCCGTCGTGAGATGCGCCAAGGTCTCTTCGCGCTGCTGCAGCGGGATCTCGACGGCTTCGTCGGGGGCATGGACCGCATGGGGATGATCGCTCCCGGCGCCGGACCCGGCGTCCGGCGAGCGGTGGAGAGCATGTTCGAGCGGCTGCGCGGAGAAGGCCCGAATCCGCTCTCGCTCTCCGGGGGGCAGGTGATCGCAATGAAGGACGAAGCGAAGAAGCTCCTCGAGCAGACGCCGGGGCTCCAGCTTCCGAACGATCTCCTGCTCTACGCGAAGACGCTCTCGTACCTCTTCCAGCTCGGCGAAGCGCTCGATCCGCGCGTCGACCTGTTGCGGATCTCGGTTCCGTACCTGCTTCGCTTCCTCGCCGAGCGGCCGGCCGAAGTCGCTACCGCTTGAGCTGCACCTCGTAGAGCTCTTGCTCTTCGATGATGCGGTGGATCTCGTCGTCGGAGAGCGTCCCGGTCGCATTCACGGTGATCGACTGCTCCTTCCCCGTAGCGGTATCGCGCGCCGACACGCTCACGATGCCGTTGGCGTCGATGTCGAAGGAGACCTCGACGGCCGGCTCCCCCTTCGGCGCCGGCCGGATTCCGGAGAGGACGAACTCTCCGAGGAGGTCGTTCTCCGCCGCGTTGTCGCTCTCGCCCTGGAGCACCCGGATCTTCACGGCGGACTGGTTGTCGCGGGTCGTGGTGAAGGTGTGCTGCTTGCGGACCGGAACCGTCGTATTGCGTTCGATGAGCCTCGCGAAGTGACCTCCGAAGGTCGCGATTCCGAGCGAGAGCGGCGTCACGTCGAGGAGCAGCAGGCTCTTGTCCTCGTGGAGCAGAGCCTCCCCCTGCAGCGCTGCGCCGACGGCAACGACCTCGTCGGGGTTCACTCCCTTGTGCGGGCGCTTGCCGAAGTACTCCGCGACGGCATCCTGGACGAGCGGCATTCGCGTCTGCCCCCCGACGAGGATCACCTGGTCGACGTCTCCGGGGCCGAGCTCCGCATCGCGAAGCACCTGGTCGACGATCTTGATCGTCCCGCTCACGATGTCGCCGACCATCGCTTCGAGCGTCGCGCGGTCGAGCTCGAGGTTCAGGTGCTTCGGGCCGCTCTCGGAGTTGGCGATGAACGGCAGGTTGATCTCGGTCGTGTCCCGGACGGAGAGGTCGCACTTCGCCTTCTCCGCGGCGTCCTTGAGACGCTGCAGCGCCATCGAATCGGCACGCAGATCGATGCCCTCGGTCTCCCGATAGCGGTCGATCAGGTGCGCGACGATGCGGCGATCGAAGTCCTCGCCTCCGAGGAACGTGTTGCCGCCCGTCGCGAGGACCTCGAGCACGCCGCTTCCGAGCTCGAGGATCGAGAGGTCGAAGGTCCCGCCCCCGAGGTCGTAGACCGCGATCTTCTCCTCCTTGCGCTTTCCGAAGCCGTACGCGATCGCTGCGGCGGTGGGCTCGTTGATGATCCGGAGCACCTCGAGCCCCGCGATCTTCCCGGCATCCTTCGTGCACTGTCGCTGGCTGTCGTTGAAGTGGGCCGGAACCGTGATCACGGCGTCGCGGACGGGCTCGCCGATCGCTTCCTCGGCGACGCGTTTCATCTCGCGAAGCACGATCGACGCGATCTCGGTGCAGGTGAAGATCTTCTCGCCGAGCCGGATCCGCGGATCGTCGTTCGGCCCGCGAACCACTTCGTACGGGCAGAGCTTCGCGACCTGCTCCGTCTCGGGCGAGTCGAAGCGACGCCCGATCAGCCGCTTGCTCGCGTGGACGGTATTTCGCGAGTTCGTGATCGCTTGGCGCTTGGCGAGATGTCCGACGAGGCGCTTGCCGTCGGCGGTGACGGCGAACATCGACGGCGTCGTCTTGTAGCCCCCGGCGTTGGGGATCACGGTCGGCTGACCGTTCTCCATCACGGCGACGCACGAGTTCGTGGTGCCGAGATCGATGCCGATCACTCGACCCATGCCATCCCTCCTGCCGAAACGATCGGCCTCATGCGAGTGTCCTGAGCTCCGAGCGTGCAACGGCATCCATCGGGTCGAGCTTCAGCGCGGCTTCGAGCTCGCGTCGGGCGTTCGCGACCAGCCCGGCGCTTTTGTAGATCTGTCCGAGGGTTCTGCGGTGCGCGGCGTTCTCGGGAACGAGCTCGCACGCCCGCGCGGCGTACTCCTTGGCGCGGCGGAGATCCTCGCCGAGCGCGAGCGCGAGCCGGGCCGCCTCGTGGTTCGCGGACGGATCGTGCGGCTGGTGCAGGAGTGCTTCCTCGTAGAGGCGCAGCGCTCCGGCCATGTCGCGGAGCTCGAGCGCCCGTTCGGCCTCGCGGACGAGCTGGCGCGCACGCTCTTCGCTCGCCTTGCGCTGGACGCTCGCGAACGATTCCCGGTATGCGGAGTTCGACGGATCGAAGGCGATCGCGAGCCGCACGCTCGCTGCGGCCTCGATCGACCGGCCGGCCTGGAAGGCGGCCATTCCCGTCTCGAAGAACGTCTTCGCGCGCGCCTTGCGCTGCGCAAGGACCCGAAGCTCCCTCGGGTGGAGCCCGTGGAACCGACGCCTCGGCGCGGCCGCGGCGCGAGCGGATTCGGGCCGGGAGGACGTGGCGCGCGGCGACTCGTCGAGAGCGCGCTCGATCTCGGCGCGCGCGGTCGGATCCGAGAGCAGCTCGTAGGCTTCGGCGATCCGCTGGAAGACGCGCTCGAGGCGTTCGGCGAAGGGACCGATCTCGCGCCGGAAGTAGCGATCGGGATGGAAGTCCTTCGAGAGCTCGAAATAGGCGCGCTTCACGCTGCGCGCATCCGCATCGCGGGGCACCCCGAGGATCTCGTGATAGGGACGATCGAGACGCGCCTCGAAGGCGAGGATCCTTTCCTGCGCCTCGACCGGGATCTCGAGCGCGGGATCGATCGCGCACGGAGCGCGGGGCGGCGAGGACGAGCCCGTGTCCGCAGGAACGCCCGCGGACCGCGCCCGCTGCGGAGCGGCCCGTGACCTCGCCTCGTCGAACTCGAGCCATCCTTCCGCGTGCCAGCGCTCGAGGCAGCGGTCGACGTCGCAGGGGTCGAGGCCGCCGATCTCGCGAAGCACGCGCCACGGCGTCCTGCCGTCGACCCGCGAGAGCAGGTAGCCCTCGGCCGGCGAGAGCACGAGATCGCGCGGATCGCGACCGCTCGCGAGCCGCGGCACCCTCCCCGACGCGTTCGAGCCGGCCTCCGCGATGCGCATGCCACCCCCGGGGAGCGGCGGAACCCGGCGCTCCTACGGAGGCGGATCGGCAGGACGAGGGCGAGGGCTGAGAGGGCTGGCCCGTCGCGACCTGCCCGCAGGCCTCAACTTGCGGGGGATTCCCGGCAGGCCGTGCCGATCGGCCACGAGTCCGCCCCCGGCCATGGCGTCGCGCCCACCACGGACCGCCTCCCGAGCGGAGAGGACGGGCGCCGACGCCCGCCCTAGGCGCCGAGCAGCACCCGCTCGAGGATCGCCTTCTGCGCGTGGAGGCGGTTTTCCGCCTGCTCGAAGACGATGCTTCTCGGCCCGTCGAGGACGTCGTCGGTGATCTCCTGCCCCCGATGCGCCGGGAGGCAGTGGAGGACGTACGCGTCGGGGGCGTGCCGGAGGAGCCGGGCATTGAGCTGATATGGCTCGAAGAGCGCGCGGCGCTCTTCTGCTTCCTGCTCCTGCCCCATGCTCGTCCACACGTCGGTGT
>CAJPFO010000072.1 GCA_905339255.1 Myxococcaceae bacterium
CGAAGGCTTCGGCAAGGCGACGCTCACGCATCCCACGACCACGGGCTACGGCAACCTGGTCCTCGACACGCGCTTCCCGGGCCAGATCTTCGACGCCGAGACCGGCTACCACTACAACTACTTCCGCACCTACGACCCCGCCACCGGGCGCTACCTCGAGGCGGATCCCATCGGGCAAGAAGGGGGGCTGAATCTCTACGCGTACGTCGAGAACGATCCGGTCAACAACATCGATCCTGCGGGCCTGCAGACGGTCTCGATGGGTGTTGCTCTGCCGTCGGCGGCTGCGGCCGCAGCCGTTGCTCCGCTGCCGATTCCGTTCCCGATTCCGATCCCCAACATCCCGGCGCCGCCGCCGCTCGTGTGGATCGGCGTTGCGGGCGGAGCCGGCTACTGGGTGGGAACGCAGATCGAGCCCTACGTGAGCCCGATCATCTGGCCCTACATCGAGAAGCTCGCTGACGAATGCGACGACGGCCCGGACTGCGAGGAATCGTTCGCAAGCGACGTTGCCAGGTGTCGGGGAATCGGCAGACGCAGCAAGGCGCGCGCTCCGGCCTGCTACGAATCAGCGGTGAAGCGCTACGCCGCTTGCAGGGCGGGAGATCCGCCGAGCTCGTGGCCGCCTCTGATCACCTGGAATAACTGAGAGGCAGTCGTGGACTCGGAGAACGAGCAGCGAGCGAAGCGGGGTCTTGTGCTGTGTATCCACAGGACAAGGGAGGGAAAGCTCCGGTTGGTCATCGACGATGTGATCGCGGAGTCGGACCGATGGCCGCAGGCCTGGCGTTCTCACGTCTTCGTGACGCGTAACGAATACGACCCGGAGCGCTTCCTCGAATCGCAGCTAACCGAAGCGGAGTTCGCCGAAATCGGAGCTACGGCGGTCGCGAGCCTTGCCGCGACGTTTGACCGCAATGGGGGCGCTGCGAGCAAGCCCAGGTAGCAGGTAGCGCCCCCATCCGAACCCCACCCGCGCCCGGCGCTGGTGCGGGGCAGCCTCGCGGGTTGGGAGCGCCGGGCCGGCTCGATCGGCGGCGATGGCGGAGCGCAAGGCTTGCCGCGCTTCTGCGCGCGCCGCTCACCCTCCTTCTCCGTCGCTGTTTGCGCAGCTTCGACCCGGGCTCATTGTCGACGGAAGCCGCGGTGCGGGGGCCTTCGAGTCGTAATGCAAGATAACAGTGGGAGGATTCGTTGAGATCGCGAGCGGCGGCGCGGGGTTGGCGGGAGACGCGCCCTCGCGGGTGCGCCGCGCGAAGCGCGGCTCTCGCGACGCTCGGCGCGCTGCGAAGCGCACGATTTCTTGCGCTTCGTGATGCTGCTCAGACGGCGCGAAGGGCACCGCGAGCGCACTCACGAGCGCACCGCCGAGCCGCTCGGCGCGCCGCCCTCAGCGATCGCGCCGGCTCACTCCGGGAGCGCGGGACGGTAGGCGTCGAGCGCCCAGGCGGCGTCGTAGCGCATGTGCGCCGCGATCTGCGGGATCTCGACGTCGGCGATCCCGGCCACCTGGATCAGGCAGCGGTGGAGGTGAGCGCGGAGCGCCTCCAGGCCGGCGAAGTAGAGCTGCTGGGCCTCGTGCTCGCGATGGCGGCCGCGGCGCCGCGAATCCTCTCCGCTGTCGATCCGCTGCTCGAAGGTGAGGAACTGGCGGATGCCCTCGCGCATGAAGTCGAGCAGCAGATAGAGCGCGCCGTCGGTGAGATCGGCCAGCTCGACCTGCTTGTCGACGAGCAGCGTGCGGATCTCGTGGAGCGAGGCGAGGGCCTCGTCGATGCAGCCGTCGCAGCACTCGGCGGCGTCGAGCACGCGGCGGTCGGCCAGGCGGATCACGAGCTCGCGCGCGATGCGCCTCTCGCGATCGTCGGGCCGCACGGAGAAGCTCACGAAGGGGAGGCTCACGGAGACGCCCTCGACGCGCTTCTGGAACGTCCGGCGCGCCTTCTGGA
>CAJPFO010000073.1 GCA_905339255.1 Myxococcaceae bacterium
TGGAGCTGGCCGGCCGCAGTCGGTGGCGTGCGAAGGCCGTGGCCGCCGGCCGCCGCAATCGGGTGGTTGACACGGCGGCGTCCGGCGGTCGAGACTGCGGGGCATGCGGCGGCCGGCAGCTCATTGCCAAGCCGTTAGACGGCGGAGCCAGCCGTGAGCATCCAACGCCTTGCGTACCGGGTCGAGAAGGCAGGCGCGTTCGCTGACGACGTGATCGAGTTCTCCCACGCCGTGGGCGACTTTTCCCTCGCGAATGGTCTGCTTCGCGTCGACTTGCGGTTACCTACCGACTCGATCTCCGAAGCTCGCGCACACATCGATCCGGTCGTTCGAGCTTGGGAGTTCGAAGCCGAGATACGAATGGGCTTTCCGGTGATCAAGTTCGAGTTCACGCCAGCCGTTGCTGTCGGTGCAACATCGCAACGATCTCCGGAGACCAACGGAGCGACGGAACTCGTCATCGCCACTCGGTATCCACCGGCACCCACGATCGCTGTGACGTCGGAGATGGAGAACGTCTGGGAGCGCTACACGCGTGCGCGCCTCGGCATCGGCGAATCCGTCGAGAGCGCCGTCTACTACGGCCTCACGGTCATCGAGGCGCAGTTCGGGTCCCGACCCAAGGCCGCGGCTGCCCTGAATCTCCCTCATGGGGTCCTATCTAAGCTAGGTGAGCTGTCTTCAACCCGAGGCGACGCCGCCACGGCTCGCAAATCTCGCGCATCCGGCGAGCCGCTAAATCGATCCGAGAAGAAGTGGATTGACCATTCGATACGGTACGCCTTATTGCAGCTAGGCCATCTGGCAGCCGGCCTAGCACCTCCGGAGATCGAAGCTGGCGCGCTCCCCGATCTGGAGTAGGTGGTCCGCCGTCTAACAAGGCGCTGCAGCTGACCGGGCCACAGCGCGCTCTAATCGACCTTGGTAGCCTTCTGGCATCGAAACTCGGCGTTTCAAGCGGCCGCTGGCGGCGGCCCGGCAGCTGAGCGCCAGCCGTTGGACGGCGCGAGAGGGAGGTTTCCTTGTCTCCGACCTTCGTGAAGGCAGAGCCCAAGTCACTGCGCGAACTTGACCTCGACGAGAGGTGGTTGCAAGAGCGAATCACCGAGGACGCGTCCATTCTTGGCCTTGGTGAGGTCACCATCATCGAACGCGAGCGCATTCAGCCCAGCGGCGGTCGCCTCGACTTTCTACTGTCCGACCCTGAGGAGGGAGTTCGGTACGAGGTAGAGGTGATGCTTGGCCAGCTGGATGAGAGCCACATCATCCGAACCATCGAGTACTGGGACGTTGAGCGCACGCGTTTTCCCCAGCTTGAGCACCGCGCCGTTATCGTGGCGGAAGAGATTACCAACCGCTTCTTCAACATCATCTCACTGCTCAATCGCGCGGTTCCGATCATCGCGATCCAGATGAACGCGCTTCAGATCGGCGAGCAGTTCGTCCTCAACTTCACCAAGGTCCTCGATGTCGCTGATCTCTTCGGTGAGGATGAGGTCGCGCCGGGTGAGCAAGTCAATCGATCGCATTGGGAGAAGCGGACGAACCCCGCTTCGTTGGGCGTTGTTGACAAGATGATTGCCCTCGTCTCAAGCGCTGGGTCGCGAGTCACCTACAACAAGCACCACATCGCGCTCGGCACGTCCGGGCGGAACTTCGCCTGGTTCCATCCACGGAAGAGCGCGTCCCACTGTCACATGCACCTCCTTCTCAACGCTGAGGAGCGTGCGGAGTGGGTCAAGAGGCTCGATGAAGCCGGCATCTTCGCGGGGCCGCGGGGCAAGGTCATGAAGATGCGCATTTCGCAGAAGGAACTCGCGGAGAACGAACCTCTGATTCGGGAACTCCTTGCAAAGTGCGAGGAAGTCTCCCGGCGGTAGGCGCGCGCCGTCCAACAAGCCGCTGAAGCTGACGGCCGCGGGCTTCAGCTGTGCGGACGGCGGAAGTCGACGCGAGTCGTGGTAGCCTGCACGCGCGGCCGCAGCTTAGCGGCCATCCGTTGTACGGCGACCGAAGGCTGTGCCGGAACGGATCCGCGATGAAGTCGGTTGCCCTCGAACGAGCCGTAGCGAAATGCGCGCTTGAGCAGAAGAGGAGCCATCCCGTGCGAGCTTGCAGCGTTCTTGCTCTTGTGTTTCTTCCGACGTTGATCGTTGGTTTTGCCTCGCGCCCAGCTCACGCCACTAGTTGCAGCGCTAGGGCTTACGGGATCGGGTTCGGGGAATCGACAAGCACCTGCGGTGTCGAGGTCGGAGGCCAGTCGGCATCCGTCGGACCCATCGGAGGCTACCTGAGCCAAGCCTACGCAGCCTCACAACCGGGAGGAATAGCGATCGTCGCCAACGCACAGGCGATTTCAAATTCCCCGTACCTGTATCCGGACTCGTCAGCCGGGGCGACAGCCTCGTTTCGCATCGATGACGTCATCTTCCGCGCGACCGAAGGCTCGCCTGCATCGTTCATCGACGTATCGCTGAACTTCGCGGTCTCCGGAACACTGAGTGCATGGGTGGCGCCGAACTCGGCACACCCTCAAGGCAACGGCCTAACTTCAGTCAACCTGAACGTCGTCGTGAGTCTGAATGACTACACGTCAACAGGCTGGCAATACTTCAGCTGCAACCGTGATGGATGTACAGGCTCCTCGGTCGGGATGTTTGCTTCCGGAACGATCGGCCAGTTCGCGACGGGGACTGCGCGCGTCCCCACCGGAACTCTGAGGTGCCCTGGGTTCCGTGGACGGTTATGCGCTTTCGGGAGTTTCCCGTAGGCGGCTCGACTCTTGTCCTGTCCCACGCTCCTTCTCTCGTCCCGGGGGTGCGGGG
>CAJPFO010000074.1 GCA_905339255.1 Myxococcaceae bacterium
GAACCCACCCCGGCGGGAGGTGGAGCGCCCCGGGCGCGACGACTTTGCCTTTGCGCAGCCGCCCCCGATCGGCACGCGGGCGCGAGCGCCCCTGCGGCGGAGCGGAGGAGCGCCGGGGCGCTCCACCTGCTGCCGGGCGTCGCGCCGCCTCCGGCCGGGCGTCGCGCCGTCTCCGGCCGGGCGCCGCGCCGCCTCCGGCCGGCGCGGCGCCGGGGCGAGCGCCTTCAGCGAACCGGGTGGATCCCCCAGATCTCCGACGCGTAATCGCGGATCGTCCGATCGCTCGAGAAATGGCCCATCCGGGCCACGTTCAGGATCGCGCGCCGCGTCCACGACTCCCGATCCTCGAAGTCGCGCGCCGCGCGGTCCGCCGTCTCCACGTACGAGGCGAAATCCGCGAGCACGAAGTACGGATCGCCGTGCACCATCAAGCTCTCCCAGATCGGCCGAAAGATCCCGTGCTCGCGCGGCGAGAAGCGATCGTTCTCGAGACACTCGACGACGCGCGCGATCTCGGGGTTCGATCGTACGAGCGCTCGCGGATCGTAGCCTCCACTCTCGCGGAGCCTCTCGACCTCCTCGACTCGCAGCCCGAAAATGTAGATGTTCTCGTCGCCGACGGCCTCGCGGATCTCGACGTTCGCTCCATCGAGCGTCCCGAGCGTGAGCGCGCCGTTGAGCGCGAACTTCATGTTTCCCGTCCCCGACGCTTCCTTGCCGGCAGTCGAGATCTGCTCGGAGACGTCCGCGGCCGGGATGATCGCCTCGGCGAGCGAGACGCGGTAGTCCGGAACGAAAGCGATCCGCAGCCAGCCGGCGGCGGCAGGATCCGCGTTCACGATCTGTCCCACGTTGTTCACGAGCTTGATCACGAGCTTCGCCATGAAGTACTCGGGAGCGGCCTTGCCGGCGAGCAGGCACGCGAGCGGGCGTGCCGGGCTGAAACCGTCCTCGACGATGCGGAGATAGTGATGGATCGTGCGGAGCACGAAGAGGAGCTGCCGCTTGTACTCGTGGATGCGCTTCACCTGCACGTCGAAGATCGAATCGGCATCGATCGACACCCGCGTCAGATCGAGCACGAGCTTCTCGAGACGGACCTTGTTGGCGCGCTTGACCTCGCGGAACTCCTCTCGGAAGGCCGGGTCTTCGGCGTGGGACTCGAGCTCGCGCAACCGATCGAGATCGGTGATCCAGTCGCGTCCGATCCGGCTCTCGACCAGGTGCGAAAGCCCCGGATTCGCGCGGAGCAGCCAGCGGCGCGGCGTGATGCCATTGGTCTTGTTCTGGATCCGGCCCGGATAGAACTCGTCGAAATCGGGGATCACTCGCGTCCGGAGGAGCTCGGTGTGGAGGCGGGCGACTCCGTTCACGGAATGCGATCCGACGATCGCGAGATGCCCCATCCGGATCTGCTTCGGCTGCCCTTCTTCGATGATCGACATCCGGCGCAGACGATCGACGTCGCCGGGCCAGCGGCGGTTCACCTCGGAGAGAAAGTCGAGGTTGATCCGCTCGATGATCTCGAGGTGCCTCGGCAGGATCCGTCCGAGAAGCGGTTGCGGCCACTTCTCGAGCGCCTCGGGGAGGAGCGTGTGGTTCGTGTAGCCGAGCGTCCGTACCGTGAGCTCGAACGCGCGCTCCCACGGAAGCCGATGCTGATCGATGAACATCCGCATCAGCTCGGCGACCGCGAGCGCCGGGTGCGTGTCGTTCATCTGGATCGCCACGTGGTCCGGAAACGCGTCGAAAGTCGTGTGCTTGCGGAGGTAGTGGGTGAAGATGTCGCGGATCGCGCACGCGACGAAGAAGTACTCCTGGAGCAGCCGGAGCTCCTTTCCCGCCTCGTAGGAGTCCGCGGGATAGAGCACCTTCGAGATCCGCTCGGAGTGCATCTTCTCCTCGACCGCTCGCACGTAGTCGCCACGGTTGAAGATCTCGATGTCGAACTCCGACGACGCGCGCGCCGAGTAGAGACGGAGCGTGTTCACGGTCCTCCCGCCGTGGCCGACGATCGGCATGTCGTGCGGGACCCCGACGATCACGCGCCAGTCCACCCAGGTCGCGCGGTCGTTGCCGTGGCGGTCGCTCGCGTGCTCGACCCGGCCGTAGACGGGAACCAGGCAGGCCTCTTCGGAACGCTCGACGAGCCACGGCGTGCCGAGGCTTCGCCAGCCGTCGGGCTTTTCGCGCTGGTGCCCGCCTTCGATCACCTGCCTGAAGAGCCCGTACTCGTAGTTGATCCCGTAGCCGAACCCCGGCATGCCGAGCGTCGCGAGCGAATCGAGAAAACAAGCCGCGAGCCGTCCGAGGCCGCCGTTTCCGAGGCCCGCGTCGGGCTCGGCCTCGCGGACCTCGTCGACGTCGATCCCGAGCTCGTGGAGCGCGCGATGACCGAGCTCGAGGATTCCGAGCGCCTGGAGGTTGCTGCCGAGCGAGCGGCCGATCAGGAACTCGAGCGAGAGGTAGTAGACCCGCTTGGCGTCCGCGGCCTGGTAGCGCGCCTCGGTCTCGAACATGCGGTCGATCAGCACGTCACGGACGGCGAGCGACGCCGCCATGAAGACGTCGTGGGCCGAAGCCTGCGATTGCTGCTTTCCGAGCGAGTAGCGGACGTGCCGCAGCACCGACTCCTCGAAGGCGGAAATGTCGATCGGACGATCGCTGGCACTCGACAATGGGCTCCCCTCCCCCTGCCTCCCCGGCCGCGCGTGGCCACGACCCGCTCGAGGAGGCATGCTACCCGACGGATCGGATCGGAGGACCGACGCTGCCGCTTGTGGCCCGCGTGGCCTGCGAGAACGCCCCGGACCGGCCCCCCGAGGCGCCGCTCGAGTCCGGTTCGCCGGACGCCGATAGCGCCGGAATGGATCCCTGCGCGGTGGGCTCGTCCCGAGCGGACCTGCACCTGCACACCACGTTCAGCGACGGAACTGCGACCCCCGAGGAAACCCTGAACTTCCTCGTCTCGCGGACCCCGTTCCGTGTGGTGGCCGTCACCGACCACGACACGATCGACGGAGCACTGCGCGCACGGCGCTACGTCGAGGAGCACCCCGAGGTCTTCGCCGGGATCGAAGTGATCGTCGGCGAGGAGGTTTCGACACGAGAGGGGCACGTGATCGGGCTCTTCTTGCAGGAGTGGATCCCGCCGGGCCTCACGGCCGCCCGGACCGTCGAGGAGATCCACCGCCAGGGAGGCGTCGCGATCGCGGCGCACCCCTATACGAACCTCATGCGCTGGAACAGCCTGGTCGGCGTCGGCGACCTGATCCGCTCGCTGCCCTTCGATGCCGTCGAGGTCCGGAACGCGAACTTCACCGAGTTCCGGGCCAATCGGAAGGCCGAGCGGCGCGCGGGGGATCGTGCGCGACTCGGAAGCTCGGACGGCCACTTCCTCGAATCGATCGGGCGCTGCTACACGAGCTTTCCGGGAGCGACCGCTTTGGACCTGCGGCGAGCGATCCACGAGCGCCGCACCGTTGCAGAGGGCTCGTGCTACGGCGTGCGGACGCTGGCGCGCTTCGTCGCGAGGCGTCTGCGATCGGGGCAGAGCGTGCTTCCGAACCGCCGCCACTTCTGGCGCGAGTCTCCGGACCACGTCCTCGCCATCGAGGTCCAGGAGAGCCGCCACCTGGAGACGGTCGTGGTGACTCCGGTCGGAAGCCTCGACGAGCGCGCGCTCGGCGAACTGAAGTCGACGCTCACCCGCTTCGGCGAGTCCGGCGTGAATCTGGTCGTCGACCTCGCCCGCGTGAGCGAACTGAGGCCGCAGGGAATCACCGCGCTCGTGGCGGGCCAACGCGCAGCCGAGCGGGGGGGCGCCGGCTTCTGCCTCGCGGCCCCTTCGAGGGCGAGCCTTCGCGCGCTCCACGGATCGCTGCTCGACCAGCATCTGCCGTGGACCGAGGACCTCGCCGAAGCCCGCCGGCGCGCCGCGACGCTCGTTGCGGCCGGATAGAAGTCCCCGGCGGGGTCGATCGGGTCAGCCGTCCTCTTCGAGCAGGAACTCGCTCTCGTCGTCCGAGGCACGAGGGCGCTCGCGAAGCACGAAGGGCGCTCCGCAGAAGGTGCAGTGGATGAGATCCCCTGCCCTCTCGTCCCCGGCGAAGACCAGGTCGGCATCGCAGATCGAGCAGGCGAGGTCGGGGCGGGCCATCCCCCCGCGCATCGGAGCGAGGCGCCGGCCGCTTGAGCGCCGCGCCGGCCTTGCGCTCGCTTGACGCCCCTCGGCCACCGGGCACCCTCGCCGTTTGGCCACGGCGGCGTGCCGGGCGGAGGAATGGCGGATGGCAGAGCTTGCGACGCGGCATCCCGTCCATGGCGAGAGCACCGACGCGGCGCTCCGGGCGATCTACTCGTGGAACTACGAATCCGAGATCGAAGAACTCCGGACGCTCTACGCCAATGCCCTCGATCGCCAATGGGTCGCGATGCGGGACCTCGATTGGGAGTCCGGAATCGACCGCGACGCCTTCTCGAGGACCTTCTCCGTCGGCGGCTTCCCGATCCAGCGGACCCGCTTCTGGCAGAATCTTCCGTCCGAGACGCGCTGGGAGGTCTCGCGGCGAACCGCCGCCTTCCTGCTCTCGAACTTCCTCCACGGCGAGCAGGGAGCGCTGATGGTCGCCGGGCAGCTCGTGAGCGCCGTTCCCCACATGGACGGAAAGCTCTACGCGGCGACGCAGACGATGGACGAGGCGCGTCACGTCGAAGTCTTCGCCGCCTACATCCGCATGCTCGACGAGGTCTCGCCGATCGCGCCGGCACTCAAGAAGCTCCTCGACGGAGTCGTCGGCGCCGAGGATTGGCTCAAGAAGGCGGTCGGGATGCAGGTCGTGACCGAGGGGCTCGCGCTCTACTCGTTCCGCGACATGCGCAACCAGACGAGCGAGCCGCTTCTCGAGAAGCTCCTCACCTACGTCTCGCGCGACGAGGCGCGGCACACCGGCTACGGCATCAAGTACCTCTCGGCGGTCGTGCCGTCGCTCTCGCAGGACGAGAAGCACGAGCTCGAGGACTTCGCCTTCGAGTCCGCCCGGCTGCTCGTCGATTCGCGCGCGGGGGTTTCGATGCGGGAGTCCGTCTTCGAAGTCTGGAAGAAGGCCGGGCTCGATCCCCAGACGGCGTTCGCCGAACTCGCGAAGGAGCGCGAAGCGATCGCTGCCGAGTGGCAGCGGACGGGCGGGCGGCTCGGCCCCGTTCGCGGCTTCGTGATCCCGACGCTCAAGGCCGTGGGGCTCGCTTCCGAGCGTCTCATCGGGCACTTCGACGAGATGTTCCGCGCGAACCTCGGTGACCGCACGCCGAGCGTGAAGGACGACCCGTGGGACGTTCCCGAAGACCTCGAGGCCTGGGTGAACGAAGGCGCGTGAGCGTCTGGCATCGGGTCGCCGCGCTCGTTTTCGCCTTCGCGCTCGCTCCGCTAACGGCGGGGTCGACCGGGACGCCCGCCGAGGAAATCGTGGTCTCGCGGCTCGCGCTCGGGACGCTCGTCTCGGTGGTCCTCCGCGATCCCGACCCCGAGCGTGGCCGCGCAGCGATCGAGAAGGCCTTCACGGAGATCGAGCGCCTCGAGGCGCTCCTCTCGGAGTGGCGTCCAGAGAGCGAGGTTTCGCGGCTCAACGCGCGAGCAGGCGGTCCACTCGAGCCCGCCTCGCAGGAGACCCTCGAGATGCTGGAACGGGCCCGCGATCTCGCCCGGCGAAGTGGCGGCGCGTTCGATCCGACCGTTCTTCCGGCACTTCGGCTCTTCGGCTTCTCGGGCGGTCCACCCCGCCTCGCCACCGATTCCGAGCTCGATGCGGTGCGCGAAGCGGTCGGCTGGGAGGCGATCGAAGTCGATCCGGGATCGAATCGTGCGCGCCTGGCGCGCCAGGGAGCGGAATTCGGCACCGGAGCGATCGGCAAGGGCTTCATCGCCGACCGGATCGCCGCGCTTCTCGAGCGAGAAGGCGTCCCCGCCGCCATGGTCCGCGCGTCCGGAGACCTCGCCTTCTACGGTGGATCGAAGCAGCGCCCGTGGCCGATCGGGATCGAGGACCCGGATCACCCGGGAGAGATCCTCGCCGAAATCGATCTCGTCGAAGGCGGCGTCTCGACCTCGGCCCCCACGTGGCGGCGCTTCGAGGCGTCGGGAATCGTCGTCCACCACATCCTCGATCCACGAACCTTGAGGCCCGCCCGCGGTGTCCGCTCGGTGACCGTGGTCGCGAAGGACGCCACGACCTCCGACGCGCTCTCGACCGCGCTCTTCGTGCTCGGCGCAGGTGCCCTCGACTGGCTCGCGACGAACCCCGACATCGAGGCGGTGATCCTCTTCGAGGACGGGCGCCGCACCGCATCGCGTGGACTCGAAGTGCGCTGGCGCGACTAGGCGCGATGCCGGCAACCAACCGGCAGCTCCCATCACGCGGGCCGCCGAGGTGGCGCGAAGGCCTCGCGATCCGGGCTGCTATCCTCGTGCCTCGCACGAGCGCCCATGTCGTCGACCCGGGTCTACAACCTTCCCCGCGCCCGTCTGCTCTCGCCGGCACGGGTCCGCGAGCTGAGCCGCCTCGAGCCGGCCCGCGTGGTGCGTGATACCGCCCGGCTCTGGATCGAGATCCTCGCGGCCTTCGCGCTCGTGGCATGGCATCCCGCGTGGTGGACGGTGCTCGTCGCCTTCCCGATCGTCGGGACTCGCTACTACGCGCTCTTCGTGATCGCCCACGACGGTCTCCACCGGCGCCTCTTCGAACGCGCAAGAACGAACGATCTCTTCTGCGACCTCTTCTTGCTCGGACCGATCGGTGCCGTGACGCGCGTCCACAACCGGAACCACCGCCTGCATCACAAGCACCTCGCCACCGCCAGCGATCCCGATCGACACCGTCACGCGTGCTTCAACAAGACGACGCAGCTCGAGACGCTCGCGTTCCTCACCGGAGCGACCGCGCTCGCGACGTCGTTCCGGAACGTCTTCTTGCGGCGTCGCAAGCCACGAAGCGAAGCTCCGGGATCGAGGCTTCGTCCGCGCGAGCTCGCCGTGATCGGCGTGTGGCAGGTCTTGCTCGTCGGTGGCCTCACGACCGCGATCGGCTGGTGGGCCTGGCCCGTGCTCTGGCTCGCGCCGTGCTACGTGCATTTCTATCTCGGCGATCTGATCCGCTCGTTTCTCGAGCACTCGCAGCCCGAGGCCGATTCTCGTGCCGACTCGCATCGACTGATCAGCTACGAAGCGACACCGCTCGAGAGGATCCTGCTCGCGCCGAACCACATGAACCACCACGCCGCGCACCATCTCTGGCCCTCGATCCCCTATTACAACCTGGGGCGTGCCGAGCGGGAAATGCGCGAGCTCCCCGGCTCCGACGCCATCGAATGGCGCCACTCCTATCTCGGCTACCTCTTGCGCTACTGGCGAGCGCTTCCGCTGCCCGAGTGTCGGGGCGGCGCGTGACGGCGAGCTCGATCGAAGCTGCCGACTGGCGGAGCACCCGCCCGCCGGCAGAGCTCGAGGCGTCGTCCGCCCCCGAGATCGCCGTCGAAGAGGTTCCGCTCTGCGCCGTCTGCGGGAGCGATCGGTTCGCGAGCCATGCGGTGGCCTTCGATTACGAGCTGCAGACCTGCCGAAACCCCTGGCGCTTCGTCCACTGCAACGCCTGCGGTCACGTGCGGCTCCACCCCCGGCCCGCCGTCTCGACTCTCTCGGTCATCTACCCCCCGACGTACTACTCGTACCACTACGAGACGGACATCCATCCGATCGCCGTCCGCGCCAAGGCGATCCTCGATCGGAGCAAGCTCCGCGGGATCCTCTCCGCGCTCGAGCGTCCCCCGCAGAGCTACTGCGACGTCGGCTGCGGGAGCGGGCGCTTCTTGCGGCAGATGGCGGGGCTCGGAATCCCGAGGTCGAACATCCACGGCCTCGAGCTCGATGCCGCGGTCCTCGAGCCGCTCGCGAAGGAGGGCTTTCGCGTCTTCGCCGAGCGGGTCGAGGACTGCCGCGAGATCCCGGACGGATCCCTCGATCTCGTGACGATGTTCCACGTGATCGAACACGTCGCCGATCCGGGAGCCGTGATCGAGCGAATCGCGGGTTGGCTCGCGCCGGGAGGTGTCTTCGCGATCGAGACACCGAACCTCGATGGCCTCGACGCGCGGCTCTTCGCCCGCACCTACTGGGGCGGCTACCACGTCCCCCGCCACTGGAATCTCTTCCGGCCCGAGACACTCGGCCGCATGCTCCGCGACCGCGGCCTCGAGGTCGTCGCGATGCGGCAGCAGACGGGTCACTCGTTCTGGATGTACTCGCTCCACCACTGGCTGCGCTTCGAGGGCCATCCCCACCCCGGCCTCGCCCGCTGGTTCGACCCCTTCCAGAGCGTGGCGATCCTCGCGTCCTTCACGGCCTTCGATCGGCTACGCGCTCTTCTGGGGATGCGGACCTCGGCGATGCTCTTGCTCGCCCGGCGCCCCGGCGGCGGGTAGCGGCGCGAGCCAGGTCTCCCAGAGGATCACCAGGGCGAGCCCCACGAGCGTCGCGTGATAGACCGCGCTCGAAAAGAGCTTGATCGGCGCGAACGCTGCGCCCCCCGACCACACGATCCACGGCGCTCCGAGATCGAGCGCCGCTGCAGCGTACGCGAGCACCGTCGCCGCCACCTTCGCCCGCTCGCTCCAGCGAGTCATGAAGAGGAGGTGCGTCAGCACCAGCAGCACGACGGGGACGATGTAGATGTGGAAATGCAGGTTCTCGAGCAGCTCGTGCATCTCCTTCGGGAACCGCAAGCCGGAATCGTCGCCGAGGTAGTAGGCCGCAACGCCAGCGGTCGTGAACCCCGTCTTCCAGACGAGGATCGCGAAGTTCGAGACGTACCCGACGAGGATGAAGAGAACGAAGCCGGTGAGCGTCGCACGGAGCGACGCAGAGCTCGTCCGAAGCCAGCGGCCCGCGGCGAAGACCTTCACGTGCCGGAGGCTAGCCGCCGGTCTGCGCCGTCGCCGCGTCGGGCGCCGACGCCGCCGCGATCTCCGCGAGTGCGAGCGCCCGGCGGACGCCGCGTGAGAGCGAGTCGACGGAGAGCGTGGCGCCGGTCACGTTGCGGATGTCCTGCCCGCGGCGGATCGGATCGCCGAGCGCCTTGCCCGAGTACTGAGCGCGGAACGCCTCGCGTTCGATCTCGAAACCGCGAGGCTCGCGGTAGGCGAGCAGCAACACCTGGTCGACCCGGCCATCCGGCCGGATCGCGACCAAGAAGCGGAAGGGAAGCGTCTTGCCGATCTCTTCGAGCACGAGCGCACGCCCGGCGAGGACATCGCCACGGTAGGCCTCGTGGAGGACCACGACGCGGTCCCGGGTCGCGTAGCCGAGCCGCTCGGCGAGCTTCGCGCGCGCGGGATCATCGAGCACGAGCGTGCGGCGGGCCGTCCGCGTGGCGTCAGGGAAAGCCAGGGCGAGCGCCTGCTCGTCCGAATGGTAGACCTGCGCCGCGCGCGCCGGCACCGCACCGAGCATCGCGACCCACAGCACGATCGCGAAGCCCGGGGTCCGCCAGCGCCGGCTAGAAGCCAACGGTGATTCCCGTCAAGAGGGAGGTCGCGCTGCCCTCGTTCGCGCGTGCCGGGACGTAGTTGGTGAGGCCGACGAGGCTACCTCCGCCCGTATAGAGATACTCCCACGCGAGGGTGAGGGCCACGCTCGGCATGGGGCGGTACGCGAGACCGACCGTCGCCCGGTTCAACTGCCGCGCGTCGAGCGTGTAGCCCTGCACCACGCCGTTTCGGAAGGTCAACCCCGAGAGCAGATGGTCGAACCAGACCTGCTCGAAGCGAGCCACCGGAACGATCTGGGGCTGGTCGAATCCGAAACGCGGCAGCCACTCGGGCCAGAACGGGTAGCGCGCCTCGATCCAGTATCCCGTCTTGCGGCGTGCGATCGGATTGAGCTTGAAGGCGATCTCGGGCTCGAGCGTCGGGTCGAAGGCACTCGAATTGTTGATCTCGGACGAGAGCGCGGTGCGGGCGAAGCTCGCGGCGACCTGCTCGACATCGTTCCATCCCGTCGTCACGAACTCGCCCTCGAGCTCGAGGCCGTAGAAGCCCGTGATTCCGTCGACCGAGAGCGATGTGACCGACTCGTCCTGGAGATAATCCGGCGTGTAGCGCCCGGTATAGAAGGACGCAGCGATCTCGTGTCCGGGTCCCGGCGACCAGGCGACGCGGCCGGTCACCGCCTTCGCATCCTTGATGTCGTTCGAGAAGGTCCCCGTCTGCGGTGTGAAGACTCCCTCGAGTTCGAGCACTGCACGTCGGCCTTGCCGGGACTTCGCGACTTCTTCGAGCTCTCCTTCGATCGCAGCGCCGTTCACGACGTAGAACTGGTAGCCGAGGTTCGTTTCGCCGATCGGAATGTTGCCGTTCAGCCCTGCGCCGAGCTCGTCCCATGCAGACGGGATCGGGATCACGGGAACACCGCGATCGACGAGCGTTCGCCGCGGAAGCAGCCAGAGATCGTCGTCGTGGTGGAGGTTGAATCGGCCGATCGGTACGAGAACTCCGCCGGCCCTGAAGTTGAGCATCGGATGGAACTGGAACTGGACCCAGGCCTGCTCGAGAGCGATCTCCGACTCGTTCGTCCCTTCGATCTCCTGTTCGATCGTGAGACCGCCGTTCGCCGGAAATGCCGATCGCTCGAGCTCGAGCTCACGGAATCGCTCGAACTCGAGCTCCGAGTAGAACGTGATCCGCGGATGGATCTGCGCTTCCGTCGTCAGAACCATCCGCCGCAGGGTGAAGGTGTCCTTCTGGTTGGCGACGTTCGAGTCCTCGTATCGCATCGACGCGTAGCCACCCATGCGTACGCGATCGAGCAGCGACGAGAAGGTCGAGACCTGCTGTTCGAGATCCGCGACCTTCGACTCATCGACGTGTCGCTGCTCCTTGAGGCTCGCGAGCTCGTCGCGGACGGCCTCGAGGTGATCCTCGACCTTGCGGAGCCTCTCTTCGGCGTCGCCGTCCGCCCTTGCGATCGGCGCCCCGGCGAGCGCGACCAGCGCTCCGATTCCGAAGCCTGCCGTGCGCACCACGCGCCATGCGGCGCCTCGCCGTCCCGCCAGGCCCATTCGCTCCCCTTTCCGATCCGACCGTTCCTTCCGCCTACCGGACGGAAGGACTGAAAACGAAAATCGCTTTCACGAGATCGTCATGAAAACAGACTTCATTTTCATCTGCAACGCCTCGGAGCAGATTCCCTGCAGGACGGGCGCGGATTGATGGGGAGCGGGCTGGGGCAGCCGCTCAGAGCCCGCCGAGCGGGAGCGCGCGTCCGTCGAGCCCAGGGGGGACCGGGATCCCGATCGCCCCCGCGAGCGTCGGTGCGATGTCGACGGGCGCCGCGCGGCCGCGGACGACCCCCTTGCCGATGCCGGGGCCAAGGAACGCGACGGGCACGGCGCGGTCGTAGAGATGCGGCGTCCCATGCGAGGTGCCGGCTGGATACGGTGCGAGCACACAGGTCGGCGCCGTCTGCACGGCGAGGTCGCCGCTTCGCTCGGGGTCGAAGGAGTTCGCGTAGAGCCGCGCGAAAGGCGCCGGCCCCTCGCCCTTTGCCATCTCCGCCGCCGTGAAGACGCGCTCGATCCCGGGTTCTGCCGCAAGGAATGCGGCCGCCGCTTCCGCCACGCGCTCGACCCCGATGCCACGCTCCGCGGCGCGACGGCGGTTCACCGAGAGCTCGAGGCTCTCCTGCCACATCCACGGCTCGGCACCCTCCGGCGCACCCGAAGGGTCGAAGCGCCGCCGGAGATGATCGTCGAGACGCGCGAGCAGGGACTTCGAGTCGATTCTCCCGCCCTCCACCGGGCAATCGCTCGCCCCCACCATCGCCAGGAACTCCGGAAGCTCGACCACACCGTGATCCGCCGTGAGGACGAGCAGCACGCGCCCGCGCCCTGCCTGCTTCTCGGCGTCTTCGAGGAGGCGACCGAGGTCGCGGTCGAGGCGAAGCAGCGCGTCGCGCGCTTCTTGGCTTCCCGGACCGTAGAGATGGCCGACGAGGTCGGTTGCCGAGACACCGACCGCGAGAAGATCGGGCTCCGGTCCCGTGCCGAGCTTCTCCTCGCGAAGGAGCGTCCTCGCGAAATCGAGCGTGAGCGTGTCGAGCCAGGGGCTGAAGCTCACCTGCTCGAGCATCTGCTTGCGATCGCCACTTCGGATCGGATGCCCGCTCACGCGAAGGAAACGCGAGACCTCCCACGGCGTGTCGTCGATCCGCGCACCATTCGGAGGATCACCCGTTTCGTGCTCCCAACGATCGGGAAGTGTCGAGACGAATCCGTCGCGGTCCGCGGTCGCGCCATGCCAGCGCTCGACCCAGGCGGGAAGCGCTTCCGCGTAGTAGCGACTCGTGGTGAAGCCTCCCGGAGGCGTCGTCTCGTACCAGTAGACGCCATCGGGGTGCTGCCCGCCGAGCGTGATCGCGGCGCGGTCCTTGCCCGAGACGGAGAAGACGCGGGCTCCCGGGCGCGCCTCCCGGAGCCAATCGCCGAGCGTCGTCGCGCGCATGCGGCGAGGCGAACGCCCCTGCCCCGCCAGGCCGGAGGGCCCGAGGGTCTGGGCGTCGGGGGCGTCGTCCTGCACGCAGTAGACGCTCTTTCCGGTCTCGCGGTCGACCGTGTCGTTCATCGGAACACCGGCACGGCCGGGATGGAGTCCGGTGAGGATCACTGCGTGCCCCGGACACGTCTCGGTGTTGGCGTGCTCGTGGGCGGCGTCGGCGAAGACGCGACCCTCTCTCGCGATCCGCCCGAGCCCCCCCGGAAGCCCGGGATCGAAGCGGTCGGCACGGAGCTGATCGACCGAGATCACGACGACGAGACGAGGACCATCGGGCTCCGCAGCGACCGCGCACGGAAGCAGGACGCCGAGAACGATCGCTCCGAGGAGCGCGACCGTGCGGCCTCGCAGCGCTCGGGGAGGGCGTGTCAATCAACCGCCCTTGCGGCAAGCGTCGCAGTGGCCGTAGAGCTCGTGGCGGTGGCGGAGGATCTGGAAGTGATAGCGCTTCGCGATGTCCTCCTGCGCAGACTCGATCATCTGGCATTCGAACTCGATGATCTTCCCGCAGCGAACGCAGACCAGGTGGTCGTGATGATCGTGCGGGATCTCGTAGCGGGTGACGCCGCCTTCGAAGTTCCGCTCGTGGGCGAGCCCTGCCTCGCAAAGGAGCTTCATCGTCCGGTAGACGGTCGTGTAGCCGATGCTCGGGTGCGACTCGCGGACCCGCTGGAAGAGTTCCTCGCTCGTCACGTGGCCGACCGCCTCGAGAAAGACCTCGAGGATCGCCTCCCGCTGCCGGGTCTGCTTGAGGCCCTTCGACTCGAGGTAGCGGTTCAGGGCGGCGTGCTCGACCTCGTGCGCCATGGCTCCAATTTAAACGATCGTGCGGCGTGAATCGAGGCGGATGCCCGCTCGATCCTCGCTCGCCCCGAGGCGGGCCGCGCAGCGTGGGGCCGAGCCATCGCTTCGCGAGCGCCGGGAGCGCCCCCCCGCGGAGCGGGCGCGACTACGGCTCGGGGCGGGCCTCGCCCGAAACGGCCGCCGTCCGCTCGAAGTCGCGGAGGTTCTTGGCGGCCTCCTGGTTCGAGCAATCGAGCGCCACCGCGCGCTTCCACGCGCGGTGCGCGTCCTCGGAACGACCGGCCTGCTCGTAGGCGATCCCGAGATGGTTCTGCACCTCGGACGACTCGGGCATGAACCGCGAGGCCTCCTCGAGGTCCGCGATCGCGCGCCCGATCTCCCCCCGATCGAGGGCTTTGCTCCCCGAGACGTAGAGGCGCGGGCCGTGCGAGAACGAGCACGCAGCGTGGCTCGACACGGTCGTCGCCACGAGGGCGAGCAAGAGGAGGTGGCGCAGCATCCGCGCCCGATTATCGGGCAGGCGAGCGTCGGGGCAATCGGGCGGCGCGAATCTCTCGCTCCGAGCCTTGGAACGTCACCGACACGGCCCCCTCGTTCGCATCCGTGCGCGCCTGCGAGTACTCCGGATTGTCCGATCGCTCCGATCATGCTATGTTCCCCGCTCATGGCGGCGAATCCCACCATCCACTGCGGCCGAGCTCGTGCCACCGCGGTCCGCGTACCGCGTCCCGGCCTGCGAGGTTTGCCCGGCGTCCGGTAGATGAGCGTGTAGCCCGAGCGGCTCGCCTCGAAGGCCGCGGACGCCGAGATGGAGTCCGCGGCCTTCGGCGTTCTGGAGTCCGCTCATGTCCACCGAGATCGTCGCCCGAGCCCCCGTCGAGACGAGCCTGCGAGGCGGCGCGCGCGAGGTCCTCGCGCTCGCCTACCCCGTCGTCCTCACACAGCTCTCGCAGACCCTCATGTTCGCGGTCGACGCCGCGATGGTCGGTCGCCTCGGCGCGACCGAGCTCGGCGCGGTCGGCTTCGGCGGGATCTGGATCTGGACCAGACTCTGCTTTTTCATGGGAACGGTCTCCGGCGTACAGACTTTCGTGTCGCAGGAGCACGGTGCCGGCGACGCGCGACGAGCCGGGCGCTGGGTCGCTCAGGCGCTCGCGGGAGTACTTCCGCTCGCACTCGTCGGCCTCGGCGCCTTCGTCCTCGGGCTTCCCTCGTGGCTACGCCTGCTCGGCCCCTCGGAAGCCCTGCAGCAACACTGCGTCGAGTACGTGCACGGTCGTGCGTTCGGTCTTCCGGCGGATCTCTTCTGCCTCGCGATCGCGGCGTTCTTCCGCGGAATCGGAGACACCAAGACCCCGCTCTACGTAACGATCGGCGCAAACGTCGTGAATGCGTCTCTCGCCTACGGGCTCATCTTCGGAAGCTTCGGTCTGCCGCAGTGGGGAGTCTTCGGCGCCGGCGTGGCGATGAGCGCGGCGACGTGGGTGTACCTCTTCACGATCCTCGCCTGCTTCGTGCGCGCCGACCGGGCGCGTCGCTACGAGACGCGGACCGTCTCGATCGACGCCGCCGGTGTCGAGAGGTACCTGCGGACGAGCCTCCCGATCGGCGGGCAGTGGCTCCTCGACATGAGCGCCTTCGCGCTCTTCTCGACCCTCGTCGCGCGGATGGGCGACGTTTCGATGGCCGCGAACCAGGCGCTGCTCAATCTCCTCTCGTTCACCTTCATGCTGGCGTACGGAATCTCGATCTCGTGCGCGACGCTCGTCGGTCGC
Source organism: Myxococcaceae bacterium (assembly GCA_905339255.1). Lineage (GTDB taxonomy): Bacteria > Myxococcota_A > UBA9160 > UBA9160 > UBA9160 > MYXO. The sequence continues at coordinate 15,177 of CAJPFO010000074.1, forward strand.
TACGTGGGCGCGGCGGACTTCGCCGCCGCCGAACGGAGCTTCAAGAGCTCGCTCGGCCTCGCGCTCGGGCTCGCCGCGGTGGTCTCGATCGCGTTCGTCACGATTCCGGGCCCGCTCTTCCGGATCTTCAGCAACGATCCCGGCGTCCTCGCGCTCGGAGGGCCGCTTCTCCTGCTCGCAGCCGCCTTCCAGCTCCTCGACGCGCTCGGAATCGTCGTTGGCGGCGCGCTCCGCGGAGCGGGCGATACGAGCTGGCCCTTCGCCGTCCAGACGGCGCTCGCATGGGGGCTCCGCGTGCCGCTCGTCTGGTGGTTCGGCGTCTCGCTCGGGAAGGGCGTGACGGGCGCGTGGCTCGCGGAGCTCGTCTACATCTGGGTGCTCGGCGCCGTCTTCTTCTGGCGCTTCCGCGGCGGCGCGTGGAAGCGTGTGAAGATCTAGGAAATCGGGACCTCGGAGGAGACGGGGCGACCCGGTGGGTCGCCCCAAACGAGACGGCGTCCGGCATCGGGAGGGTGCCTCGGTGCGGATCGAGGGGCGGCCTCTCCGCGCCACCCCGTCACTACGCTCTTCTCGACAGCTCCACCCGTGCGACCACGGGGAGGTGGTCGGAGGCGCGGCGCGCGGCGAGGCTGTCGTGCGCGTGGATCTCGACGATCCGTGCACCGCGCGCGTAGATGCGATCGAGCGCGAGGACGGGTCGTGCGGCGGGAAAGCTCGCCGGCCAGGCGTGGTTGTCGTGTGCCCCGAGCGCGCGGTCGAGCGCCTTCGTCGCCTTGCACTGGCGCCAGGCATTCATGTCGCCGAGGAGGAGCGTGGGACCACTGCAGAGCTGCGGATGCTCGAGGAGTGATTGCACCTGCTGGTGCCGCGTGCGATCGACGAGCGCGAGGTGCGTCGCGACGACTCCGATCGTTCCGGTCGAAGCCTCGAAGCGAGCAGCGCCGGCGAGACGCTTCTCGAGCCGT
>CAJPFO010000075.1 GCA_905339255.1 Myxococcaceae bacterium
GAGACTCGCGCGCCCACGCGGCCGCGCCGATCTCCGCGCCGTGGCGCGTTGCGCGGGGCTTCGAGCGGCTCGTAGAACACCGAGGGCCGCTCGCTCGCGCCCCGGCAGACATCGCACATTCCACAGGGATCCGATCCCTCTTCGCCGAAGTACTCGCGCAAGAAAACCGCCCGGCAGCCGGTCGCACCCGCGTAGGCCGCGACGGAATCGAGGCGCCTCGCGTCCTGGCTTCGAAGCGTCTCGAACTGCCCGGCGAGCTTGCGGGCCTCGGCCTCGATCTCGTCGGCGTCCACCGTGACGTAGACCGCCGTCTGATCCCATTTGACGAGGGTCGCCTCCTCGAGCACCGCGAGCAGCGCTCCCGCGATCTTCACGCCGAGATCCGCCGAGAGCGCGAGCGCGGCGAGCGTCGGCACCTTGCCTTCGCCGGCCCAACCCGCGAGCGCCCGGGCCAGCTTGTAGAGCTGCTCGGGCCGGATCCGGCTGCGGGCGAGGAGCGCCTCGTGGACGAGCCGGTCCTCGGGTGAATAGAGCAGGATGCAGTTCGAGCGGCGTCCGTCTCGGCCCGCGCGGCCGGCCTCTTGCACGTACTGTTCGAGCGACGCCGGAGACTGGTAGTGGAGCACGTAGCGGATGTCCTGCTTGTCGACGCCGAGGCCGAACGCATTGGTCGCGACCATGACGGTCCGCCGGCCGCGACGCATGTAGGCGTCTTGCTCCTTCTCGCGCTCGGAGCCACTCATCTTTCCGTGATAACGATGTGCGGGAGCTCCGAAGCGGCGAAGCAGGGCGTAGATCTCATCGACTTCACGCGTCGTCGAGCAGTAGATGATCCCGGGCCGCCGTAGCCGGAGGACGAGCCGCATCATCGCCCGCAGCCGCTGATCTCCGCTGCAGCGCAGCACGTCGAAGGCGAGGTTCGAACGGTGCGGCGAGCTCGCGACGACTTCGGGATCGCGCATCCCGACGAAGCGAATGATCGCGGTGCGTACCTTCTCGGTGGCCGTCGCCGTGAGTGCGAGCACCGGAGGCGCACCGAGCAAGCGAAGCCGCTCGCCGAGCTGGAGGTACGTGGGACGGAAATCGTATCCCCATTCGGAGATGCAGTGTGCCTCGTCGATCGCCGCGAGCGAGACGCCCGACTTGCCGAGCGCGGAGACGGCGTCCTCGGTGGCGAGTGTCTCGGGAGTGGTCATGACGAGGAGCGATCCACCCTGGCCGATCCGCTCGAGCGCGGCCTTGCGGTGCTTGCCGCGAACGGTTCCGTCGAGGCGGACCACCGGAATCTGGTGTTTCTCGAGCTTCTCGTACTGGTCGCGCATCAGCGCGAGGAGCGGCGAGATCACGAGCACCGGCTTCGGAAGCACCATCGACGGGATCTGGTAACAGGCCGACTTCCCGAATCCCGTCGGAAGGATCATGAGGACATCGCGGCCGGCGAGGACGGAGTCGATCACGCGTCGCTGCTCGCGGTGGAGCCGCGTGATTCCGATCCGTGCGGCGGCCACCTGGATCGGATCCGACGGGTCGAGGACCGGCCCCTCATCGAGGATGAAGTCGAGCGGATCGTCCGCATCGGAGGCGTCGTCGTCCCAGAGTCCGGCGGTGTCGGAGACGGCCTCGAGCTCGGCGGTCACCCCGGCCAGGGCGCTGGGGTCGAGGCCAGGCCCGCTCGATTCGGGCGCTTCGTCGTCGTCGGCAGCAGGAGCCGAGTCCGAGATGGAGAGGGGCGGCTCGACCGCCTCGGACTTCGGGCGCCTGCGCGAGGTGCGTCGCGCCGGCGGCGCCGGGGCCTCGTCGCTGGCTTCGGCGCTGCGCGCGGACCGCCTACGCCGCGGCGCCGGAGTGTCGCTGGTGGCATCGGTCTCGGGTTGGCCGGTCGCCGCCTCGGCGGTCTCCTCGGGGGCCTGCTCCGAGCTCTTGCGCGCGCGCCGCTTGGGAGTGGCGCGACCGGTCGGCGGGGTCTTTCGCTTTTCGGTCAAGGCGTTCCAGCCCTTTCCGACCCGGGAGGCGCCTGCTCGGGCGCAGCTCGCTGCGCGCGGGCGACGGTCGGCCGCGCGCCTATTCGTGGCGGGGCTCCGGTCGGAGCGAGACCCCACCAGCTTCCGGGCCGGACGTGGGCCGGCGCCGGGTGGTGCCGCGAAGTACCACGGCACCGGGATCATCCTAGATCGAAGCCGGAATTGCCACCACCTCCGGATCGAATCCCTGCCCGCGGAGTTCGAGGCTCGCCTTCATGGCGTCTGCGTAACGGTCGAAGCCGAGGACGAACACATCGTGGCGCTCGGAGCGATGTCCCTTCCAGGGCAGGATTTCCACGCGACCTGCCCCGGGCTGCAGGCGGAGCGCAAGGGCCTCGGCGCCCGCTCGATCCTCGAGGGTTCCTGCCCACACGGCAAAGGGAGCCTCTCCGGCGCGGAGTCGGAGGCCCTCGAGGCCTTCGAGGCTCCGCTCGACGGCGATCCTCCTGCGGATCGACTCGGCCTCGAGATCCTCTGGCGAGCGCATCACCTTGATCTGGACCGTGAGGACGAGGTCGCGGCGGACGCTGCGCGTCGAGACGGAGCCGAAGATCCAGCCGAGCGCCGGCACGTTCATGAGCCACGGCGTGCCCTGGCGGACCACCTCCTGCGTCGGCTGTCCGCGCACTCCGACGACGGCGCCTTCGCCGTCCTCGAGGTAGATCGTCGATTCCACCTCCTGCTCGATCAAGGTGGGACCGACCTCCTCGACCGAGCCGGCGAAGGGCGCCGTCACGGCGGAGAACTCGAGCCGGAGTTCGAGGCGGACGGGTCCCTCCTGGGGGACGTTCGGCGAGACGCGCAGCGTGACGCCCACGTCCTGGCGCTCGACGTTCTGTGAGATCGCGAGCGGATCGCCGGCCGCGACGCCGCCATCGGCGGACGATTGCGTGGCCGAGACGATCGGGATGTTGTTGCCGACGAAGACTTCCTGCTCCTCGCCGCTTCGAGCGAGGATCATCGGCTCGGAGAGGATACGCGTGTTCGTATCCTGCGCGAACGCCTTGACGACGACTTCCCAGCTCGGCGCCTGTTCGAGGATCGTCTCACCGGTTTCGGGATCGATGCGCTCGAAGATCACCGGATCGTCGATGTAGCGAAACAGCAGGCCTTGCTCGCCGCGATCTGCGGGCTGAGCCCCGAGCAGCGAGGGATCGCCGCTATTGAGCAGGCGTGCAAAGCCCGTTGCCTCGCTCGGGGTGGCCGGGCGGCTGAAGGGCAGGAGCGAGTCGACCCCGACGTCGAGCGCGCCGGTGTTCTCCACCTCCATGAGCGTCGCACGCACGGTGACGAGCGGGACGTTCACGTCGAGCTTGGCCACGATCTCGCCGATCACCCGGAGCGTCTCTTCGTCGCAGGCGATCACGAGCGAGTTGGTCGGCTCGTCGACGGCCACGGAGAACGCCCTCCCCGATAGACGTTCCGCCTCGGGCTCGGAAGCGTCCGCAGCGGAGCTTCGCGCTGGCGCGGCTGCCGTGCGAACGACCTCGGCGACGTCGAGAGCGTCCGCGTGCCGGAGGCGGATCACGTGGAGGCCGCCTTCCCCGGGCGTCGGGCGATCGATCGAGCGGACGAACTCGCCGACCTCCGCGACGAGTTCGGGAGGACCTTCGACCAGGAGCGCCGCCGTACGAGCGTCGGCGAGGACGCGAAGGCTCTCCGACCTCCGGCGGCTCTCGGGAAAGGTCGCCTCGACGATCGGGAGGATTTCCTGCACGTCCCGGTAGCGCGTCCGGAATATCGAGAGGTGTCGGCTCTCGGCGCGGTCGAGCGCGCGGACGAGGACGAGGACGCGGTGGAGCTGCCCCTCGGTCGCCGAGAGGATCAGGGTGTTCGTCGGAGGGAAGGCCTGCACGACCGCGTTCGGACCGAGGAGCGGCTGCACGATCGGCAGCAACGACTCGGCCTGCGCGGCCTCGAGCGCGACGAGCGTCGAGAGCGGGGAGTCGAGGTGCGCGCGCGGCGTCGACATCGATACGGGTGCGCGCCCGGCGCTCTCACCGATGGGGACGATCTCGGTGACCCCGCTCGCGCCGCGAACGGTCGCGAAGCCGACGACGCGAAGCGCGGAAACGAGGAGCTCGAGCGCCTCGCCGCGGGTCACCGCTCTCGGGGCCAGGATCGAGACCCGTCCGCGCAATCGATCGTCGAAGAGGAACGGGACCCCCGTGCGCCCCGAGATCTCGCGTACCACTTCGGCGAGCTCGCGATCACGGAGGTCGAGCGGGAAGCGCTCGTCTGCCGCGGCGGGGACTTCTTGCGCGCGCGCCGGCTCGGCCGCGAAGGCGAAAAAGAGCGCTGCCGCGATCCACCCCGCACGCCACCGCACGCGCGGAGCGTAGGCGACCGTGATCAGAAGGAAAACTCGATCCCCGCCACCATCCGGTCGGGATTGCCGTCGAACCACGGGCTGGCGGCGGCGGGGAGGACCTCCCCGGCGTCGAGCGCGGCGAGAAGCGCGCGGCCTGCGAGGAGGCCATAGAGAGGCACTCCCTGCGAGCGCTGGATTTCGAGCGGCAGGCTCGCGCCCGCGCGGCCTGGGAGCGAGGGCAGGGGTCTCGTGCGGAGCGGCAGGCCGCTCGATGCGGCAGCGGAGAGCTCCAGATCGCGGAAGGTCGGCAGCGGGTCGGAAAGGCGCGCACCCGGGGCGAAGAATGCTGCATCCGGAGCGCCCGCGGCGCGCGGCTCGTCGGCGGCGGCCCGACTCGCGACGAAGAGCCCGATCGTCGCGCCGAGCGCGACGACCGCTCCCCGGAAGACGCCCCCCAGCGTCATCTCGTGCCCTCGTGCCGGCCGCACCGGAGATCGGCGCGCCATGCGGATTCGCAGCCTCGCGGATCGGATCGACCCGCCGCGCACTTGAGCCGGGCGACGTTCAGCCCTCGCGCTGCTTTCGCCAGCCCGCGAGCCGCTCGGCGATCGGGGCCTCGGCGCCGGAAGCGATGGGCTCGTAGAAGCGCTCGCCGGAAAGTGCCTCCGGGAGGTTCGCTCGAGCGACGAAGCGGTCGGGGGCATCGTGGGGATAGACGTAGCCGCGGCCGTGTCCGAGCTCCCGGAGCAGCGCGGTCGGTGCATTCCGGAGGTGGAGCGGAACCGGAAGCGAGCCGTGCGACTGCACCGCCTGCGAGGCCCGCTCGATTCCGAGATACGACGCGTTGCTCTTCGCTGCGCATGCGAGGAAGGTCACCGTTTGCGCGAGCGGGATGCGGCCCTCGGGCATCCCGATCCGCTCGACGGCGAGGAAGGCCGAAGTCGCGAGGGGGAGCGCCGCGGGCTCCGCGTTGCCGATGTCCTCGGAAGCGAACACGACGAGGCGGCGCGCGACGAAAAGCGGATCGTCTCCGGCTTCGAGAAGCCGTGCCAGGTAGTAGAGTGCGGCGTCGGGATCGCTCGCACGCAGGCTCTTGATGAGAGCCGACGCGAGGTCGTAGTGCGCGTCGCGATCGCGGTCGTGCAGGAGCACGCGGCTGCCGAGGGCGTCGCGGACCGCGTCGATCCCGATCTCCGTGCCCGGACCGCCTGCGTGAAGCGCCGACGCGGCCTCGAGGATCCCGAGCGCGCGTCGCGCGTCGCCATCGGCGAAGCCGACGATCGCGTCCTCGGCCGCGCTCGTGAGGCCGACGCCGGCGGTGCCGAGCCCTCGCTCGCGATCGGCGAGCGCGGCCCGCACGATCGTTCGCAGCGAGGCTTCGTCGAGCGCACGCAGCGTGAAGACCCGACAACGCGAGAGCAGCGCGCCGTTCACCTCGAACGAAGGGTTCTCCGTCGTGGCGCCCACGAGCGTGATCACGCCGGCCTCGACGTGGGGAAGGAGCACGTCCTGCTGCGCGCGGTTGAAGCGATGGATCTCGTCGAGGAAAAGGAGCGTGCGCCCCCCGCCGGCCGCATCGCGACGGGCTCGTTCCGCGACCTCGCGCACCTCTTTCACACCGGCCGTCACCGCCGAGAAATGGACGAAGCCGGCCGCCGGCGCCGGACCTGCCGTGGCGAGCAGGCGCGCGATGGTGGTCTTCCCGCATCCGGGCGGCCCCCAGAGCACGAGCGAAGGCAGCTTCGCCGACTCTGCGAGCGCGCGCAGCGCGCCGTCGGGGCCGAGGAGATGTTCCTGACCGACGACCTCGTCGAGCCGGCGCGGCCGCATCCGCGCCGCGAGCGGCGAGTTCGGTCCGCTCTCGTGACGCGGCGCGTCGCCTCGATCGGGGGCGGGGAAGAGCTCGAGGGATTCGGCTTCCCGCATGCTCCGAGCGTAGCGTGGCCGCTGCGACGGGGGCCGCGACCCGGCTACACTCCCGCTACCCCCGCCGAGGCACGCGTGACGAAGGCGTCCGAAGCTCCGCTCCGACCGCCGCGCTCGATCGGCCTGTGTCTGAAGCAGGCACAGCCGAAGGCGGCGGGGGTCGTTCGCGGACTCGAGAAGTGGCTCGCGGCGCGCGGCCTCGAGGTGCGCGTCGACGAGGAGGCGGCCGAGTGGATCGGCGGGCCCGGCGAGTCGCGCGAAGCGCTCGCGGCCCGGGTCGACCTCGTGGTCGTGCTCGGCGGCGACGGCACGCTGCTCTCGGTCTCGCGGGCCGTCGGGACCCGGGCAGTCCCGGTACTCGGCGTGAACCTCGGAACGCTCGGCTACCTGACGGAGATCGCTCTCGACGAGATCTTCGCGGTGATGGAGTGCGTCCTCGCGGGCGACGTGCGCGTCGAGCGCCGCATGCGGCTCGACGTCCGCGCGCTTCGAGGCGGGGAGGACGTCGCGCGCTACCTCGCGCTCAACGACGCGGTGATCTCGGGCGCCGCGCTCGCGCGCATGATCGATCTCGAAGTGGGGATGGGAGGCCTTCCGGTAACGACCGTCCATGCGGACGGCCTGATCGTCGCGACTCCCACGGGGTCGACGGCGTATTCGCTCTCGGCGGGCGGGCCGATCCTGCTGCCCGAGGTGGCGGCGATGATCCTCACGCCGATCTGCCCGCACACCCTCACGCAGCGGCCGCTCGTACTGCCCGACTCGTCCGAGGTCGAGATCACGGTCCGCTTCCGCGGCGAAGGGGTGCAGCTCACCTCCGACGGGCAGGAGTCGGTCGCGCTGCGCGAAGGCGACTCGGTGCGGGTGCGGCGGTCGGAGCATCCCCTGCTCCTCGTCTGCTCCCCGTTCCGGACCCGCTTCGAGATCCTGCGCGAGAAGTTGCGCTGGGGACAGCGTTGATCGAGTGGCTCCGGATCGAGAACCTCGCCGTCGTCGAGCGTGCCGAGCTCGCGTTCGGTCCGGGCCTGAACGTGCTCACGGGGGAGACGGGCGCCGGGAAATCGATCGTTCTCGGTGCGCTCGCGCTCCTTGCGGGAGGCCGTGCGTCGGCGGACGCCGTCCGCGACGGCGCCGACGAGGCGGTCGTCGAAGCCGTCTTCCGAACCGGGTGGCTCGCGGACCTCGAGGCGGCGCTCGCCGCGCGAGGGCTCGACGTGGTCGACCACGAACTCGTCGTCCGCCGCACGGTGTCGCGCTCCGGACGGAGCCGAGCGCAGATCGCAGGCCACCTCGTCCCGGTCGCGCTGCTCACGGAGCTCTTCGGCGGGCGGATCGAGATTTCGAGCCAGCACGAGTCGCAGGCGCTGCTGCGGCCCGACACACACGCGCTGCTCCTCGACGCGTACGCCCTCGCGCTCGATTCGCGGGCGCGGGTCTCGAAGGCGTTCTCGGCGCTCCGCGCGATCGACGACGAGATCGCAGGGCTGCGGCATTCCGAGGGCGAGCGTGCCCGCCGGCTCGACTTCCTCTCGTTCCAGGTGCGCGAGATCGACGAGGCCAAGCTCGCCGTGGGAGAGCGGGCGCGCCTTGCCGCCGAGCGCTCTCGCCTCGGGTACGCCGATCGGCTGCGGACGGAGACCGCGTCGGCCACGCGGCTGCTTTCGGGCGAGACGAGCGCCGATGATCCCGGGGCGCTCGCGCGCGTCGGCGAGGCGATGCGGCGGATCGATGCCGCGAGCCGACTCGACGAGGGACTCGCTTCGCTCGCGGGGCGGCTGCGAGCGACGCTCGACGAGCTCGAGGACGTGGCTCGCGACATCGAACGCTACGGGAGCGCGATCGAGGCCGATCCGGGGCGCCTCGCGGAGGTCGAGGATCGGCTCGCCCTGCTCGAACGCCTCGGGAGAAAGTACGGAGCCAGCGAAGAGGCGGTGCTCGAGTTCCGCGCGCGTGCCGCCGTCGAGCTCGACGCCCTCGAGGGCGGAGCGGAGCGGATCTCGGGGCTCGAGGCGGAGCGCGAGCGAGCGGCAGCGGCGCTCACGGAGGCCGCGGCCGAGCTGAGCCGCGCCCGCTCGACCGGAGCCCGGGCGCTCACGAAGGATCTCGCGACGGCGCTCGGTCCGCTCGTCGAGGGCGCGGTGCTCTCGGTGTCGCTCGAGCCGGTCGATCCCCCCGCCGGCGCTCCCTGCGGGCCGGCGGGCCGTGAAGCGGTCGAGCTCCGCTTCGCCGGAGGGCCCGGCGAGACTCCACGCCCGCTCCGGCGCGTCGCGTCGGGAGGAGAGCTTTCGAGGGTCTTTCTCGCGTGCAAGAACGTCCTTCGTCGCGCAGAGCCCGGAATGGTGTTGGTCTTCGACGAGGTCGACGCTGGCATCGGCGGCCGGATCGCCGATCGCGTCGGTCGTACGCTCGCCGACCTCTCGCAAGCGCATCAGGTGCTCTGCATCACGCATCTCCCGCAGATCGCTGCGCGCGCATCGACGCATTTCCGTGTCGAGAAGAGCATCCGGGTGGGGCGCACCGTGACGGAGGTCGCCCGGCTCGACGAGCGCGCCCGGGTCGAGGAGATCGCCCGGATGGCGGGTGGCGAGACGGTGAGCGACGCCACCCGCCGCCACGCGCGCGCTCTCCTCGGTCGCGGCCCGGGGGCGCGCTAGGCGACTTCACTCAGAGGGTTTCAAGCCGCGGGGTCGGGGGTCCGATCAACCGGCGGGGGTGCTTGCACCCCCGAGCGGAGGCGGCATGGAGGCCAGGAATGAGAGCCCGGCGGGTCCGGTTCGAGCGGGAGTCCCTGCGGGAGGGCGCATCGTCGTTCGCCAGGGCTTCTACGAGGGCCTCGAGCTACCCCTCGACGCGGACTGGCTCGTGATCGGACGCGGCAAGGCGGCGCATTTCTGGCGGGCCGAACTCACGCTCTCGCGCGAGCACGCAGCCTTCGGTTGGGACGGGTCCGCATTCTTCGTCCAGGACCTCGGGAGCACCAACGGCACCTTCGTGAACGGAGTTCGCGAGACTCGCGCCGCACTGCGTGATGGCGACGACGTCCAGATCGGAAGACTCCTGCTTCGCGTCGCACTTCCTCCGGAGCGGTCGATGGCGTCCCCGGAGGGGGTCTCGTAGACTCGCCGCGATGGCGTCTCTCCTGCGCAAGATCTTCGGCAGCTCGAACGATCGCGCGCTCAAGCGGATCGTTCCGAGGGTCGAGCGGACGAACCGTCTCGAGCCCGAGCTCGCGAAGCTCTCGGACGACGCGCTGCGAGCGCGTACCGGGGCCTTCCGGGAGCGGATCGAGAAGGGCGAGAGTCTCGACGACCTGCTCCCCGAGGCGTTCGCAACGGTCCGCGAGGCGAGCAAACGAACCCTCGGGCAGCGCCATTTCGACGTGCAGCTCGTGGGCGGCATGGTCCTCCACGAGGGGCGGATCGCCGAGATGAAGACCGGCGAGGGCAAGACCCTCGTCGCGACGCTTCCCGCCTACCTGAACGCGCTCTCCGGCCGCGGGGTGCACGTGGTGACCGTGAACGATTACCTCGCACGGCGCGACTCCCAGTGGATGGGCGAGATCCACCGCTTCCTCGGCCTCCGCGTCGGCGTGATCGTCCACGACCTCTCCGATGTCCAGCGCCGCGAGGCCTACGCCGCCGACATCACCTACGGCACCAACAACGAGCTCGGCTTCGACTACCTCCGCGACAACATGAAGGGCAATCTCTCGCAGTGCGTGCAGCGCGAGCTCCATTTCGGAATCGTCGACGAAGTCGACTCGATCCTGATCGACGAGGCGCGAACCCCGCTCATCATCTCGGGGCCTTCCGAGGAGAGCACCGGGCTCTACGTCGTCGCGAATCGCGTGATCCCGAGGCTCGTCGCCGGCACCAAGGGCGAGCCGTCGAAGGGAATCGAGGAGACGGGGGACTACTGGGTCGACGAGAAGCACCACTCGGCGACGCTCACCGAGGAGGGGGTCCACAAGGTCGAGAAGCTCCTCGGCGTCGAGAACCTCTACGACCCGGGGATGCTCCCGGTGCTCCACGCGGTCCACCAGGCGTTGATCGCGCACACGCTCAAGAAGCGGGACGTCGAGTACGTCGTGAAGCCCGGCGACCAAGGACGACCCGAGGTCGTGATCGTCGACGAGTTCACCGGACGCCTCATGCCGGGCAGGCGCTGGTCGGACGGTCTCCACCAGGCGGTCGAGGCCAAGGAAGGGATCGCGATCCAGAGCGAGAACCAGACGCTCGCGACCGTGACCTTCCAGAACTATTTCCGGATGTACGAGAAGCTCTCGGGAATGACCGGAACCGCCGACACCGAGGCGGCCGAGTTCGCGAAGATCTACGACCTCGACGTGGTGGTGATCCCGACCAACCGTCCGATGCTGCGAAGGGACCTGCCGGACGTCGTCTTCAAGAGCCAGCGCGAGAAGTGGGACGCCGTGATCGAGGAGATCCGCATCCGCCACCAGGGCGGGCAGGATCCTCTCTCGGGCGAGACGCACCCGGGCGGCCAGCCGGTTCTCGTCGGAACGATCTCGATCGAGACGTCCGAGATGCTCTCGCGCAAGCTCCAGAAGTTCGGCGTGAAGCACAACGTGCTGAACGCGAAGCAGCACGAGCGCGAAGCCGAGATCGTTGCACAGGCGGGAAGGAAGGGCGCGGTCACGATCTCGACGAACATGGCGGGGCGCGGAACCGACATCGTGCTCGGGGGAAATCCGGAGTTCCTCGCGCTCGCGAAGTGCCAGAACGACAAGCTGCACCCGGACTACGCCGCGACGCTCGCGCGCTTCGAAGCCGAGTGCGCGGCCGAGCGCGGCGAGGTGATCGCAGCGGGAGGGCTTCACATCGTCGGGACCGAGCGGCACGAGAGCCGTCGGATCGACAACCAGCTCCGCGGGCGCTCGGGACGCCAGGGCGACCCCGGATCGAGCCGCTTCTTCCTCTCGCTCGAAGACGACCTCATGCGGATCTTCGGCGGAGAGCGGCTGCAGGGATGGATGGAGCGGCTCGGCCTCCAGGACGGCGAGGCGATCGAGCACCGCATGGTGACGCGAGCGATCGAGAACGCGCAGAAGAAGGTCGAGGCGCGGAACTTCGACATGCGAAAGCACGTCCTCGACTACGACGACGTGATGAACAAGCAGCGGCAGGCTTTCTACGGCCGGCGCCGCGAGATCCTCGGTCGCGAACAGGTGCACGACGAGGTGCTCGAGATGGTCGAACACGCGCTCGTCTCGCACCTCTCGCAGGCGTTTCCGGAGAAGGGAGACCCTGACGAAGACGCGCTCGTCGGTCTTTCGACGGCCCTCGAGCAGCAGTTCGGTCTGATCTTCGACCCTCGCCGCGAGCCCTTCGTGGTCGAAGGAAAGCTCGCCCGCGACCGCGACGCGCTCGGACACGCGCTGCTCGAGGCGCTGACGGCGCATCTCGAAGAGAAGGAGCGTCACTGGGACGAGGTGGCCGGCAAGTATCGCTCGCTCGGCTATCCGCTGTTCCGGGAGCTCGAGAAGGGGCTCCTGCTCGACACGCTCGATCGACAATGGAAGGACCATCTGCACTCGATGGACGGACTTCGGGAAGGCATCAACCTGCGTGGCTACGCGCAGAAGGACCCGAAGATCGAGTACCAGCGCGAGGGCTTCGCGCTCTTCGACGAGATGATGGACCGCATCGATCACAGCGCGGTCGAGCGGATCTCGAAGGTCCAGATCCGCGAGCCGCAGGTGGCGCCCGACGCCCCGCCGCCGTCCGCGGCGCCTTCGACGCTGCCGGTGGCGCGGACCGGGGACCCGGCGGCTGCGGCCCCGGTGGCACCGGCGCCGCTCGGCGCCCCGGCCGAGCGAGCGGCCGCGCCGCCCGGGGCGGCGAAGCCTCTTTTCAAGTCCGCGTTCGGCGATGCGGCGAACGCCGCGGGGCGAGGTCCCGGAAAGCCCGCGACCGCGGCGAAGACGCCCGGGCGCAACGACCCCTGCTCGTGCGGCAGCGGAAAGAAGTACAAGAAGTGCTGCGGGTCCTCCTGATCCGAGCCGCGTCGTGAAAGACCTCGAGCTTCGCGTTCCGGGCTTTCGCGCGTCGGGGATCCGCTGCGGGATCAAGACCGCGGGAGAAGACCTGGCGCTCATCGTGAGCGACGCTCCGGCCGTGGCTGCCGGCGTGCTCACCCGGACGACGGTGCCCGGGGCTCCCGTCGTCGTTTCGCGCGAGCACCTGCGGGCCTCCCGGAGCGTTCGGGCGATCGTTGCGAACAGTGGCTGCTCGAACGTGGCGATGGGGGCTCGGGGTCTGCGCGATGCGAGGGCGATGTCTGCGATCGCCGCCGAGAGCGTGGGTTGTCGGCCGCAAGAGGGGCTGGTGGCTTCGACCGGAGTGATCGGCGAGCCGCTTCCGAGGGAGAAGATCCGAAGAGGGATCGAGGCCGCCACGGGAGCACTCGCCGAGGACGGACTTCCGGCGGCGGCGCGTGCGATCCTCACGACCGACACGCGAACCAAGACGGCGCTCCGCACGCTTCGGATCGGCGGCAAGACGGTGCGGATCGCGGGAATTGCGAAGGGCTCGGGGATGGTCGAGCCGAATCTCGCCACCGTGCTCGTCTTCGTGGTGAGCGACGTGGTGGCGTCGAAATCCTACCTGCAGCGAGCGCTCCGCGAGGCCGCCGACGCGAGCCTCAATTGCCTGAGTGTCGATGGGGAAGGCTCGACGAGCGACACCTGCTTCGTGCTCGCCAACGGGTGCTCGGGGCACACCGCGCTTTCGAGCGCGATGTCGCCGGGAGCGAAGGCGTACGGCGCGGCGCTCACGGATCTGCTCCAGGAGCTCACTCGGGAGCTCGCCCGCGACGGGGAGGGGGCGACGCGTCTCGTGACGGTGCGGGTCGACGCGGCGCGCTCCGCGGACGAGGCGCGGCGTGCGGCGAAGCGGATCGCGAACTCGGTGCTCGTCAAGACGGCGATCTTCGGAGGCGACGCCAACTGGGGGCGGATCCTGCAGACGATCGGCCATGGCCGGATCGCGCTCGATCTTTCGAAGACCGAGGTGCGGCTGGCCGGGGTGCCCGTCTTCGTGCGTGGGGCCTCGGCCGGTCCGCAGGCGCGCGCGCGTGCGCAGCAGGCGATGCAAGCGTCTGAAGTGAAAGTGGAAGTGCGCCTCGGAGCGGGCCGGCACGGCTGCACGGTCTGGAGCTGCGACCTGAGCTACGACTACGTGAAGATCAACGCGGAGTACAGAACCTAGGGGCGTCTGCCGAGAAGTGGGTGGAATGACCCTCACTTCCGCGCTCCGGCGTTCCTCCCTCGCGCTTGCCTGCCTGGCTGCGCTCGCCTGCGTCGAGGGGGGCGAATCGCCCTCCTGCCCGGTCGACGAGTTCGCCCTCTGGACGTCGGGGAGCCTGCGGGGGGCGAACCTGATGCAGGCGCGCAATCCGGACGGGCCGGAGACGGGATTCGGCGACCTCGCGTTCGCGCAGTCCGATTTCGACGCGCTCGCAGCAGCGGGCGCGAACTACGTGCACATCTCGCACGGCGGGATCCTCGCCGAAGAGGCGCCGTATGCGGTCGATCCCGCGGCCATGGAGAACCTCGACCGGCTCATCGCGATGGCGGAGCGCGCAGGGCTCTACGTCGGGATCGCCTTCCGCAGTGGACCTGGCCGCAACGAAGAGTCGCTTTCCTACGGCGAGCGCATCGTCGACCAGGCGATCTTCCGCGACGAGGAGGCGCAGAAGGCGTGGGCCACGATGCTCGGCCTGACGGCGCTCCGCTACCGGGACTCCGCGACCGTCGTCGGCTACTCGGTGATGGTCGAGCCGAACGCATACGGCGCCTTCGGGCATCCGGGGCCCGACGAGTTCATCGCCCGCGTGCGGGGGACCCTCGCGGACGTGAACCGGCTCCACGCCCTCGCGACGGCCGCCATCCGCGAGTTCGATCCCGTGACGCCGGTCCTCCTCGAACCCGACGGCTACGCCGGCGTGAGCTTCTTGGCCACGCTCGAGGTGTCGACCGACTCGAGAACCGTCTACACCGTCCACGACTTCGCGCCCTTCTACTACACCCAGCAGCTCGTCGAGGGCTTGCCGTGGCCCGGGGAATACGACCTCGATTGGGACGGGCGCACGGAGTGGGCGGACGCCAGCGCCCTCTCGGACGGGCTCGAGCCCGTGCGCCGCTTCGCGAGCGCGCGGGGAGTGCCCGTGGCCGTGACGGAGTTCGGCGTGCGGCGCCACGCGCCGGACGCGGCGGCGTACCTGGCGGCACGCATCCCCCTCCACGGGGCGCTCGGGAGCTGGGCGATCTGGCTCTGGCAGCCGGCCGGTTCCTGGGACTCCTTCAGCCTCCAAGAGGCCTCTGCGCTGCGAACGGTCTTCGAGGAGAACCTCCGCGGCACCTGCCGGCGGCCCTAGCCGCCGTCGCCCGGGCTCCCGGAGACCGGCCCTCCTAGAAACCCTCCGGCGCGTCTGCTACCTCCCCGCCATCTCGCACGTTCCGGTTGCCCGGGCGGTGCCGCTCGCGCCTCGATGCGTCGGGGAAGCGGGCGGTTCCGGGAAAGCACGGCCGGAGCGGAGGAACAACCGCGACAGGAGAGCCTCGCCATGGCCGAATCGACTTCGGGCCCGGCCGTCACGGCCGACCCCTCGGCGTCCGCTACCGACGCCGCCCTCCAAGCCCAGGAGCTCTCGCTCCGCGCGCTGCTCGAATCGGGCGCCCACTTCGGACACCAGACGCGGCGCTGGGATCCGCGAATGAAGCCCTTCATCTTCGGCGAGCGGAACGGGATCCACATCCTCGACCTCGACCAGACGCTCGAGCTCTTCGGCGAGGCGCTCGAGTTCCTCCGCGATACCGTCGCGGGGGGCGGCAAGGTGCTCCTCGTCGGCACGAAGCGACAGGCGCAGGCGCCGATCCGGCTCGAGGCCGAGCGTTCGGGGCAGTTCTACGTGAACAACCGCTGGCTCGGCGGCATGCTCACGAACTTCCGCACCGTCCGGAAATCGGTCGAGCGCTTCAAGGAACAGCGCGCGATCCTCGAGAACGAGGAGAAGGCTTCCGAGCTCTCGAAGCGCGACCGCGCGCACATGGCCCGCGAGGTCGAGAAGTACCGCCGCTCGCTCGAGGGAATCCAGAACATGGCGCGGCTTCCCGATGCGCTCTTCGTGATCGACGTGGGGGTCGAGCACATCGCGATCTCGGAGGCGCACCGGCTCGGCATCCCGATCGTCGCGGTCGTCGACACGAACTGCAGCCCCGACGGAATCGACTTCGTGATCCCCGGCAACGACGATGCGATCCGGGCGATCCAGCTCTATTGCCACCAGGTGGCCGAGAGTTGTCTCGAGGGGGCGCGGATGCACGACGAGCGCGTGCAGTCGCAGGCGACCGAGGGCGAGCCGACTCGCGGGGACCGCGAGGCGGCGGCGCCGGGAACCGGACGGGTCGTCGTCGAGATCAAGCATCCGCCGCGGCGTGGACGCGGCGGAACGCATTCCGCAGGAGGGCCCCGGGGCGCGGGCGGTCGGCGGGGAGGCGACGCAGAAGCGCCGGCGACGGAGCCGGCAGAGACCGAGGCGTCGTAGCGAGCTTCGCAGCGCAGCAGGACGACAGCAGGAGGAGGATCGGGTGGCCGAGATCTCGGCGGCGGTGGTGAAGGCGCTCCGCGACCAGACGGGAGCGGGGATGATGGACTGCAAGCGGGCGCTCGCCGACGCGGGCGGCGACGTCGCTCGCGCAGGAGAGCTGCTTCGAGAGCGCGGTCTCGCGAAGGCGGTCAAGCGGGAGGGTCGCGAGACGAGCGAGGGCGTGATCGGGCTCGCGCTCGCTCCGCGGGCGGGAGCGCTCGTCGAGCTCGCTTGCGAGACCGACTTCGTCGCCAAGACGGAGGAGTTCCAGAAGCTCGCGGCGGCGCTCGCCGCTGCCGTGGCCGCGGATCCGAAGCTCGCGACGAACGAGGCGTTGCTCGATGCCCGCGTCGAAGGCGAAAGCGCGGCGGCGCGGATCCAGGCCACCGTCGCGAAGGTCGGCGAGAACGTCGTGCTCCGGCGCGTGGCGCGGATCGAGACGAAGGCTGACGGCGTGGTCGGCGGGTACGTCCATGCCGGCGGCAAGCTCGGGGTGCTCGTCGCGCTCGAGGGCGGTGGCGCCGAAGCGCTCGCGAAGGATCTTTCGATGCACGTGGCAGCGGCGGATCCGTCGCCCGTGGCCGTCGATCGTACGGGCGTCCCGAAGGAGCTCGTCGACGCCGAGCGCGCGATCTTCCGGGCGCAGGCCGAGGCTTCGGGCAAGCCCGCGAACATCATCGAGAAGATGGTCGAAGGTCGGGTCAACAAGTACTACGCCGAGGTTGCGCTCATCGAGCAGGCGTTCGTGAAGGACCCGGAGCGGACGATTGCGAAGCTGCTCGCCGACGAAGGCAAGCGGCTCGGCCGCGAGCTCTCGGTCTCTGGCTTCGTCCGCTTCAAGCTCGGGGAGGCCGCGTCGAAGTGAAGGCCGTCTACGGGCGCGTGGTGCTGAAGCTCTCGGGCGAGGCGCTCGCCGGCGAGACGGGCTTCGGCATCAGCCCCGGTGTGCTGCGCGGCATCGCCCAGGAGATCGGCGAGGTCTGCGCGCTCGGCGTACAGGTCGGCCTCGTGATCGGCGGCGGCAACGTGATCCGGGGGGTCAAGGCGGCCGCAGAGGGCCTCGACCGGACCAGCGCAGACTACATGGGAATGATGGCGAGCGTCATCAACGCGCTCGCGCTCCAGGACGCGCTCGAGAAGGAGAACCTCTCGACGCGGGTCCTGACCGCCCTCGAGATCAAGCAGGTCGCGGAGCCCTACATCCGTCGCCGCGCCGTGCGGCATCTCGAGAAGAACCGCGTCGTGATCTTCGCGGCGGGGACGGGCAACCCCTATTTCAGCACCGACACCGCGGCGGTGCTGCGAGCGGCCGAGATCGACGCCGACGCCGTGCTGATGGCGAAGCACGGGGTCGACGGTGTCTACGACGCCGACCCGCGGCTCGACCCGAACGCACGTCGCTACGACGAGGTGAGCTTCGACGAGGCCATCCGCAAGAACCTGCGGGTCATGGACCAGACGGCGATCGCGCTCTGCCGCGAGAACGAGCTGCCGATGATCGTGTTCGACATGAACGTGCCCGGGAACATCCACAAGGTGGTGACCGGAGAGCGGATCGGAACCCGCGTCGGCTGAAGGCGGCGCGGAAGGGGGAGCGCATGGCCGCAACAACGCCGGAGAAGACGATCGAGGCGACGAAGGCAGGGATGGAGAAGGCGCTCGCGAGCCTGCGCCACGATCTCCAGCGCGTCCGGACGGGGCGGGCGAACGCCGCGCTCCTCGACGGCGTGACGGTCGATTACTACGGAACGCCGACGCCGCTCAACCAGCTCGCCAACCTGACCGTCCCCGATCCGCGCCTGATCGTGGTGGCGCCCTACGACAAGGGGGCCCTGCACGCGATCGAGAAGGCGATCCAGACGGCGCAGCACCTGGGGCTCAGTCCCAACAACGACGGCAAGGTCGTCCGGATTCCGATTCCCGCGTTGACCGAGGAGCGCCGCAAGGAGCTGGTCAAGCAAGTGAAGAAGATGTCCGAGGAGCACAAACTGGGGGTGCGGGAATCCCGGCGCGAGGCGCTCCAGTCGCTCAAGCAGCTCGAAACGGACGGGATCCTGCCGGCGGACGACAAGCACCGGCACGAAAAGAAGGTCCAGGACCTGACCGACGAGTACGTGAAGAAGATCGACGACACCTGCGCGGCGAAGGAGAAGGAGATCCTTCAGGTCTGACCATGGGGGAACGCCGGATCCGAAGCGACCGACTCCCGAGGCACGTCGCCGTCATCATGGACGGTAACGGCCGTTGGGCCGAGTCCCGCGGGCTCTCGCGCAACGAGGGGCACTGGGCGGGGATCGAGTCGGTTCGCGCGGTCGTCCGCG
>CAJPFO010000076.1 GCA_905339255.1 Myxococcaceae bacterium
AAGGCGCTCGTCGACAAGGCCCGAACGCTCTGGGGCGGCGAGCGGATCGAGTTCCTGCACCGCGAGCACGGCGAGCCGCAGCGCTTCGAGGCGGCCGACCTCGTCCACCTGAACGGCGTGGTCCATCACGTCCGACCAGGAGACCGGGCCGGATTCTTCGCGAGCCTCCGCAGCGCGGTCCGCCCGGTAGGCCTCGTGGCCGTCTTCGAGAACAACCCGTGGAACCCCGGAGCGCACCTCGTGATGCGCCGGATCTCGTTCGACCGAGGAATCCTTCCGGTGCCGGCGGGGCGGGTCTCGCGAGGCCTCGAGGCCGCCGGCCTCCGCGTGGTCGCCCGCCGCTACCTCTTCGTCTTCCCGGCGCCGTTTCGAGCGCTCCGGCCCCTCGAGAAGCAGCTCGAGTCACTTCCCTTTGGCGCGCAGTACGCGATCTACGCCGAACCGGAGGGGGGATCGCGAGGCGACGCAGCAGCGCCCCGGGCCGGGGCGGCTTGAGCGGGAGCGCTGGCCGTCCGATCCTTCGGGGCGGTTCCGGCACTTGCTCTCGCGCATACTCGCCGGCGAGAGAGGCCGAAGAGGAGTCGAACGATGACCGGACGAGACGCGCAGGGCCCCGGGGCGATCCTCGTCACGGGGGGCGCCGGCTTCATCGGATCGAATTTCGTACGGCTCGCTCTCGAGAGGACGCGAGCCCGGATCGTCGTGGTCGACAAGCTCACCTACGCCGGAAGCCTCCGGAGCCTCGACGATTGCCTCTCGGACCCGCGTCTGCACTTCGTGCAGGCCGACATCGGCGATCGCCGCGCGATCGCGGCCGTCTTTCGCGAGCATCGCCCCGATCGCCTCGTCAACTTCGCGGCCGAGACGCACGTCGACCGATCGATCGACGGCCCGGCGGCATTCGTCGAGACCAACCTGGTCGGGACCTTCGAACTCCTCGAGGTGGCTCGCGAGGCGCATCGAGAGCGCGAAGAAGCCGAGCGTCGCCGCTTCCGTTTCCTCCACGTCTCGACCGACGAGGTCTATGGCTCGCTCGGCCCCGACGGCCTCTTCCGCGAAGACACTCCCTACGCGCCGAACTCGCCGTACGCCGCGAGCAAGGCCGGCGCCGACCACCTCGTCCGCGCCTACCAGCACACCTACGGCCTTCCGACGCTCATCACCAACTGTTCGAACAACTACGGGCCCTACCAGTTCCCCGAGAAGCTCATCCCGCTCATGACGCTCAATGCGATCGAGGGCAAGCCCCTTCCGATCTACGGCGACGGAGCGAACGTCCGGGACTGGCTCTACGTCGAGGACCATTGCGAGGGAATCCTGCTCGTCCTCGAGCGCGGGCGGGTCGGCGAGAAATACAACATCGGAGGCGGCAACGAGCGGACGAATCTCGAGATCGTCGACCGGCTCTGCGAGGCGCTCGAAGAGCTGCTGCCGGCCGACGAGAACCCGGCGCTCCGCGGGCAGGGCAAGGCGTCGTACTCCGACCTGAAGCGCTTCGTCGCCGACCGCCCCGGACACGATCGCCGCTACGCAATCGACGCGAAGAAGATCCGCCGCGAGCTCGGCTGGTCCCCTCGGCACGACTTCGAGAGCGGGCTCGCCCGAACCGTCGCCTGGTACCTCGAGAACCGCGACTGGTGCGACGCCGTCCAGCAGGGCCGCTACCGGCGCGAGCGACTCGGTCTCGCCGAAACGGGCGAGCGGAGCGGCGCTTGAAGGGGATCGTCCTCGCCGGAGGTTCGGGAACGCGGCTCTATCCCGCGACGCGCGGCGTATCGAAGCAACTGCTTCCGCTCTACGACAAGCCGATGGTCTACTACCCGCTCTCGACGCTCATGCTCGCCGGGATCCGCGAAGTGCTCCTGATCACGACGCCGCACGACCAGGATGCGTTCCGCCGCCTGCTCGGCGACGGGCGCCAGATCGGAATGCAGATCGAGTACGCGGCGCAGCCTCGTCCGGAAGGGCTCGCGCAGGCATTCCTGATCGGCCGGAGCTTCGTCGGTCGCGAGCGGGTCGCGCTCGCGCTCGGCGACAACGTCTTCTACGGGCACGGCTTCTCGCAGCGGCTCGAGGCGGCCTCCCGGCGCGAGTCGGGGGCGACGGTCTTCGGCTACTGGGTGCGCGATCCCGAGCGCTACGGCGTCGTCGAGTTCGGTTCCGATGGCCGGGTCGTCTCGATCGAAGAAAAGCCGCGCTCGCCTCGCTCGAACTACGCCGTGACGGGGCTCTACTTCTACGACAACCGCGTCCTCGACATCGCCCGCGACCTCGAACCTTCGCCGCGCGGCGAGCTCGAGATCACCGACGTGAACGTCGCGTATCTCCGCCTCGAAGCGCTCCACGTCGAACTTCTCGGCCGCGGCATCGCATGGCTCGATACGGGAACGCACGAGTCTCTCCTCCAGGCGTCGAACTTCATCCAGGCGATCCAGGAACGGCAGGGCCTCGAGGTCGCGTGCCTCGAGGAGATCGCGTTCCGTCGCGGCTGGATCGGCGCCGACGATCTGCTCCGGGCGGCAGCCGAGATGAAGAACAACGGCTACGGCGCCTACCTGGCGGCGCTCGCGAAGGACGGTCAGCCCGCATGAAGGTGATCGAGACCGAGATCCCGGGGGTGCTGGTGGTCGAACCGAAGGTCTTCCGCGATCCGCGCGGATTCTTCGTCGAGACCTACCATGCCGATCGCTACCGCGCGGCAGGAATCGATGCGGTCTTCGTCCAGGACAACCACTCGAAGTCGGAGCGCGGAACACTGCGGGGCCTCCACGCACAAGAGCACCACCCGCAGGCGAAGCTCGTCCGCGTCATCGAGGGCGAGATCTTCGACGTTGCGGTCGACATCCGGGTCGGCTCTCCGACCTTCGGACGGCACGTCTCGGTGACTCTCGGCGCCGGCGATCAGCGGCAGATCTACGTTCCGGTCGGTTTCGCACACGGCTTCTGCGTCCTCAGCGAGACCGCGCAGGTCGAATACAAGTGCACGGACTTCTACCACCCCGAGGACGAGCTCCGCGTGCTCTGGAACGATCCCGAGATCGCGATCCGCTGGCCGATCGAGAAGCCGCTCCTCTCCGAGAAGGACGCGGGAGCGCTCCCGCTCCGCAGCCTGCACCCGCGACTGCCGCGTCTGCGGCCGTAGCAGCCCCCCGAGCGACCGCGGCTCGAATCCGCCTTCGCGGGAGGTGGAGCGCCTCGCGCGGCGTGAACCCACCCCGGCGGGACGCGCGGCGTGAACCCACCCCGGCGGGCCGCGCGGCGTGAACCCACCCCGGCGGGACGCGCGGCGTGACCCCACCCCGGCGGGAGGGGGGGCGCCCCGGG
>CAJPFO010000077.1 GCA_905339255.1 Myxococcaceae bacterium
CTTTTAAGGGTAGGTTTTTTGAACTACCAGTTGCTCGGGCCATGGTTCGGGTTGAAAGCGTCCGTGCGGGAAGGGATGTCCCGTGATCAGAGCGGCCAAGATGACTAAGCGTCCGCGCCGGAAACAGCTCAGCCAGCGCGCGGGCGGCTGATGGCGAACATGCGGGCGGGCGACCTGCGTGACGGGCAGTTCGGTGATCATGCTGGCGGGCAAGGCCAGTTCCGCTTCGCCGCCCACACTCACCATCCACAACGTGGCGACCGCCAAAACCAGCCAGAACCGTTCCACCCGGGCCGGGTCGCTCATGCGGGTATATTGCCATTGCCATCCCCCACGCTTGAAATCTTTGAAGCCGCCTTCAATCCAAGTTCGCAGCCCATACCCGCAAACACGCGCGGCCTCTGGGGCCAAGTCCGTAAGAATCAACCAGGCGTCTTGATGATCGGCGTCGCGACCGGCGAGCAAGGTACATGGCAACGGGTGCGTCTTGAAACAAGTCACGCGGCCACTCCACAACGTCGTCGCCCCGGATAAGACTTCGGTGAGCGGGCGATAATCGTGTTCGGGCGTCCGGAACTTGCCGCCACTATTGATGCGTAAAAAGGGATGCCAGCCCTGTTTGACCACCTGCTCAAAGAGCCAGCGCGCCTACAGACCGCGATCCGCTAAGACAATCACCGTCCACGAAACGGGCACACGCGACGCCAGATCGCTCAACAGAGTTAACCAGTAGGGCCGCCAAGCCCCCGCGTCCGTCGCGCGTAACACCACCCAGGCGACAGGAATGGCGCACCCCCGGTAGACGACGCTAACCGCCAAGACGGTGAAGCGTTGGGCCAGCGTGGTGGCATCTAGCGCCAAGGCCAAACGGGGTTCGTCAGGAGCCCACCACGCGAGCACCCAGGCCAGCAAGGGCGCAAAGCACGTCGCGGCCACCACACTCTGTCGCTGGTCGCCCTGTTTGGCGGTCGCCTCCCAATACCATTCCCGCAAGCGCTGGCGCACCGTGTTCTCTTTCTGGCTCAAGACTTGCGCTAAGAATCCGGCCACGCTGCTACACCCACACGCTCCGACAATCACCCCCCCAAAACTCCACAAGGCCAAAACCGTGGCTTGCGGTTTGCTCAAATGAGGCAGATGTTGCTTGACCGTCATCATCCACTGGTCTACTTCCTGTTGGCGAGACATGCTCCCTCCGGCACACTGAGATCTGGACAATCCACAGTATGCCTCAAACGAGCGGCCTCGCCACTCGTATCGTCACGCCCCCTCAAAAAACCTACCCTTAAAAGG
>CAJPFO010000078.1 GCA_905339255.1 Myxococcaceae bacterium
CGTCGCACTCACCTCGGCCTCCGAGCGCGTGCTCGGCTTCTACTCGTTCGAGAAGACCGGCGTCGATCCGAACCTCCGCCCGTATCTGCTCGCGATCGTCGGTCCTTCGACGATCGCCGATGCCGATTCGGACGGGATTGCAGACGAGTCGGACAACTGCCCGAGCACGGTGAACGCGCTCCAAGAGGACGCCGACGACGACGGCATCGGCGACGTCTGCGACAACTGCGCGCTCGCCGCGAACCCCTTGCAGGAGGACGCGGGCGGGATCGGGCTCGGCTCGGCTCCCGACGGCATCGGCGACGCCTGTCAGTGCGGCGACGTGAACGACGACGGCCAGGTGACCGGGATCGACGGCACGCTCGTCAAGCGGGCGTCGCTCGGCCTCGCGCCCTTCACCGGTGGAGTCGGCAACCTTCCGGGCTTCGAGAAGTGCGACGTCGGCGGCACCGAGGGCTGCACGGGCCTCGACGGCACGCTCGCGACGCGGGCCTCACTCGGCCTCGCGCCGGGGATCTCGCAGGTCTGCCCCGCGGCCGTCGGACCGTAGCAGCGCCGCCGCGCCCCAGACCTCCTCGAGCCGCGCGTCGCGTCCGCAGTTGTAGCGGTAGTAGCGATAACGGAGGGGATTTTTCTTGGCGTAGTCCTGGTGATACTCCTCGGCGGGATGGAAAGGCCCGGCGTCCGTGATCTCGGTCCGGACCGGAACGCCGAGGCGCTTCGCGACTTCGTCTCGGGACGCTTCGGCAGCTTTCCGCTGCGAAGCGTCGTGGACGAAGATCGCCGAACGGTACTCCGGGCCGACGTCGCAGAACTGCCGATCGGAGACGGTCGGATCGACGTTGCGCCAGAAGACCGCGAGGAGATCCTCGTAGCGGAGTTTCGCCGGGTCGTAGCGGACGAGGACGGCCTCGGCGTGCCCCGTCCCTCCCGCCGATACCTCCTCGTAGGTCGGATTCTCCTTCGTCCCTCCGGTGTAACCCGAGACCACGGTCGAGACCCCGGGCAGGGCCTCGAACGGGGGCTCCATGCACCAGAAACAGCCTCCCGCGAAGGTGGCGATCGCCTCCTCGGCGGACGCGGCCCGCGCGAAGACGAGCAGCATCGCCACCCACGTGAAACGCCGGATCACGATCCGACGAGCGCCGGGAGCGGTTCGCCCTCCGGAACGAAGCGCAGCGCGACACCGTTGTTGCAGTAGCGAAGGCCCGTCGGCGGCGGTCCGTCGTCGAAGACGTGCCCCTGGTGACCACCGCAGCGCGCACAGTGGTACTCGGTCCGCGGCAGGATGAGTTTCAGATCGAGCTTCGTCGCGACGCGGCCCTCGATCGCACGGAAAAAGCTCGGCCATCCCGTCCCGCTCTCGAACTTGGTCGAGGACTCGAAGAGCGGGAGCATGCACGCGGCACAGACGAAGGTCCCCGGACGCTTCTCCTGCTCGAGCGGGCTCGTCCGCGCGCGCTCCGTGCCCTCCTCGAAGAGCACGGCGTAGGCCTCGGGGGCGAGGCGCTTTCGCCACTCGCTCTTCGGAAGGACGAAGCGTTCGATCGCGGATTCGCTCGAGGCCCCCTCGGCCACGGCGCGGCGGCCCGTGAGCGCGAGGCCGATGGCCCCGAGGGTTCCCTTCAAGACGTCCCGGCGACTCATGCAATCCACCTCCCGTGCGCTCTGCCGAAGTCTGCCTCGTGCTCCGGCGCTCGCACGGTTGGATGCCGCGCGCGGCTCGAGGCTTCAGGGGCGGCGGGGCCTCGTGTCGAGCCAGGCACGCCCACGGAGGATCATGGAAAACCCCGTCGAGACCACGAGCGCCCACCCGAGGCCGAGGACGATGCCATCTGCGGGCCAACCGACCGAGAGGCCGTCCCGGACCACCGGCACCCCGAGCAGGACGAAGTACGCCACCCCGTTCCAGCGGCCGAGCGCGCTCGCCCGGAGCGGGCGCCCCGAGAGCGCGCGCGAATCGAGCGTGTACTGCACGAAGGCCGCCATCACGAAAAGCGGGAGCACGAACGGGACGAGGTCGCGGAGCGCACACGCGAAGAGCCCGAGCGAGACGAAGGTCGCGTCGGTGGCATGGTCGAGAAAGCCGCCGATCGGGCTCGACCCACCGCTTCGGCGAGCGAGCGGACCATCCGCGAGATCGGTGGCGACGGCGACGGTGAAGAGCAGGAGAGCCGCCTCGTGGTTCTCACCGAAGATCGCGAGCGCTGCGACGGGAGCCGCGGCGAGCCTCACGAGCGTGAGCGCGTTCGCCGCGGTGGCGAGCCGCGCCGATCGCGGGGCGCGAGGCGGGTTTTCTTCGCGGGGCTCGCGGGGCTGCTCAGGAGTCGCCGCAATCATGCCGACACGATTCTAACAGCGCCGCCGAGCGATCCGGACCGCGGCTCGATGCGAGCGGGCATTCCCGCCGCCGCCCGCACGGGTGCGAACGGTCCGGATCGCCGGCGGCGCAATGCGAGCACCAAAGCCCGCTCGAAGCTTCACCACCCCGCCGAAGCGCCTCCCGCCGCCGGCATGCTATCCAGATCCTCTCGCCGCGAGTGCGCGGCCGCGGAGGATGCTCTCGATGTCGATCGGTCGTCGCTCCCTCCTGCTGGGGGCGCTGGCGGCGAGCGCCGCCGCCGTCTGGCTCTTCTTCGGTCGCTCGAACGGAACCGAGGCAGGTGCCGCGATCAGCGAGCTCGTCGATCGAGGACCGATCGAGGCGGTGGTGACGGCCACGGGAACCGTGAACCCCGTCACGACGGTGCAGGTCGGCACCTACGTGTCGGGACCGATCCTCGCGATCGACGCCGACTTCAACTCCGCCGTTCGCAAGGGCCAGCGCGTCGCGAAGATCGATCCTGCTCCCTTCGAAATGAAGGTCGAGGCGGCCGAGGCGAACCTCGCCAA
Source organism: Myxococcaceae bacterium (assembly GCA_905339255.1). GTDB lineage: Bacteria > Myxococcota_A > UBA9160 > UBA9160 > UBA9160 > MYXO. The sequence goes on from CAJPFO010000078.1 coordinate 2,893, forward strand.
CGCACGGGCGAGGGTGACGAAGTCGCAAGCCGACCTCGATCTGAAGCGTCGCCAGCTCGCAAGGCAGGAGTCGCTTCGGGCCGAGAACGCCGTCTCCGAGGACGCCCTCGACACCGCGCGCAGCGCGCACGATCAGGCCGCTGCGCAGATCGCGCTCGACCGTGCCGCGGTCCGCCAGGCCGAGGCCACGCTCCGCGAAGCACGGATCAGTCTCGGCTACACCGACATCGTCTCCCCCGTCGACGGGGTCGTCGTGAGCCGCAACGTCGACGTCGGGCAGACCGTCGCCGCGAGCTTCCAGACGCCGACGCTTTTCTTGATCGCCCAGGACCTCGCGGAGATGCAAGTGAACGCGAGCGTGAGCGAATCCGACATCGGCGGCATCCGTGAGGGGCAGCAGGCGCACTTCAGCGTCGATGCCCATCCGGGCCGCCGCTTCGAAGGCGTCGTCACGCAGGTCCGGAACTCGCCGGTCACCGTCCAGAACGTCGTCACCTATCCGGTGGTGATCTCGGTCGAGAACCGCGACCTCGCGCTCAAGCCGGGAATGACCGCGACGGTCTCGATCCTCGAGGAGCGCAAGGACGACGCCCTTCGTGTCCCGCTCCGGGCCCTGCGCTTCAGCCCGCCCGGTTCGCCGCCTGCCGAGGGTCCCGCCGTCCATGTCGCCGATTCGGACGGTGCGATGCGCCGCGTGGAGGTGAGAGTCGGCCTGCGGGACGATCGCCACGCGGAAATCGTCGAGGGCGCGATCGCGCCGGGCGACCGGGTCGTGGTCGGCCTCACGAAGAGCGAGGCGACGCCCGCGGCGAAGAATCCCTTCGCCCCGCGGATGCGATAGTCCGGTGGAGCCCCTCGTCGAGGTCCGCGAGCTCTGGCGCGTCTACCCGATGGGCGATTCGGAGGTCGCCGCGCTCCGCGGGGTCTCGTGCCGCATCGACGCCGGCGAATGGGTGGCGGTGATGGGCGCTTCGGGGTCGGGAAAGTCGACCTTCTTGAACGTCCTCGGCTGCCTCGACCGCCCGAGCCGCGGAAGCCATCGCTTCGCCGGCCGCGAGGTGGCGACGCTCTCCTCGGACGAGAGGGCGTCGATCCGGGGCCGCGAACTCGGCTTCGTCTTCCAGAGCTTCCAGCTCATCCCGAGAACCTCCGCGCTCGAGAACGTCGAGCTCCCGCTCGTCTATTCGGAGGTGCCCGCTCGAGAGCAGGAGCGACGGGCTCGCGAGGCGCTCGCATCGGTCGGGCTCGCGGGTCGCGAGCACCACCTTCCGAGCCAGCTCTCGGGCGGCCAGCAGCAGCGGGTGGCGATCGCGCGCGCGCTCGTCCAGCGACCGCGCCTGCTGCTCGCCGACGAACCGACCGGAAACCTCGACTCGCGAACGAGCGTCGAGATCCTCGACATCCTCGCCGGGCTCCACCGGAGCGGGATCACGATCGTGATGGTCACGCACGAAGCCGACGTCGCCGCCTTCGCCGAGCGGATTCTCACCTTCCGCGACGGCGAGATCGTCTCGGACGAACGCCCCGAGCACGCCGGCGCCTCGAGGAGCGTCGCGCCATGACGCTCTTGCGGATGTCGATCCGGACCGCGCTTCGCGCGCTTCGGCGCAACAAGCTCCGCTCGTCGCTCACGATGCTCGGCATCGTGATCGGAGTCGCCGCCGTGATCGCGATGGTGAGTATCGGACAGGGGGCGAACGCCGTCGTCCGCGAGCAGATCTCGAGCCTCGGAACCGATCTCCTCATGGTGATTCCCGGCGCGACCACGGCATCGGGCGCGCGCTCGGGTTGGGGAGGAGCCTCGACGCTCACGGTCGGCGACGGGCAGGCGATCGCGCGCGACGCCTCCGCCGTCGACGAGGTCGCCTGGATGCGCCGGCAGGTCGTCCAGGTCGTATCGGGCGACCGGAACTGGTCGACCGTCGCACAGGGAGTGCCTCCCTCGTACCCGTTGGTCCGCGACTGGCCGCTCACCTCGGGAAGCTTCTTTTCCGAACGCGACGAAGAGACGGCGCAGCGCGTCGCCGTCCTCGGTCGAAGTGTCGTCGAGAACCTCTTCGGTGTCGGGGTCGATCCGGTCGGCGAGACGATCCGGATCCGGGACGTCCCATTCCGCGTCGTCGGCGTGCTCGCGGGCAAGGGACAGACTGCGTTCGGTCAGGACCAGGACGACGTCGTGATGATGCCGTTCTCGACGGCGGAGCGTCGCGTCCTCGGAGCGAAGCTCGTCGGCAACGTCGACTTGATCTTCGCGCGCGCCGCGTCGAGCGATTCGATCCCCGAGGCGATCGAACAGATCACGAGGATCGTCCGCGAGCGGCATCGGACCCAGCCCGGCGAGGAGTCGGACTTCACCGTCCGCAGCCTGAACGACATGGCCGAGGCACAGCAGACCACCACGCGAGTGCTCTCGCTCCTGCTGCTCCTCGTGGCGTCGATCTCGCTTCTCGTCGGAGGGATCGGCATCATGAACATCCTGCTCGTCTCCGTGACCGAACGGACCCGCGAGATCGGGATCCGGATGGCGGTCGGAGCGCGCGAGCGCCACATCCTCGTCCAGTTCCTCGTCGAAGCCGTGGCGCTCGCGCTCGCCGGGGGCATCGTCGGAGTCGTCCTCGGAGCACTCGTCGCCTTCGCCGTCTCCCGGGTGGCGGGCTGGCCCGTCCTGCTCTCGCCTGCCGCGATCGTGGGCTCGGTCGTCTTCTCCGCCCTCGTCGGAACGTTCTTCGGCTTCTATCCGGCACGCCGCGCGGCCCGCCTCGATCCCATTGCGGCGCTCCGTTACGAATGACGCAGCGCGCATGGCGCCGCGGGAGGGCGCCCGCCACACTGCCGCCGTGCCCGCACCGCCCGCCTTCCCGGATTACGTCGGCAAGGATGATCGACTTCCCCTCGGCGTGAAGCTCGCCTACGGCGCTCCGAACTTCGCCGGCGCGGGCATGGCGATTCCCGTCGCCATCCACATGTCGATCTTCTACTCCGACACCATCCTCGTGCCGCTCGGCTACATCGCTCTCGCCGTCGCGTTCGCGCGCGCCTTCGACGCGATCCTCGACCCGCTCATGGGCTGGGTCACCGATCGGACGAAGACTCGCTGGGGAAGACGCAGGCCCTGGATGCTCGCCGGCGCGCCCTTCTGCTCGATCGCCTTCATCGCGCTCTTCAGCCCGCCCGAATCGCTCACGGAGATGGGTGCCGCGCGCTGGTTCACCGTCACCTTCGTCCTGTTCTTCCTCGCGACGACCATGTACGGGATCCCGCACTACGGCCTCGGCCCGGAGCTCACGAGCGACTACAAGGAGAGGCTCAGCCTGTTCGGATGGATGGAGGGCTTCTCGGTCCTCGGGACGATGGTGGCCGCCGCCGCTCCCGCGCTCCTGATCCCGCTCCTCGGCAGTGACCGTTCGGCGTACGCGGCGCTCGCGATCGGCATGGGAGCGTTGCTCACGACGCTCTACGTCATCCTCTGCGTCCGCATCCGGGAGCGGCCCGATTACTATGGACGCCCTCCGAACCCGCTCGTCCCCGGCCTGCGCCGGGTGATGCGGAACCGCTCGTTCCGCGTGCTGCTCGCCGTCTACCTCGCAGCGAGCATCACGGGGGCGATCCCGGGGCTCATGATCCCGTACTTCACGAAGTACGTGCTGCGACCCGAGAACCCCAACCAGTGGATCGGTCTCTTCTTGCTCACCTACTTCGCTTCGGCCTTTCTCTTCATGCCGATCTGGATCCGAGCCTCGCGGCGCTTCGGGAAGAAGGCGATCTACCTCGTCACGCTCCTCATGGGAGGCACGGGGTCGGCGGCGCTCTTCTGGGTGGGCGAAGGCCAGCTCCATGCGACGCTCGCGATCCTCGTCTGGGCGGGGGCCACCTTCGGCGTGCGGCTGTTCCTCGCGCCGGCGATGCAGGCCGACGTGATCGATTACGACGAACTCCTCACCGGGAAGCGACGCGAGGCGCAGTACGGGGCCCTCTGGTCGATCATGACGAAGTTCGCGGTGATTCCGAGCGCCTCGGTGCCGCTCGCGATCCTGGCATCGCTCGGCTTCGAGCCGAACGTAGAACAGAGCGGGACGGTGAGGCTCGCGATCAGCGGAATCTTCGCCCTGCTTCCCGCCGCCACGTCGTTCGTCGCCTTCGGGATCGCGATCTTCTTCCCGATCGACGAGAAGATCCACCGCGCGATCGTCGCCGGGATCGAGGCGCACCGGCGCGGCGAGACCGCGATCGATCCGCTCACCGGCGCCCGCCTCGAGCCGGCGGGCGACCGCGGAGTCGACGAGGACGCAGGCTGGTTCCTCGACCACTTCTCGTCACGCGAGCTCGAGCGGGCGCTCGAGACCGGCCAGAAGCCGCTCGTGGCCCGGGTGGGGATCTGGATCGCGGCGTCGGCGCTCGTCTTCGCCGCCGGCACGACGGTCGCTCTCGAAACGGTCGGAAGCCTCTCGCGCGAGCCCGGCGTCTCGACGATCCTTGCCGTCATGGCAGCGGGAATCGGGCTCACGGGGACGATCTTCCATTCGATCCGACTGCGAGCCGCGCTGCGGCTGGAGGCCTCGCCGCTTCCCGTCGAGGTCGTGAAAGCGCATCTCGAGCTCACCCGGCGCGTCACAGCGACGCCCGCGGCACTCGGGGCCTGAGCCCGTCGAAGGAGGACGAACGGTGATCTCCTGGCTCTTCCTGGCCGTGAGCCTCTGGGGCGCGGCCTTCACCTGGAATGCCATCTTCCCGAATCCGCGCGGGATGCGTCGCTCGATGTTGAGCTTCGCGGCAGGTTGGCTCACGAGCGAGCTCGCCCTCCACCACGTCGCATGGCAGGCGATCGCGACGGCGGTCTTCGCCCTGCTCGGCGCGTTCGATTCCTGGCCGGGCCAGCTCGGCCTCGCAATCACGCTCGTCTCGTGGGGAGGTCTCGGTTTCGCGCAGTTTCGAGCGTCGCAGGCGGCGAACATCGTCGAGCGCTCGCTCGCCGAAGCGTTCGGCGCCGAGTCGCTCGATGCCCTCGCGCCCGAGCTCGCGAGCCGGCTTTCGGGTCTCGAGTGGCGGCGCGTGGTCCAGCCCTTCCCGATCCGATCCGCGCTCGTCGAGCGGACTCGCGACGTCGTCTACGGCCGGGCCAGGGGGATCGACTTGACGCTCGACGTCTACCGCCACCGCGACCATCCGACGGGGTGTCCCGTCCTCTTCCAGATCCACGGCGGAGGCTGGATCGGAGGCCGCAAGGACGACCAGGCGCTTCCGCTCATGTACCAGCTCGCCGACCACGGCTGGGTCTGCGTGAGCGCGAACTACCGCCTCTCGCCGCACGCCACCTTTCCCGAGCACCTCGTCGACGTGAAGCGCGCGCTCGCGTGGACCCGCGAGCACATTGCCGACTACGGAGGAGATCCCGCGTTCGTCGTCGTGACGGGAGGCTCGGCCGGCGGGCATCTCGCGTCGCTCGTCGCGCTCACGCAGAACGACGCTTCGTTCCAGCCGGGCTTCGAGAGCGCGGATACGAGCGTGCGGGGCTGCGTGCCGTTCTACGGCGTCTACGACTTCCTCGACCGAAGCGGGGCGTGGCAGCATTCGGGCCTGCGGAGCATCCTCGAGCGCCACGTGATGAAGGGCGCTCCCGACGAGATCCCCGAGCGCTGGGAAGAGGCGTCACCGATCTCGCACGTGCACGAGGATGCGCCGCCCTTCTTCGTGATCCACGGGGATGCCGATTCGCTCGTCCCGGTGGGGGACGCGCGCGCCTTCGTGAAGGCGCTCCGCGAGAAGTCTCGCGAGCCCGTCGCGTATGCGGAGCTTCCGGGCGCGCAGCACGCGTTCGAGATCTTCCCGTCGCTCCGCACACTCCGCGTGAACCAGGGCGTCGAGCGCTTCCTCTCCATACTCCGGAGCCGATGGATCGCCGCAGGCCCGAACCCCGAGGCGACTCGGCCGACCCCGCGCGTGCTTCACTGAGCTTCGCAGACCCGCGCGCTCGCATCGCCGCTGCGCTCGCCGCAGCGGGCCTCGCCCTCGCCTGCGCCGCACCGTCGTCGTACTCGGTCGAGGGCGGAATCGAGCAAGAGCCGCTCGAGCGACTTCGGATCATCACGGCGGCGGCGCGCTCGCAGGAGCCGGGAGAGCCCGTCGAGACGCGTGTCGTCTCGAAAGAAGAAGCCTCGAACGTCCTGCAGGAGGCCGCTCGCAACGAGATCGGGGCCGAAGCGCAGGCCGCAGTCGATGAAGCGCTCGTGGCGCTCGGTCTCTGGCCGCAGCAGTCGCGAGCGTCGGAGGCGCTCGCGACCTTCGCCGGCGATCAGGTTCTCGGCTTCTACGTCCCCCGCGAACGCGCGCTCTACGTGATCGACGACGCCGAGACGCCGACGGAGGTCCGCATCCTCTCGGCCTTCGCCGGCCGCGATCTCCTCGGCGAGCTCGTTCTCTCCCACGAGCTCGCGCACGCCCTCCAGCATCGTGCCGAGCCCGCGCTCTTCGATCGAGCCGCCTTCTTCCACGCGCACGGAGACGCGGCGGCCGCGACCGCCGCCGCAGCCGAGGGAGATGCGATCCGGGCGAGCTTCATGGCGCTCGGCATGCAGCGACTTCCGGACGGGGACGAATAC
>CAJPFO010000079.1 GCA_905339255.1 Myxococcaceae bacterium
CGACCGAGAGCGCAGCAGGGTCGCGCTCGGCCTCGGCAAGCGTGACGTCGAAGGCGACGCGCGCCCCGGGCGCGAGCCGGCCGGAGCCGAAGCTCCGGTAGCGCCGTCCTTCGCGATCGAGGGTCTCGCCCGCGGCGAGCGATTGCGCGCGGACCTCGAGGCCGGTCTCGGGCGCGAGCAGCGTGAGGGATTCGGCGCCCGAGACGAGCCGCCTCGACACCGACGCCCCGGCCTCCGCTTGCGGGAGGGTGTACGAGAACGAGAGGTCCTGCTCACCGGGATAGATCGGGCCGAAGAAGCGCAGCGTATCCGCGTCTCGCACCACACCGTCGGGCAGCATTCCGAGCGGGCCGGCGAGGTTGCTCGCGGCGGCCGGAAGCTCGGTACGGAACGCGGGCGCACCCTTCGCGCGGTCGCCGTCGGAGACGTAGTAGACGAGGCCGCTCGGGTTGCGGAGCCGATGCTTCTCCGAGACGACCAGCCGGCCGCCGATCGAGTCGAGCCGGATCTCGACGGGGCCGACCTGCACGACGCCCGGATCGGCCGTGAGATCCACCATCCGGATCTCGACCTCGCGTTCGAGCTCGCCGGATGCGAACGAGACACGTTCGCCGGGAAAGGGCACCTCGTCGCGGCGCGCGCCGAGCAGGTACGACGTCTCGGAATCGTTCGCGATCCGCTCGAAGGCGAAGCGACCCTGCGAGTCGGTCTGCGTCCGCCGAAGCCCGGGCGGGCGCCCCTGCGAGAGCGCGTAGAGAACGACCTCGACGTCCGCTGCGCCCGTGTCGCCGCCCGGTGCGACCACCCGCCCGCGGATCGTCGCAGGTCCCGGCGGAACGTCGGAAATCTCGCCCGCCGGGCTCGCGTCGTGCGGCGCTCGTCCGTGCGCGGCCAAAGCCAGGCACACGACCGCGAATGCCGCGGCCAAGACGCGCCCCCTCATGCGCGCGAGCGCTCGGGATGCGGCCAGAGAATCAGGAGCGTCCCGAGTACGAACGTGTAGCCCCCGATCCAGATCCAGTTCACGAGGGGATTCCGATAGACCTTCACGGTCGCCGACCCGTCGGGCTCGACGGCGGTCAGGATCACGTAGAGGTCCTCTGAAATCGTCGAATGGATGCTCGGAATCGACGACGGCTGCTGCTCCATCCAGTACATGCGCTTTTCCGGCGTCATCACGGCGAGCGGCTGCTCGCCGCGGTAGAGCGCGATCCGTGCGACGGCGCCTCCGTAGTGTTGCTTCGGGATCGGCCTCGCCGTCAGGTACTCGAGCCGGTAATCGGCGATCTCGACGCTCTGGCCCGGAGCGATGTTCTCGAGTCTCTCCTGGTTGAAGGCGGCGCCGGCGATTCCGATGAAGATGAAAACGACGCCGAGATGGACGACGTAGCCGCCGTAGCGGCGCTGGTTGCGGCGAAGGAGCGTCGCGACGGCGCGAAGAGGTCCTTCGCCGTTGCGAACCCGAGCCCGGATCGCCCGCGCGTACTCCTGGAAGATCGTCCCCGAGACGAATGCGGCGAGCGTCCACGTCGCGAGAGCGACGAAGCCCGGTCCGCCTCCGAAGACGATGAGCAGCACGACGGCCGTCGCGACACCACAAAGCGATGGCCACAAGAATTGCCGGCGCAGGCTCGCCGGCGATGCGCGCCGCCACGCGAGGAGCGGTCCGACGCCCGTGAGGAAGAGGAGCAGGAGCGCGAGCGGGCCCGCCATCGTGTTGAAGAAGGCAGGGCCGATCGTGATCTTCGTGCCCGTGATGCTCTCCGAGACGACCGGGAAGAGCGTTCCCCAGACGACGACTCCGAGGATCCCGAGAAAGACCCAGTTGTTGAGCAAGAAGCTCGACTCGCGCGAAACGACCGATTCGAGGCGGTCCCGGCTCCGGAGCTCGCCGCTTCTGCGGAACACGAGGGCGAAGAAGATCGCGGCGACCACGACCACGTAGCCGAGGAAGATGTATCCGAACCATCCCGCCGCCGTGAACGAGTGCACCGACTGGACCACGCCGCTTCGCGTGAGGAAGGTGCCGAAGAGGCAAAGCGAGTACGTGAGCCCGACCAGCACCAGGTTCCAGATCTTCAGCATGTCGCGCTTTTCCTGGATCATCACCGAGTGCAGGTAGGCGGTGGCGGCGAGCCAGGGCATGAACGAGGCGTTTTCGACGGGATCCCAGGCCCAGTAGCCGCCCCAGCCGAGCACCTCGTACGCCCAGCGCCCGCCGAGCAGGATTCCGATCGAGAGGAAGAACCACGGAACGAGCGTCCAGCGGCGCGTGCTTCGCAGCCAGGAGGTGCCGAGCTCTCCCGTCACGAGCGCGGCGAACCCGAACGAGAACGGAACCGCGAAGCCGACGAAGCCCATGTAGAGCATGACGGGGTGCGCCATCATCGCGGGGTGCTGGAGCAGCGGATTGAGACCGTTGCCGTCGCTCGGAACCTCGGTCGGCGGGAGCTTCTCGAAGGGGTTCGTGACGAAGTTCGTGAGCACGAGGAAAAAGAGCGAGTTGGCGAGCAGCGAGGTGAACACCCAGGGCAAGAGCCTCGGCGAAGCGTTGCGGTTCGCGAAAGCACAGGCGGCCGAGTAGCCACCGAGCAGGAACAGCCAGAGCAGGAGCGAGCCGGCCTGCCCACCCCAGAGCGCCGCGAGGCGATACGGAAGCGTCATGCTCCGAGCCGAGTGCTCGGCGACGTAGCGGATCTGGAAGTCGAAGTTCGCGAAAGCGATCCAGAGGCCGACCGTCGCGAGCCCGACGCACGCCGCGACGAGGAGCACGGCCCGCCGAGCGACCTCCGTCCACTCGGGTCGCCGCGAAACCCCGGCGTAGACGCCGGCTCCGATTCCGAAGATCGCGACCACGAAGGCGAGACGGAGCGCGAGCAGGCCGAGATCGGACACGCGCTACGACTCGGCCGACGCCGTCTGGGCCTCGAACTTGCTCGGGCACTTGGCGAGCACGTTGGTGGCGCGGAACACGGGGGCGCCGCCCGTCGACGAGTGGAGCGTTCCTTCGAGGACCACCTCTGCGCCGTCCTTGAACATGTCGGACACTTCGAGGCTCTCATAGACGACCGCGAGCGGCGCGGCCTCGACGCCGGCTTCGTGCGGCGGACGACCCTGCACCGCGAAGCGGATCGAACGTGCCGGAACGTCCCGCTCGATCGAGCCCGGCGCGACGTAGCCGTGGGCGCGGACGAGCTCTCCCGAGACGTCCGCTTCGCGAAGCTCGGCGAGTGTCTGGAAGTAGCGGTAGCTGCCGGCGCCATCGAGACTCGCGCTCGCGTACCAGCCGAGCAGGACGGCGATCACCGCCGCTCCGAGCGCGATCTGGAGACCCTTCGACATCGCTTCTCCGTTCGGCTCGAAGCTATCACCCGGCGCCCCGGCAGTCCACCGGAGCTCGGCCGGAAAGACTCCGGATTTCGCCCACTTGCGTTCGCTCGCCGCTTGACACGCGAGGTCGCCGCGGCTACCCCCGCAGGATGCGCCGGGCCTCGCGCATCGACGCGGTCGAGCCCTTTCTCGCGATGGAAGTGCTGGAGCGGGCTCTCGAGCTCGAGGCCGGTGGTGCGCGCGTGGTGCATCTCGAGATCGGCGAGCCGGACTTTGCGCCGCCGCGCGGCGCCGTCGCGGCCTGCGTCCGCGCCCTCGAGGCCGGAGAGACCCGCTACACCGACAGCCGCGGGCTTCGCGAGCTGCGCGTCGCGATCTCGGAGGACCACGAGCGCCGCCACGGCGTCGCGGTCGACCCCGACCGCATCCTCGTCACGAACGGGACCTCCGCGGCGATGCTCCTCGTCTTCTCGCTGCTCGTCGAGCCCGGCGACGAAGTGATCATCCCGACCCCGCACTATCCCTGCTACCCGAACTTCGTTCGCGTCTGCGGCGGTATCCCCGTCTTCGTTCCGAGCGTCGCAGAGGAGGGCTTCCGGATCGACGTCCCGGGCGTGCGACGCGCGCTCGGCACGCGAACGGCGGCGATCGTGATCGGGTCGCCTTCCAACCCGACGGGCGCGGTGCAGGACGCGGCCACCGTCGGCGCGCTCGCGGACCTGGGCGTTCCGCTGGTCTCCGACGAGATCTACGACGGCCTCGTCTACGATGGAGCGGTGGTCTCGTCGGCACTCGGCCTCGGCGGCGACGTCTTCGTTCTCGACGGCTTCTCGAAACGCTACGCGATGACGGGCTTCCGGCTCGGCTACGTGATCGCCCCGGCGCCGGCCGCGCGCCCGCTCCAGGTGCTCCAGCAGAATCTCTTCATCTCGGCGAACCGCTTCGTCCAGCACGCAGGGATCGCCGCGCTTCGGACCGGAGCGGCGACGGTGGCCGCAATGCGAGAGGCGTACGCGAAGCGTCGCGAACGCCTCGTCGAAGGCTTGCGACGGCTCGGGTTCGGCGTGCCACGGCTGCCGCAGGGCGCGTTCTACGCCTTCGCCGATGCACGCGCCTTCGACGTCGATTCGCGGCGCCTCGCGTTCGATCTGCTCGAACGCGCGCACGTCGCGGTGACGCCCGGGATCGACTTCGGAGCAGCGGGTGAGGGGCACCTGCGCTTCTGCTACGCCGCGGCCGAGGCCGACCTCGATGCGGCGATCGAGAGGCTCGCCCGTGTCCTCGCCTAGAACCGATTCGCGCGAGCGAGCGGTCCGTGCGGTCGGCGCCGCGCTCCTCGCGACGGCGGCCGAGCCGGCGCAGTTTCCGCCGCCCGAGCGGCCGGAGTTCGCGTTCGCGGGCCGCTCGAACGTCGGGAAGTCGAGCCTTCTGAACCGCCTCGCGGGACGCCGGGGTCTCGCGAGGACGAGCGCCGAGCCGGGCAAGACGCGACTCATCAACTTCTTCTCCGTGAGCTCCCGCGTCGAGGTTCCGGGGGCCGAGCCCGAGCGCCGCGAGGTCGTCCTCGTCGACCTTCCGGGATACGGCTACGCGCGCGTTTCGAAAGAGGAGCGCAACCGCTGGCGCGGGCGGATCGAGGCGTATCTGGTCGAGCGCCCGGTGCTTCGTGCGGTCTTCGTGCTGCAGGACGTGCGTCGGGAGATCGGCGATGCCGAGCGCGATCTCTTCGCGTGGCTCGTCGAGCGCGGGATCCCCGCGGTGCTCGTCGTGACGAAGATCGACAAGCTCGCCCCGATGCAGCGTGCGCGACGCGTTCGCGAGCTCACGCAGGCGTCGGGTCTCGAACGCGATTGCGTGGTGGCGTGCTCGGCCGTGACGGGAGATGGCGTCGACGCGCTCTGGCGCGCGATCCTCGACGCGGCATAGGGGCCCCTCGAGGCGCTCCCGGCCGGCCGCCGGTCAGCGGAACAGATCGCGCTCGCGCGGGCGAAGCAGGGCGCGTGCGTCGCCGTCTCCTTGCACCGCGAACCCTTCGATGAAGACGGCGGGAACACCGGCGTCCTTCACCATGAGGAGCCCTGCGCAGGCGGCGAGCTGGTCGGCCGTCGCCATCGCCGTCACCTGGAGCGTTCGCCCCGCGAGGTCGCGGCTTCCGCGCCGGTCGTCGATCGGCGCGAGCCCGGCGCAACCGAGCGCCACGTCGACGAGCCCCTCCCGGAAGGGGCGACCGAAGGTATCGGAGACGATCACCGCCGGCGCATCGGGGCCTCCGAGCGAACTCCGGAGCCGGCGCGCCGAAGCATCGGGATCGAGCGGAAGGAGCACCGCGACGTCCTCGCCCGGCGCATTCGAGAGGTCGACCCCGGCGTTCGCGCAGACGAAGCCGTGGTGCGTCTCGCAGACGAGCACCCCCGGTCCGCGCCGTACGATCCGCATCGTCTCGCGGAGTACGACCTCGAGATGCCGAGGGTCCTTTCCGTCCTCGGAGGCGAGGCGCCTCGCGGCGTCCGAGGGCACGACGTCGGCGAGCGCGACCACGCGACCCTCCGCCTTCGAGACGACCTTCTGGCAGACGACGAGGACGCCGCCGGTGAGCTCGATCCGCTCGCGACGCGCGGCGTCGCGAAGCGCAGCCGCGAGGTCGTCGCCGGGCAGGACGGCGCCGATTCCTCGAAGCGGAACGAGCCGGATCGGAGCCGGGGATGCTCCGCTCACGAACGCGCCGCTCGATCGCGGACGCCGAGGACGGCTCGCGTTCGCGGTCCGGCGCCGGGGCCGGCCAAGAAGGCCTCGACGTCTTCGGGACGATCGAGGTCGATCGCGAGAGCGGCCGACGCGAGCTCCCGGAAAGGAACACCATTGCGTGTGGCTTCGTCGCGGTGTCGGGCTGCGCTCTCGGGGCCGAAGCGGGACTCGAGCACGTCGGGCGGGGTTCGCAGCAGCGCCGCGGTTCCACCGTCGCGAGCGGGAACGAGAACGGCGCCTCGCGGACCGAGCGCCGCTCCTGCTTCACAGATCGCGCGAACGTCCGTGGCCGAGAGCCCCGGAACGTCCCCGAGGACGACGAGCAGAGCGGTCGCTCCCTCGCGGGAGAGGACCTCGCGAGCCCCGTCGAGGCTCGCGTTCAACCCTTCGTCGCTCCGCAGCAACGGGCGTGCTCCGAAGCTCGAGGCGGCGCTCGCGACCTTTGGATCCTCGGTCACGACGGCAACGGTTCCGATCTCGGGAGCCGCGCGGAGCGCGTCGACGACGTCGGCGAGCATCGCGAGCGTGAGCTCGCGGAGCGTGTCCGGTGCGAGGCCCGGCCGTAGCCGCGACTTCGACTGCTCGAGACGCTTGACCGGGACGAGGGCGGCGATCATCCGAGCGAAGCGGCGAAGTCGAGGACTTCGCCCGCCAGCCGGGTCGACGCGTCGGGATCGCGCATCCACGTGTCGGTCGAGGTCGTCCTCATTCCGAGCGCCTCGATCGCCGGCGCCTGGTCCGCATCGCGCGAATCGACGACGAAGCCGCGAACGACGCCGCGGTAGAGCGACGCGACGCCGCGCGCCGAGACCTCGATGCCGACCCCCCGGAGCAGCCGGTCGGCCGGCCCCTTGACCGGGGCTCCGGCGATGATCGGCGAGATCGCGACCACGGGCGCGTGCGAGGCCGTGACCGCGTCTCTCACTCCGCCGACGGCGAGGATCGGTCCGATCGAGACGATCGGGTTGCTCGGGCACACGAGCACGACGCGCGCGGCCGCGAGGGCGTCGAGCACCCCCGGCGCTGGACACGCCGCTCGCGCCGCCGAGAGGTCGACCGCGCGCACGTCGTCCGGAGCACCGTCTCGCGCCAGGTACTCTTCGAAATGCACCCGGCGTCCACCCTCGAGCTCGACGAACGTCGGGCACGGATCCTCGGACATCGGCAGGATCCGCGGCCGCACGCCGAAGGCCCGGCGGATCTCGTCGGTGATCGCGGCGAGGCCGGCACCCTCGCGAAGGCGGATGGTACGGTGCAGGGCGGTCGCGAGGTCGCGGTCGCCGAGCCGGAACCACGTCTCGTGGCCGAGCGCGGCGAGGGCGTCGATCACGGCGAAGCCGTCGCCGTCGAGGCCGTAGCCCCGCTCGGAATCGACGCGACCTGCGAGCGTGTAGGTCACGATGTCGACGTCCGGCGAGACGTGGACTCCGTAGAACTCGCGGTCGTCGCCGGTGTTCACGATCACGACGACGTCGTCGGGCGACGCAGCACGGACCACTCCGCGCAAGAATCGTGCGGCGCCGACGCCCCCGGCCAGCGCCACGATCGGCGCCATCAGAGCCCGCTCGCTCGCGTGCGCCGTTCGCGAAGGGACTTCAGATCCGCCTGGAGCTGCGGAAGCCGGAGCGCGATCGCGCGGAAGTCCTCGCGCTCGGCGATTCGCGGTCCGCTGGCGGTCGCGGGATCGCTCAACAGGTTCTCGAGCTTGGTCTGCTCGCTCTCGACCTCGGCCTCGAGCGCTGCAATGCGCCGGTCGAGCTCGTCCTCCTGCTCCGCCGAGAGCGCGGCATTCTCGTCCTCGGGCGGGGTGTTCGCGGCGCGTGCGCCCGGCTGCCCGCGAACGAACCCCGGCGGCGGGGCATCGACGACGGGAGGTGGAGCCGCCGCGCTCGGGACGGGTGCGGTCGTTGCGGGCGCCGGCCGCTCCGATCCGAGCGGCGCCTCCTCGAACTCGGCGTCGGGGACGACCCGTGGCGCCGGGGGCTCGGGCGGCGGGGCGGCGACCGCGGGCGGCGCGGCGGCGGGCGTCCGGACCGGCTCGGCTTCGGGGCGCGAGACGGAGGGGCCCGGCGCGGGAGAGGTGGCGACCGCCGGGGCGCGACGGATCTCCTCGGCCGAGTCCTCGAACTCGTCCGGGATCCTCGAACGCTTGGTCGTGAAATGGGCGACGCCATTCTCGTCGACCCATTTGTAGACGACGGGCTCCTCGGCGGAGCCGGTTCCGGCGGCGACGAGAACGAGGCCGGCGAGCATCGCGCCGCAGGCCGTACGCGCGAGATCGCGGAGGCGCTGGCGCTGCATGCGCCGATTCTTGGGGAGCGCTCGGGCGCCGTCAAGGCGGGCGCGAAGACACGTTCACCCCGGGGTGCCTCGAAACCGTTCACGGCCGCGACCCTCCGTCCGAGGCTGCGCGCGGCAACTCGGCGGCTTTGCGGTCGAGCATCGCGGACGCTCGGCTCGAGCGCGCTGGCACGCAGCTTGCGTTGGAGCGTCGCATGCACGTTGCCGTCGCACTCGTCGTCGGGCTCGCCGTTCCGCTTCCGGCGCTCGCGAGCATCCCGGAGCCGGCAACGGCAGTGCTTCGCTGGAGCGAGCCCGCGCTCGGCCGCGGCAGCGCGCCGCTCGCCGTCGCGACGGATCCCACGACGCGACGGATCGCCGTCGGTGACGAGCGCGGCTTCGAGATCGGCTCCGACGAGCGGACGCTCGTCTCGGTGTCGACACGAGCGCCCGTGCGCGCCTTGGCCTTCGCCACTTCGGGCGAGCTCCTGGTCGGGACCGACGACGGCCTCTTCGTATTCGGAGCCGACGGGACGCTCGTCGATCGCTCCCCCGGCGCGGGCGAAGAGGCGCGCGCGATCGAGCGCCTCGCGGTCGAGGGCGTGCTCGTTGCAGCGGCGACGCCGTCGGGCCTCCACGTGAGCGAGGATCTCGTCCGCTGGCGTCGCCTTCCCGGGGCTCGTCGGGCGCGGGCGATGGCGCTGCGAAGCGATCGTGCACGCGCGTTCAT
>CAJPFO010000080.1 GCA_905339255.1 Myxococcaceae bacterium
GGCGGCGCTCGCTGCGCTCGGGCAATCGGCGCGCGCGCGGCGCGCGCTCTGGGATCCGGTGATCTGGGCGACCCTCAATGCCGATCCCGAGCGTGCGAGTGCAAAGCTCCTCGCAGCGGTCGTCGGCCGCGCGCTGCTCGCTTCGCGCGAGGGGAGTCGCTTCTTGCTGCCGGCGCTCCCGCTTTCCGAGCTCACCGTCGAGCCCGCTCGAAAGCTCCTCGAGTCGCGCGGAGGGACTCTCCGCACGCGCGCTGCGGTCGATGCCGTGGTGATCGAAAGCGGCCGTGCCCGAGGGGTCGTGGTGGCGGGAGAGCGGATCGACGCCGACGCCGTGATCCTCGCCGTGCCGCCGCCTGCGCTCCGCCGCCTCGAGGTGCCCGGGGTCGCTCCGCACGCGCTACTCGATCGCGCGACACCGATCGTCTCGGTCTCGCTCTGGCTCGATCGCGATCCGGGCGGGCCGCCTTTCCTCGGGCTTCTCGGTTGCGAGACGCAGTGGCTCTTCCAGGTCGATCGCATCCACGGCCGCCACCGTGACGCGGGCTCCGGACACCGGATCGCCTGCGTGCGAAGTGGCGCCGACGCCTGGAACGAGATCCCCCGCGACGAGATCGCCGCCATCGTGATCCGCGACGTGCGAAGCGCCCTTCCGGGCGCGGTGGGCGCCGTGGTCCAGAATCACCTCGTCGTGACCGAGCATGCGGCGACTCTCGCTCCGGACCCCGAGATCCAGCCGCATCGCCCGGGCACGCGAACCGCAATCGCAGGGCTCTACCTCGCGGGCGACTGGGTGGATACGGGGCTTCCCGCCACGCTCGAGGGCGCCGCGCTCTCGGGCCATCGAGCCGCACGGGCGGCGCTCGGAGGACGCGCGTGAGCGTGATCGCCGATCGAAAGAACTCGCATTTGAGACTCTGCGCCGAGGGCGATGTCGAGCACCGTTCGACGACGTTGCTCGAACAAGTGCGCCTGCTCCACGAGGCGCTTCCCGAGCTCTCGCTCGACGAGGTCGATCTCTCGACCGAGATCCTCGGCAAGAGGCTCGAGGCACCGATTCTCATCTCGGGGATGTCCGGCGGGACCGAGGAGGCCGGAATCCTGAACCGTGCGCTCGCGACCGTCGCGCAGAAATGTGGCCTCGGCTTCGGGGTCGGATCGCAGCGGCCGATGCTCGTCCACCCGGAGACGGCGGCGAGCTACCGCGTCCGCGAAGTCGCCCCAGACGTGCTGCTGCTCGGAAACGTGGGCTTCGTCCAGGCACGCGAAGCCGGAAGCCAGGTGGTCGCCGAGCTCGCCGAGGCGATCGACGCCGACGCGATCTGCATCCATCTGAACGCAGCCCAGGAGCTCGTTCAGGAGGAGGGCGATCGCGACTTCCGCGGCGCGGTCGATGCGATCACGAGGCTCGTCGACGAGCTTCCGATCCCCGTCGTCGTGAAGGAAACGGGCTGCGGCCTCGCTCCAGGAACCCTCGCGAGGCTCCGCGGCGTGGGCGTCTCGTGGGTCGACGTCTCGGGCGCCGGCGGAACGAGCTGGACGGCCGTCGAAGCACTCCGGGGCACGCCGCGTCAGCGAGCGCTCGGCGAGGACCTCCGCGAGTGGGGGATCCCGACGGCCGCGGCAATCGTCTATGCGAAGCGCGAGGGGCTCGGGGCGATCGCATCGGGCGGAATCCGCAGCGGCCTCGATGCTGCGAGCGCGCTCGCCCTCGGAGCAGACGCCGTCTCGCTCGCGCTTCCGATGCTTCGCGCGTATGCCGAGGGAGGGCTCGATGCGGCACTCGCGGCCGCGAACCGCCTCGCCGATTCGCTTCGCGCCATCACGCTTCTCACGGGATCGAGACGCGTCTCGGATCTCGCGAAGGCGCCGCGGGTGCTCGGACCCGAGCTTCGCGCCTGGCTCGCATGAAGCTGCGACGGCTCGGCCGCGCGCAGGGGGACGTGGCCCTCCTGACGGGCGGATCGGGTGGAATCGGCGCGGCGCTCGCGGGCGAGCTCGCCGCGCGAGGCTTCGCGCTGGCCCTGCTCGCTCGGGGGGCCGCTGCGCTCGATCGCGAAGCCGAGAAGCTTCGCGCTCGCGGCGCTCGTGTGACGACGCACGTCTGCGACGTTCGCGATCCGGCGTCGATCGCCGCTGCCTTCTCGGCCGCGAGAGCGGCGCACGGAAGGATCGATCTCGTGGCGGTCTGCGCCGGGATCGGTCGTCACGTGCTCTTCGAGGATCACGATGCGGAGAACATCCGTTCGATCCTCGAGACCAACGTCGCTGGACATCTCCACACGATTCGCGCTGCGCTCGAGCCGCTTTGCGAGCGCGGCGGATGGATCGTCTCGGTCTCGTCGGTGGCGGGTCGACTCGGACAGCCCGACGAGGCCGTCTACTCGGCGTCGAAGTTCGCCGTGACCGGGCTCTCCGAGGCGCTCACGATCGAGCTCGCTCCGCGCGGGATCCACGTGCTCACCGTCTATCCGGGGCTGGTGCGAACGGGTTTCGTCCCCGAAGACGAGCGCTCGAGGCTTCCCGAGAGCGCGCTTCGGACGGCCATCGAGCCCGAAGCGGTCGCGAGGGCGATCGTTCGCGCGCTCGCGCTCGGGCGCCACGAGGTGACGGTCCCGCGGATTGCCGCGGGGGGCTACGTGGTCCGCGCGATCGCGCCTGCGCTGTTCCGCCGGATCCTTGCGCGCCTGCGCGGAAACGTCCTCCCGAAGCCAGGGCGCTGATCCGGGGTCCTCCTGGTGGTCGGCTCGACGTGGCTCCGCCGACGCGCATGTTGGACAATCGACCGCTGCCGCACGTCTCCGTGCAGGGGCGAGCTGCCGGGTCGTCGGCGCGGAGAGACCCTCTTCGGTCTCCTACCCGAGCCCCGCGAACGCCTCGTCGAGGAGCGCCTTCTGCTGCGCGCGGTGGATCCGCATCGAACCGACCGCCGTGCTCGCGCTCTCGGCACGGCCTGCGTAGCGGAGCGCCTGGTTCGGCCGGAGCAGCGCTTCGATCCGATCCCGGACGAAGCTCCAGGCGCCCATGTTCGAGGGCTCTTCTTGGAGCCAGACGACGGTGTCGGCACGTTCGAAGCGGGCGATCACGCGCGCGAGCTCGCTCTCCGGCCACGGGTAGATCTGCTCGACCCGGACGAGCGCGACATCGCGCGCACGGCCCGCTCCCGAGCGCTCCTCGATCCGCTCGAGCGCGTCGTAGTGGATCTTCCCCGAGCAGAGCACGATGCGGCGGACGGCCTCCGGCCGCGCGCAAGCCGCCTCGTCGCCGATCACGGTCTCGAAGCCGCCGTTGGCGAGGTCGGAGGGGAGCGAGAGCGCACGCGGGGAGCGCAGCAGGCTCTTCGGCGTGAAGACCACGAGCGGCGATCGGAAGTTCCGTCGCATCTGCCGGCGCAGCAGATGGAAGTACTGCCCCGGCGTCGTGCAGTTCGTGACCTGGATGTTGTCCTCGGCGCAAAGCTGGAGATAGCGCTCGATCCGCGCGCTCGAGTGCTCGGGTCCCTGTCCTTCGTACCCGTGAGGGAGGAGCATCACGAGTCCGCTCATCCGCCCCCACTTCACGTGCGCCGACGAGATGAACTGATCGATGATCACCTGCGCCCCGTTGGCGAAATCTCCGAACTGCGCCTCCCAGAGCGTGAGCGTCGTCGGATCGGCGAGGCTGTAGCCGTACTCGAAGCCGAGCACCGCGGCCTCCGAGAGCAAACTGTCGTAGACCTCGAAGCGCGCCTGCGTCTTCGAGAGGTGGTCGAGCGGCGCCCACTCTTCTCCGGTCCGCTGGTTCACGAGCACCGCGTGGCGATGGCTGAAGGTGCCCCGTGCGCTGTCCTGCCCCGACAGGCGGACCGGATGGCCTTCGAGAAGGAGCGTCCCGAAGGCGAGCGCTTCGGCGAGCGCCCAGTCGATCGGTCCGTTCTCTGCGATCACCTTGCAGCGCTTCTCGAGCATGGGGAGGAGCTTCGGATGCACGACGAAATGCTGCGGGACGCGGCCGAGCCCTTCGGCCACTTCGGCGAGCCGTTCGATCGGCACCGCGGTCGTCGGCGCCTCGACGGGAGAGATTCTCGAGTAGCCCGTCCACGGTCCTTGTGGCTCGTAGGGCTCTTCGGGCTTCGGCGGTCGTGTCTTGATCATCTGGAGCGCCTGCGCGAGCTGTTCGCTCAGGTCCTGCTCGATGCGCTCGACGTCGGCGTCGCGAAGGATTCCCTCGGCGACGAGCTTCTCGGTGTAGATCTTGCGAAGCGGCGGCTGTTGGCGAATCCGCTCGTAGAGGATCGGCTGGGTGTAGCTCGGCTCGTCGCCCTCGTTGTGGCCGTGACGCCGGTAGCAGAGCACGTCGATCACGACATCGCTCGCGAAGCGCTGCCGATACGCCATCGCGAGTCGCGTGCAATGGATCACGGCCTCGACGTCGTCGCCATTCACGTGGAAGACGGGCGCCTGGATCATCTTTGCGACGTCCGTGCAGTAGAGCGTCGAGCGCGTCTCGGCCGGGTTCGCCGTGAAGCCGATCTGGTTGTTCACGACGATGTGGATGGTCCCTCCCGTCGAGTAGCCTGCGAGGCCCGAGAGGTTCAGTGTTTCGGCGACGATGCCTTGTCCCGAGAACGCGGCATCTCCATGGATCAGGAGCGGAAGGATCGTTCGCCCGCGCCCGTCGCCAGCGCGGGTCTGCTTCGCGCGAGATCGGCCTTCGACGACCGGATTCACGGCTTCGAGATGCGAAGGGTTCGACGTGAGCGAGAGGTGGACGTTCGCCCCGGATCGTGTCCTCCGATCGGAGGTATGCCCCTTGTGATACTTCACGTCTCCGCTTCCGAATGGGCTCTCGAGCAGCGGGGCGTCCTCGAACTCGGAAAAGAGCGTCTCGAGCGAGCGGCCCATGATGTTCGAGAGAACGTTGAGCCTCCCCCGATGCGCCATGCCGAAGACGATCTCGACGATTCCGTGCGACGGAGAATCCTCGACCATGACGTCGAGCATCGGGATGATCGCCTCTGAGCCCTCGAGCGAGAAGCGCTTCTGGCCGAGGAACTTCGTGTGGATGAAGCGCTCGAAGAGCTCGGCGGCAGCAATCTTCTCGAAGATCTGCAGGCGCTCCTCGGGAGAGAGCGGGCTCGTGTTCTGCGTCTCCTCGAGCTTTCTCTGGATCCAGTTCTTGCGGCCGGGCTCCTGCACGTGCGTGAACTCGACTCCGACGCTCCGGCAATAGGTCGCGCGAAGCCTCTCCAGGATTTCGCGCAGGGTCTGGATCGGACCGCCGGGCAGGTCGCCGGCGATGAACGACTGATCGAGATCACGCTGCCCGAAGCCGTAGTGCGCGGGGTCGAGCTCGGGGAAGTAGACGGACCCCGCACCGAGCGGATCGACCTTCGCGATGCGATGTCCGCGCGCGCGGTACGAGTGGATGAGCCGGAGCACTCTCGCATGCTTGTCCGCGAGATGCGGAGCGAGATCGAGGGACGCCTCGGTCGGTGGCGCGGGCGCAGCCGGAGTCGGCGGGATGGTTCGTGCGGGCGGCTCGACGGTGTCCCCCGCCTCGTCGCCGTCCTCGTCGCGAAAGAGCTGCGCCCAGCTCGGATGCACCGAGGTGGGATCGACCTCGAAACGCTGGCGGATCTCCTCGACCAGCGCTGCATTCACCCCGAAGCCGGCGAGGATCTCGCTCGAGTCC
>CAJPFO010000081.1 GCA_905339255.1 Myxococcaceae bacterium
GTCGAGTTCCGCGCGTCCGTAGATCACGACGCCGCGGAGCTTCGAGTAGACCTCGCCGTCCTCGACGAGGAGCGACACGCGCGGATCGCGCTCCATGTTCCGCACCTTCTGGCTCTTGGCGAAGGTCGTCATCACGATCGCGCCGTCGCTCTCGACCCCGAACCACATCGGCATCGGATGGGGAACCCCATCGTTTCCGATGCTGCACAGGAGGATCGTCCGCGCCGAACGTACGAACGCACGGCGCTCGTCGTCGCTCATGCGGATCTCGTCTCGCCTCGACACGATCACCCGTTCTCGTCGCGCCTGGCGAAGAGCGCCTCGAAGCGCGAGTTCGCGTCGCGCAGACACGCTTCGGGTTCGAGATCGAGCGCGCGGGCCAGCGCCACCGCGGCGAAGAGGAGGTCGCCGACGACGCCTCGCGAGTCGTCGCCGGGCTGCGCGCTTCGGAGCTCGGCGAGCCGCTCGTCGATCGCAGCGGCGGCCGCTTCGGCTCCGGGGGCCGGAAACCCGGCGCGGGCGGCTCGCCGCTGGAGCTTCTCGGCGCGGAGCAGCGCCGGAAGGCCGAGAGGAACTCCGTCGAGCGGGCCGGCTGCGGCGCCGCGTTCGCGCGCCTTGCTCTCCTCCCATGCGGCGACCTGCTCGCGCGCCGTCTCGATCGTGGCATCGCCGAAGACATTCGGGTGTCGCCGGATCATCTTGTCGCAGATCGATTCGACCACGTCGCCGAAGTCGAAGGCGCCGGACTCCTTCGCCATCTGGGAATGGAAGGCGACCTGGAGCAGCAGATCGCCGAGCTCGTCGCGAAGGCCCTCGAGATCCCCGCGACGGATCGCGTCCTCGACCTCGTAGGCCTCCTCGATCGCATAGGGGGCGATGGTCTCGAAGCGCTGCTCGAGATCCCAGGCACAGCCGCCCTCCGGATCCCGGAGTCGCGCCATGATCTCGAGCAGCTTCTCGATCGGGGCCATGGAGAGGTTCCTCTCTCTCAAGGAAAGAACGCGTCGAGCCAGGTCTTGAGCCGCTCGAGCGCGGACTCTGCGGCGGCAGGATCGATCGTCGTGTGTCGGATTCCTGCAAGGGGAGGCATCCCCCGGTCGGGGCCGGCCGCCGGATCTGCGCGCAGGGGAAGATACGCGCCGTCGGCCGCGAGCTCTCGCTCGCCGCGCGCCGAGACGAGGAAGTCGACGAAGCGCCGGGCGTTCTCGGGATGTGGTGCATCCCGAAGCAAGAAAACCGCCGTCGGCAGCACGAGGGCCCCGAGCCCGTCGGCCTCCTGGTCGGGAACCACGATCGCCACGGGCGCTCCCGACCCGACCGCCTCCTGCGCGTGATCCGAGTTGGTGAGGCCGACGGCGGCCTGGCCCGACACGACCAGCTCCTTCACCGCCCAGCTCGTCTCGGCGATCTTCACCCGATTGCGATCGAGGCTGCCGAGCAGCTCGTGGAGCGGATCGTCCCCGAGTCTCGCCGCGAGCACCGCGAGGTGGACGAGGGTCGTTCCGTGGCGGGGATTCGGGATGGCGACGCTTCCCTCGAAGCGGCGATCCCCGAGATCCCGGATCGAGGTCGGTCGCTTCGCGTCGGGGACGAGCTTCGTGTTGACGAGCAGCACGCGCGCCTGTGCGCCGACGCCCGTCCACATTCCGCCCGGGTCGCGGAAATCCCCGGGAAGGTCGGCCGCTGCAGGCGGCGGGTAGGGCGCGACGAGGTCCCGTCGCACGAGCGCCTGCGGGCGGACGGGATCGTCGGACCAGAAGACGTCCGCGACCGGTGCGCCGGACTCGGAAAGCAAGCGGCTGAGCGCCCCCGTCGCCTTGCTCTCGAAGCTCGGGTACGTGGCGCAGATCCGTAGCCCCGTTTCCTTTTCGAAGCTCGCGATCGGCCGAGCCGCGTGGATCTGATGGACGTTCGTGAAGAGGACGACGTCGCACGCGTCGCGGCCGCAGCCGAGCGCCACGCCGACGAGCCCCGCCAGCAGCAGGGACGAGCGTCGGCGAGTCGTCGAGAGCGGCATCGGCGCCTCCGGGGACGGTTGACCTCGGGCACCGTATCATGCGATGAACCCGGAAGCTCCGGGGGCAGAGTCTCGAGGAGGATGCATCGATGCAGGGAGCGGAAGCCGAGCCCTCCGCTCCTACCTCGCCGAGCGGGCTCGAGCGCGTGTTGCGGATCTTCACCGAGGTCCGCCCGGGAGAGGGTCGAACGGCGCTCCTGCTCTTCGGCAGCGTCTTCTTGCTGCTCTGCTCGTACTACCTGATCAAACCGCTTCGTGAAGGCTGGATCGCGGTCTCCGCGGTCGCCGCGCTCTCGAAAATGGAGGTGAAGGCGTACACGAGCTTCGGTCAGGCGATCCTTCTGCTCATTGCCATCCGGGCGTACGCGCCGCTCGTCGATCGCTGGAAGCGAGTCGATCTGCTGAGCCGCGTCACGGTCGGCTGCATGGTGTGCATGGTCGGCTTCTGGCTCGTGCAGCCCGACTTCTTCATCGAGAACCTCCCGATCACCGGGATCCTCTTCTACCTCTGGGTGGGGATGTTCGGCGTCTTCGTGGTGGCGCAGTTCTGGGCGCTCGTCGCCGACCTCTACGACGACGAGCAGGGCCGTCGTCTCGTGCCCCTCGTGGCGATCGGAGCGACCTCTGGAGCCGTCGCGGGCTCCTGGCTCACCGAGACACTCGTCCACGGCAAGATCGTCGCGACCGAGAAGCTCCTCGTCGTCGCTCTCGTCCCGCTCGCGCTCTCGCTCCTGCTCACCCGTCGTGCCGACTCGCGCGGGCCGCGGGGACTCGGCGGCGAGGCGAGGCCTCGGCCGCCCGGCGTCGCGCCGCAGGGAGCCGGCCGCGGCGCCTTCGGCCTGATCTTTTCCTCCCGGCTGCTCCTCGCGATCGCCCTCGTCACGATGCTCCTCAACTGGGTCAACACCAATGGCGAGAACCTGCTCTTCCGCGTCGTCCAGGAGTTCTTGAGCGAGGAGGCGCAGTCGAGGGGAATCGTCGATCCGGCGGCGCTTCTCGGTTTCACACGGGCCGAGACGGCTGCCTTCTACGGAAGCTTCTATTTCTGGGTGAACGTCTCGGCGCTCGTCCTCCAATCGTTCGTGGCGTCTCGGCTCCTCAAGTACGGCGGATTCGGAGTGATGCTGCTCGTCGCACCGACGATCTCGCTGCTGGCGTACTCGGCAATGGCCGTGGTACCCGTGCTGGCCGTGGTGAAGATGATGAAGGTGGCGGACAACGCGACCGACTACTCGATCAGCAACACGGCTCGAAACGTGCTCTGGCTTCCGGTACCACCGCTCGTGAAGCTCAAGGTGAAGCCTGCCGTCGACTCGCTCTTCGCGCGAGCCGGCGACGGCCTTTCCGCGCTCACGGTGCTGGTCGGCGTGCAGGTCCTCGACCTCGGCACGGGAGGCTTTTTCGCCTTCACGGTGCTGCTCGTCGTGGGATGGCTCGCCCTTGCGAGCGTGGTGGCGCGCGAGCACGCGCAGCTCGCCGAGGGCGTCGGAGGCCCGCCCGAAGGAGGCGTCGCGGTCGCGGGGGCCGCCCAAGCCGCCGGTGCGGGAGGGCGCGGATGAAGCCGGCGGCGTGGGCCCTCGTGGCCTGCGTGCTGCTCGCGGCGCCGGCGCCTGCGGAGCGGCGCGCCAGCGCGATCCGACCGGGCTCCGACGAGCTGCCGCTTCGCGATCGGATCGAAGCGATCAAGACCGCACCGCGAGGTCCGTTCAAGCACCTTCGCCACTGGTGCAACGATGGATCGGTGCTTCCACCGTCGGAGAGCTGTGATCCGCGCGGAGGGGGACTCGAGTACGGCGAGTGGACCGACGAGGTCAAGGCGCTCCGCTCGAGCGGCTACGAGATCGCGAACGTCTACGCGATCGTGAAGCCCGAGCGCTTCACGGGAACGTCGGCAGACCTTCGCGCGCTCCAGCAGATGGTCGTCGAGCGCTGTCTCATCGCACTCGACGATGGCTGGGTGATGCGCGCCACGAAGAGCTACCGCGGCTCGGTCCAGGCCGAAGACGAGGGGCAAGGGATGGCGCGGCTCGTCGCCGCACTGCTCGACGATCCGGATTGGCGCGACGATGCTCGCTACTTTCCGCTCCGCGAGGTGATCCGGGCGCTTCCGAGCTCGCCCGATGCGGGGGAGGGTGCGGCGTCGGCGGCCGACGTTCGCCAGCGCGCGCTCGTCCTCGGCGATGCCGATCCGCCCTTCTTTCCGATCCGCGTCAAGATCCACGGTGTCCCCGACGCGGGAGATGCGGCAGCGGTTCGGGCCTTCGCCCGGTCGCAAGGGAGAAGGGATCTGGCCGCCGACTACGAGGAGCTCGCGCGACGGATCGACGCGCTCTACGGACCGAGTCCGGCCCCGGATCGCATGCGCACGCTCGCTTCGCGGTTGCCTCGAGGCGAGTTCGCCGAGGAGATCGAACGGGGAGCCTCGACGCTCGAACGCGCTCCGGATGCGGCGACGCGCTTTGCCGAGTCGAGCCGTTGGCTCGCTCGACTCCGGAAGGAGACCCCGTCGCTCCGGGACCGTGCGGCAGCGATCGCGCTCTTCGAGGCCAGCCTCGCGCTCGAGGAGACGGCCTACGCGAGCGGGAACGATCTCCTCGCGGCGTCGGCAGGGGCGTCCCGGCGACTGCGGCTCGAGTGGATCGCGCAGGCGGCCGATGCCCTCGCGGGGAGCGGACTCCTGAACCTCCGCCATGCCGAGACCGCGAGAGGGGTCGTCGAGAGGCTCGCGAGCGAAGACCCGACGCTCGATCGATATCGCGCCGAACTCCGCACGCTCGCGCGAGGGCCCGAGTGGGCGAACGGAACGCTCTCGTTCCACTTCGACGAAGGTGTCGCCTCGCTCGCCGAGCTCGATCCGCTCGCGCTTCGCTGTCCGCAGGATCGCCTGCGCGCGAGCCCCTTGCTCGTCTACACGACGCTGGTCGACGGATTGGTTCGCGACGCCAACGCGCAGGCCGGGATCGAACACGAGCTCTTCGGCAAGAAGCTCGGTGCGGGGCTTCGCGCGCTCAACCCGGGACTCGCGCGCGGCACGCTCCGCGTCCCTCGCGGAAAGCTCGATTCGCGATTCTACGACCCGAACGGCATCTATCTCCTTCCCGAGACGACCTCGGAGCTTCCGCCCGTGGCCGGGATCCTCACACTCGGCGAAGGGAGCTCGCTCTCGCACGTGCAGCTCCTCGCCCGGAACCTCGGGATCCCGAACGTCGTGGTCGGCCGCGAGTTCGCCGACGAGATCCGCGCCCGCAACGGCAAGCCCGTCGTTCTCGCCGTGAGCCCGGAAGGAGTCGTGCAGCTCTCGGCGGGCGGGCCCCGCGCGGAGGCAGTCGTCGCGAAGGCTCCCGAGAAGCCCTCCGAAGCCCGACTCTCGCCGGACCTCGCTCGCCTCGACCTCGCGGCAACCGATTTCGTTCCGCTCTCGGAGCTCCGCGCCTCGGATCAGGGCCGCCTCGCGGGACCGAAGAGCGCGAACCTCGGAGAGCTCCGTCATGCCTTCGGAGCGCAGGTCCCCGACGGAGTCGTGATCCCATTCGGAGCCTTCCGCAAGCTTCTCGATCGGCCGATCGAGCCGTCGGGCCCCCCCGTTTTCGAGTGGCTCCGCGAGCAGTACGCGTCGCTCGCGAAGCTTCCGCCCGCGAAGCGCAAGAAGGCCGTCACGCGAACGCTCGCGCGGATGCGCGATTGGGTCGCCCGGGTCGATCCGGGAGACGACTTCCGGCGACAGCTTCGCGAGTCGCTCGAGCGGCTCGCTCCCGGCGGCGGCGGAGTCTTCGTGCGCAGCGACACGAACGTCGAGGATCTCGCGGGATTCACCGGAGCGGGACTCAATTTGACGGTGCCGAACGTCGTCGGCGAAGCCGCGGTGATGGAGGCGATCCGCGAGGTCTGGGCATCCCCCTTCACGGAACGATCGTATGCCTGGAGGCAATCGCTCATGGACCGGCCGGAATACGTGTTTCCGGCCGTGCTCCTCCAGGAGGCCTTCGCCGCGGAGCGTTCGGGGGTGATGGTGAGCAAGGATCTCGAGACGGGCCAGGACGGATACGTGACGATCGCGACGAACGAAGGCGTGGGCGGTGCCGTCGATGGGCAATCGGCCGAATCGCTCGTCGCGGGCCTCGCTGGGCGCGACGTCCGTTATCTGGCGCAGGCGCTCGAGAAGACGAAGAAGGTGCTCTTGCCGGGGGGCGGGGTGGGGACCGAGCCGACCCGCGGCACCGACACCGTTCTGCAACCGGTCGAGGTGGCACAGCTGCTCGCCGTCGCGGAGGCGGCGCCCGAGCGCTTCGCGCTCCTGCGAGGCGACGACGGTGTCGTCCGGCCCGCGGACGTGGAGTTCGGTGTGCGTGGCCACCGCGTGACGCTGCTCCAGATCCGCCCCTTCAACGAAAGTCGTGGAGCACTCGAGAGCGAGACGCTTCGCTCGCTCGATGCCCGTGCGGCGGGGAGTTCCTCCGTGCGGGTCTCTCTCGATGCACCGCCTCGGGAGTGAAGCGATGAGAGCGTTCCTGGCCCCGCTCTTGGTCGCCGCCGCGTCGACGGCGGCCGCGTATCCTCTCGACGCGGCGGAGTCGACGAAGATCCCGCGGCTCGCTGCCTACCAGGAGGTGCTGAAGGGCGCGGTCCGCGGCCCCAACATCGCGCCGGGTGCGCAGTACCCGGGCGAGCGGATCGCCCTCGCGCTCGCGGACCGTCCAGACTTCGAGATCCCGAAACCCGATCCGGAGCTCTCGAGGCGCCTCGCGCGCCTCGCAGGAGGCGATGCGAGCGTCTACGGCATCGCGCTCCTCGACCTCTCCGACCCGGCGAACCCGGTCTACGCCGAGCACAACCCGGCGATGAAGTTGAACCCCGGGAGCGTCGGCAAGATCGTCGTGCTGCTCGGCTGGCTCCAGACGCTCGCCGATGCCCATCCGGACGACGTCGAGGCGAGGCGTCGCGTGCTGCGCGAGACCGAGATGACGGCCGACGACTGGATGGGGAGCGACCAGCACACCGTCCCCGTGTGGAATCCAGGGGACGCTGCAGTCACCAACCGGCGGATCCGCCGCGGCGACACCTGGAACGTCTACACCTACCTCGATCACATGATCTCGAAGAGCTCGGACGCGGCCGCTGCGCTGTTGCAGCGCGAGCTCCTGCTGCTCGAGCACTTCGGCAAGGGCTATCCCGCCGACCCGGCCCTCGAAGCCGAGTACCTCACGAAGACGCCGAAGCCGGATCTCGTGAAGGCGCTGTATCGGGTGACCCAGGATCCGATCTCGAGAAATGGCCTCGACCTCGATCGGCTCCGCCAAGGGGGCTTCTTCTCGAAGCCCGGCAAGGCGCGGGTTCCGGGAACGAGCTCGTACGCCACGGCGCGCTCGCTCATGGAGTACCTCGTCCAGATGGAGAAGGGAGCGCTCGTCGATCCGTGGTCGAGCCTCGAAGCGAAGCGGATCTTTTACTCGACCGATCGCAGGATCCGCTACGCGTCCGCACCCGCGCTCGCAGACTCGGCGGTCTTCTTCAAGTCGGGCTCGTTCTACGAGTGCGGTGGCGAGTGCCCGAAGTCGCTCAAGTACAAGGGCACGACGAAGAACTACATGAACTCGCTCGCGATCGTCGAGACTCCAGACCGAGCGGTTCCGCTGCGTTACTACGTGACGCTCCTCTCGAACGTGCTCGGACGCAACTCCGCGGTCGTGCACCAGACGATGGGCACGCGGATCCATCGGCTCATGGAGGAGCGCCATCCGATCGACGCCTCGAAGCTGGTTCGCCCCGAGGCGGCGGTACAGGAGGACGTGAAGGCCGCAGAGGGCGAGGATCCGGGAGAGGGGGCGAGCGGCGGAGCCTACGACCCTCCCGAGAGGTAGCCCTCGCAAATGGGGTGACCTGCGATGCCGGCTTCGGGTATGCTCGGCGTCCGGGGGAGGGGTGAGGTGTACCCGATGCGGCACATGCTCGTCCTCTGCCTTCTCCTCGCCTTCGGCGGCTCCTCCCTGGCCGCCGAGCGAGCCGGCGTCTCCGCGGGTGTGCGCGGAGAGGTCGCTCTCGCAAGAGCGAGCGACGCGCAGCGTCCGTTGCGAAGCGGCGAAGAGATCCTGATGCAGGACGCGCTTTCGAGCGGTCCGCGTTCGGGCATGCAGATCCTGCTCCTCGATGAGACGGTCTTCACGATGGGGCCGCAGAGCGAGCTCATCGTCGACGAGTTCGTCTACGATCCGGCGACGAAGCGAGGCCGGGTGAACGCGAGCGTGACGAAGGGAGTCTTCCGCTTCGTCACGGGCTGGATCCCGAAGCAGGATCCGAAGGACATGGAGGTGAAGC
>CAJPFO010000082.1 GCA_905339255.1 Myxococcaceae bacterium
CCGCATTTTGGACAACCGGCCGGACCGCATCAACATGGCTTTGCTGGAGGCGCTCCTCACCGTGCTTCAATGCTCCCTGGACGACTTGATGCCAATGGCGGGAGCCTCGCCACATCAAGAAGCCCAAAAGCCGCCCGGCAAGGGAGCCAAGTCCGCGCAGCAGGACCCGCCCCCATCCCCGCCGGCTGCCAAGCCAAACAGGAAACGGACCGAACCGCCTCCGCAAAGCCAGCCAGAAGAGGAATTGCTGGGACCCAAGCTGGCGCCATTCCCCTTGCCCACCAAAAAATAGGCCAGAACCATGTCCGGCGGCGAAAAGCCTTCATGCACCGAATGCGGGACTCCAGTGGAAAAGTACAGCCTGGTCAGAGGGGAGGCCCGCTACTGCCTGCGCTGCGCGGGCAAAGTCCCCTTGCTGCCCTGCCCCGGTTGCGGAAAAAACACCCGGATGGCCGGCCCGGACGGTTCGCCGCTCTGCAAAAGCTGCCGGACCAAAGGGCGGACCTGCCTCCATTGCGGCCGCGACCTGCCAAAAGCAAGTCTGCTGGTGGAGGACGGCGCGCTCTGCTGGCCATGCTCCCGGCATTACCGCGAGCCGGAAACCTGCGACGTGTGCGGGCAGAGCGACCTGTTCTGGTCCCATGTCGAATTGGACGGGGCAAGGCGGCGCGTGTGCCACCGCTGCCTGAAAAAGCAAGAGGGCCATGCGACATGCGCAGCATGCCGCAAGCACCGCAAACCCGCCGGGGCCACGGCGGACGGCAAGCCGGTCTGCAAGCGCTGCCTGGAATCGGGCTGCAAGCCGTTCATATGCCCGCAGTGCGGGAAGGAAGGCATTCGCCATAGCGCAAGCCAATGCCTGGGTTGCTACCACAAAGGCCAAGTGCTGAAGCGCGCGGCGCAAGCCGCGGCCATGCTCCAACACGGGTGGTGCCGCAAAGCGTTTGGGGATTTCGGCCCGGCGCTGCTGGAAAGCGTTCCCGCCGCCAGCGCACTGATGCGGATCGACCGCTATTTCCTCCTGTTCGCCCGGCTTGACGCCGCATTCGACGCGCCGACCAAAATCACGCCCGACGCATTGCTCGCCGCCGCCGGCGGGTTGGACGGGCTGCGCCGGTTCGCCATCCCCTACGGATTCCTCCTGAAAGAGGGCCTGATCCCCGGCATGACCCGCGATTTGCTGGCCGACTCCGCCGAAATGGACCGGCAGCGGCATTTGTTGGAGTCCGCCGAAGGGACGTGGTTCCACCCATTGCTGCTGCGATTCCAGGGCTACCTCATGGAAGTGCATGCCCGTTACGAGCGGCGGGGGTGGCGCAAAGGGGGAAACCGCATGAAACTCCGCACCGTGACCCAGGGGTTGAGGGCCGCACGCAAATTCTGCCTGGCCATGGGGGAAAAGGAAGGCGTGTCAGGCGCCCAGCAAATCACCATCGACCATGCCGAGCGGTTCGTCGCGGAAAACCCAGGACTCGCCATGTCCATACGCTCTTTCCTGCGCTATCTGAACCTCAAGGAAAAGCTGTTCCGCAAAATCAAACTGAAGGCCGTCAAACGCGACCTTCGAGAAGGCGCCTTCCTGCCCAGGCAGAAATACCTGGAATTGCTGCGCGGCTGGCTCAATCCCGACGGGAAATCCGTCCGCGAATCTCTGATCGGCCTTTTCCTCCTGCTTTACGCGCAACCGGTGAACAAGGTGGTCCGCATCAAACTGTCCGATTTGTCGAGGGACCGCAACGGGCAATACCGGCTGGTGTTCGGCTCGGCGGAAATTGCAGTCGATCCCCGTGTCAGCGCCCTCGTCGACCGCTGCCTGGAAGACCGCAAGGCCCTGTCGGCAATGGACGATGCCGCCGAAAACGAATACCTTTTCACAGGAAGGAACCACGGAGGGCACCTCACCCCGGCGGCGGTCACACACATGCTGGGCAAGGCCGGCGTCACGGCGGAGCAGTTGTTCGCCACGTCGATATACAATGCCTACCGGTCCGGCCTGGACCACCCCAAAGTGCTGGTCAGGGCGTTCGGGATCACGACGGCCACCGCGATCAAATACATGCAAAAGATCGACCCGCAACTGGTCCACGAGATCGAAAAGAAGGCTTACCGTGCAGCCTGAGCAGCCTTGGTGGCTCTACATGATTGAATGCAAGGGCGGCGGCATTTACACCGGCATCGCCAAGGACGTGGAGGCCCGCTACCGGCAACATGAGACAGGCAAGGGCGCCCGCTACACCCGGATGAATCCGCCGGTCCGGCTGCTGGCCAAGGCCGTCTATCCCAGCCACAGGGAGGCCGCGCAAATGGAGGCGGCGCTGAAACGCCTGACCCCGCCGGAGAAGCGCCGTTGGGCGTTCGCGCTTGGTTGAACGAACCCCCGGCCAGGCCCGTTACATTCAAACCGCTGGGGCACCCCAAAAGCAAGCGCCCGCAAATCCTCCGGGGTGCGCCGCGAACCGAGGGGCGGCGACAAGGCATGACCTTCGAGCCTTTGCAAAAAGTGCATCCGCCTTTTCGACGGGCGGTCATGAAGAATGGCGCACCGTCCGGGAAGCAGTATCCCGTGGGCAACCGCCGTGCCGAAGGTGAATAGGGAGTCGTTGATCTGCACCGAGGCGTTCTTATCCGTTGCCCGTCCAAACTGGACAGACTTGATCTCCATGGGTGCGGCCTCGTCCAGAGCATGATCCACCGCCTGCTTGAAAGCGGACGCTGTCGGTTTTTACGGCACGGCCACCAATTCGGCAAACAGCGCGTCCGCGATGGACGCTAGGCTGGCACCCCCTTTCAGGCGCAAGCCGCATAGCATGCGCTGACCGACACATGCATGCCCCGGGCGCGACGCGCAGCCTGGACAGCTCCACGAAAGGACCTTCCGAAAGGCAGCAGAACCACTCCATCCATTCCGCGGACACCGACATGATTCGGCGGGGGAAAGCCCGAACGCTACGCAATACGGTTGGAGGTCAAGCCCTCGCCGAGCAGGATGCGCCCATCGCCCATCATCCTGCAACGGATGCCGCGCCGCCCGTAGGCGAACACGCCGATGTTACCGGGTTCGCAACGGGAAGGGCCGGCGTGGAATTGGACAAGCCGGTAATGGTTGGTGTCCAACCCTCCAGGTGAATGGCCCGGCATGGATGGACAGCCAGGGGGGTTATGCCACGATCCCGGCAAGCGCCTTCAATTCGCCGGGCGTTTGACGGGAGCCGAGTTGAAGCATCAGGCCATGGCCGTGGATACGCCGCAACAAATACTGGCGTCGGCTTGAAACCCGGTCGTACAGGATCACACTCCGTCCAGAGGGAAGCAGTTCGTGCCTGGCCGCCATGCCGAAAGTGAAAATGGCGTCGTTGACTTGCGCCAGGGCGTTTTTGTCAGTCGTCCGCTCAAACCGGATGGCCTTGATGCCCATGGGCACGGGATCGGCCAGAAACCCGTCGAACTGGATGAAAGTATGTTCGTCCGGGGTTTCCAGTTCGATTTCGACATCCCTGTGGAATGGCGGCAAACCCGCCAGCCCGGCCTCGTCCAGCACCGAATCCAGGACGGCCTGGAACCGGGACTTGGACGGTTGCGGAGGGAGGCACACCGATTCGTCAAACAAGGCTTCCGCCAATCCTTCCAAGGTGCGGTGCCCGCCGGTCCATACGGGTTCCGTCACGCCCATGTGCAGCCCCCGGACATGAAGGCGCGACAATTCCCGCTCGATTTCCCCGAAGGAGCCGGCCTCCGCCAAACAGCGGAACCACGCCTCCCATTCGGCAAATATCCACGCCTCGGCTTCGGAAAGCCCGGCCGTCTGGCAATACGGATAAAGGGTGTCGCCGGCAAATCCCGCGCCCAGAAGACGGAAACAGGCCCTCCCGTCGCGCGCATAGGCAAACACGCCGATGTTGCGGGGTTCGCACCGGAAAGGATCCGGATGGCACTGGACCAGCCGGTAGCAAAAGTCAGCGGTTTCCATGGTGGCCTTGCACCTGAATCTTGGCTTTGTTTTCCGAAACGATCCTGGGCAAGTCCCCCGCCCTCGCGGCCAGGGCAATCCCAAGGGCTTCTTGCGTCTCCGTGCCGACGGATCTGAAGGGACGTCCGAATCCGCAGCATTCCGCCACGGTCCCGGCATCCATACGGGCAATCCTTTCCACCCATTTATCCAGCATGTCAGGGGTTGCGCGTCCATAGAACGGATGGGATTCGACGATCAACGAGCCGCCGCCCAGCCTGGCTATGCTCCCCCCGGCGGTCTCATCGACGTTGAGCAACGCATGGCTGTGGTCGAAGGCGAGGAACAGGGGCAGATGTTCGGAAACAACCGCCGCCTTGATATTGCCGCCCCGGTCCCAATTGCCAATCCAAATGTCGAACACAACCAAGGCGGCGACATCACTTGGGTAAAGGGACGCCACCCTGCCCGCCTGCCGGCCAACTTGCCGATTTGGCCGGTAAGCCGAGCGGCAGGAAGAGACGCGCGTCGTCCGGGATGAGCTGGTCCCGTAGGCACGCGGCGACAGAAGCCGGGCCGAGATGGCGCAGATCGTCGTTGAAGTCGCCTAGCTGCGGCCGTAACGCCAGCGCGAGGATCCCGGCCTCGCCTGCGCGCTGGCTGAGACGCTC
>CAJPFO010000083.1 GCA_905339255.1 Myxococcaceae bacterium
TTCGCGCCCGCGAAGCTCTCGCGCCTCGAGCAGGAGATCGGCGAGGCGGTCGCGATCGCGGGCTTCGACCTCGCGAGCGAGCACCTCTTCGAGCGCGCGCGCGAGCGTTGCGCGCTCGGAGGCTTCCACGTTGCGCGGCCCGGCGCCGAGCGCCTCGGAGCGCGGCGCCGGCGCGAGCGAGGGCGCTTGCCACCCGACCCGCTGCGGCGGGAGCGGCGCTCGCTCCGGAGATCCGAGCAACGGACGAGCGAGCGCGATCGGTCCCTCGCGATCGCTTCGTCCGGATCGAAGCAGCCACGCGCTCGCAGTGAGCCCCGCCACGAGGCCGAGGAGCGACGCGAGAGCCGCGGACCGTCTTCTCGAGCTTCGCCCCGCACCCGACGCCGGCATCGTCTTCGAATCCTACACCCGGGGGCGACCCGAGAGGCAGAAATCCGAGCCCGCGGCCGGGATCCGGCGGGATGCTCTACGCTCCCCGGGTGGATCGCCCGGCTACGTGGGGGTCGTCCGGGCATCGCGAACGCCGAGGAACCCGATGCCGCCCGAGACTGCACCCACGAGCCGAGCCGGCCTCGGCGGCCGCGACCGGCGAATCGCCACGCGCTTCGTCGAAGCGTCTTTTCCGCCGGGAGAGCGGCTCCCGGCGGCCGACCCCGAGCGGCTCATGGCGAGCGTCGACGCCTGGCTCGAGGCGAGCCGGGCCCTGCGCGGAGGGCTCGCCTCGCTGCTCTGGTGGCTCGAGATCCGCCACCTCGTACGACACGGCTCGCGCTTCTCGAACGCGAGCGTCGGGGCGCGCGGCGACTTCTTGCGACACATCGCGTCGACCCGGGTCTCGGGGTGGTGCTTGCGCGCTCTCTCAGCGCCGTTCCGAGCCGCATACCTGCTCGACGACGAGAACCTCGACCGCCTCGGTACGCGCGGGAGCGTGCCTGTCCCGGGATCGGTCGATGCCCCGCGCTGGCGCGAACAGGTCCTCGCGCCGGAGCGCGCGCTCGAGACCCCCGAGATCGAATGCGACGTGGTCGTGATCGGAACCGGAGCCGGGGGCGCCGCAGCGGCGTACGAGCTCTCGGGTCGCGGCCTCGCCGTCGTGATGCTCGAGGAGGGGCGGCATCACGACCGCAGCGAGTTCACGGGCCGGCTCGCCGAGGTGATTCCGAAGCTCTATCGAAGCCCGGGCTTCGTGCCCGCGCTCGGCGGATCGGTGATCCCGATCCCGATCGGTCGCAGTGTCGGCGGCACGACGACGATCAACTCGGGGACCTGCTTGCGCGCGCCCGATCGCACGCTCGAGCGATGGCGCGCCGACGGGCTCGCGGATTTCGGCGCCGCGGATCTCGCCCCGTACTTCGAGGAGGTCGAGAAGATCCTGCGGGTGCAGCCGGCCGATCCGGGCGCCGTGGGCGAGGTCGGCCGACTCATCGCCGCCGGCGCCGAGCGGCTCGGCTTCCGCGAGATGGGCCCCCTGCTCCGCAACGCAGAAGGCTGCGACGGGCAGGCGCTCTGCCAGTTCGGATGCCCGACCGATGCCAAGCAATCGACGCTCGTGAGCTTCGTCCCGCGGGCGCTCGAGCGAGGAGCCTTTCTCTTCACGGGGCTTCGCGCCGAGATGCTCCTGCGAGAGGCCGGGAGGATCGCGGGGGTCGTCGCGCGAGGACGCGGCGCGAACGCAGAGGCGCTCACGCTCACCGTCCGCGCGCGCGCAACCGTCGTCGCGATGGGAACCCTGCTCTCGCCGGTCTTCCTCGCGGAGAACGGAGTCGCGGGCCGCTGGCTCGGCCGCAATCTCTCGATCCATCCGGCGGGAGCGGTGACCGGCCATTTCCCCGGCCGCGACCTCGGAAACGGACGGAGCATCCCGCAGGGATTCGGGATCCACGATCTCGCCGACGACGGTATCCGCTTCGAGGGCGGGACGGTCCCGCCCGTCGCACACGGACTCATGACGCCTTTCCAGGGCGAAGAGTTCGTTCGCTTCGTCGAACGCTGGCCGAGCACCGCCTACTTCGGTTTCATGATCGAGGACACGGCGCGCGGGCGGGTGCGCCGAGGCGTGTCGAGGGACGTTCCGCTCGTCCTCTACCGGATGAACGACACCGACTTCGCTCGCTTCCGGCGCGGAATCGACTCTCTCGCAAGGATCCAGCTCGCTGCCGGAGCCGAGGAAGTCGGCATCCCCGGGCCCGGTCGGACGACGATCGTACGCAACCATCGCGACCTCGAGGCATTCTGGGCATCGAGGCCGCGGCCACGACACTTCCTCGTGACGGCGTACCACCCGCTCGGGACGGCTCGGATCTCGGCCCGGGCCGACGCGGGGGTCTGTGACGCCGAACATCGCGTACGGTCCGAAGAAGGCCTCTACGTAATGGACGGATCGAGCGTCCCGACGGCGCTCGGCGTGAACCCCCAGGTGACGATCATGGCGCTCGCGATGCGCGCGGCGCGAAGACTCGCGGAGCGCCTGTCCGGCTGATCCGGCGAGAGCCGGGAGGAGTGAATCGAATGGCGATCGGGATCGTACTCGAGGAGACCATGAGCGGCTGGATCGAGCTCGACGGCGAGCCTACGCGGAGCCCGTTCTCGTTCACCATCCGGGCGTTCACGCGGAAGTTCTGGAAGCTCTCCGCGCCGAGACCCTTCCGCGGCGTGGTCCGGGTCGCCGGACGCGAGGTACCGACGCGCGGAATCTTGACGATCCACCTCTCGGGCCCGCGCTACGAGCTCGATTTCGAACATCCGACCCGCGGGCCCGTGCACGCCGAAGGCGAAAAGACCTACACCGCGAATCCGAAGAGGCTCGCGGCTTCGCTCGTCACGTGCCCGCTCGTCGTCTTCGCTGGCGGCCGCCGGATCGGCGCCGCCGAGGTTGCCTATCGCGAGCCGATGTGGTCGTTCGCGTTTCGCGCCGTACGACTCGTGCGAGAAGAGAACGCTTTCGGAACGTTCGGGGCGGCGTGCCGGGAGCCGTCTCGTCAATCTCCGGACGGGCGCTTCTTCGACTCGCCTTCCGCTCCTCCGGAGAGCAGCGGCATGCCGATCCCCGAGTCGGGGGAAAGGAGCCCCGAGCGACCGTAGGCGACGAGCTTCGCTCGGGTGTCGCTGATGTCGAGATTTCGCATCGTGAGCTGCCCGATGCGATCCTCGGGCGAGAAGAACGCCTTGCCCTTCTCCATCGTGAGCCGTTCGGGGTCGTAGGTCAGGTTCGGGCTCGACGTATCGAGGATCGAGTAGTCGTTCCCGCGCCGGAGCTCGATCGTCACCTCGCCCGTCACGGCGCTCGCCACCCAACGCTGCGCCGACTCGCGCAGCATGATCGCCTGGGGATCGAACCAACGCCCCTGGTAGAGGAGACGCCCGAGGCGGCGTCCGTTCTCGCGGTACTGCTCGATCGTGTCCTCGTTGTGGATGCCCGTCACGAGACGCTCGTAGGCGATGAAGAGCAGTGCCAGCCCGGGAGCCTCGTAGATCCCGCGGCTCTTCGCTTCGATGATGCGGTTCTCGATCTGATCGCTCATCCCGAGGCCGTGGCGGCCGCCGACGGCGTTCGCCTCGGCCAGGAGTGCGACCGGGTCGCGCAACTCGTTCCCGCCGATCGCCACGGGCCAGCCTTCCTCGAAGCGAACCGTCACGGTCTCGGTCGCGATCGCGACGTCCTCCCGCCAGAACGCCACGCCCATGATCGGATCGACGATCCGGATCCCCTTCGAGAGCCGTTCGAGGTCTTTCGCCTCGTGGGTCGCGCCGAGCATGTTCGAATCGGTCGAGTACGCCTTCTCCTTGCTCATCCGGTACGGGAGGCCGGAGCGCTCCATGTACTCGGACATCTCCTTGCGGCCTCCGAGCTCTTCGATGAAGCGCGGATCGAGCCAGGGTTTGTAGATCTGGAGGTTCGGGTTCGCGAGCAGGCCGTAGCGGTAGAACCGCTCGATGTCGTTCCCCTTGAAGGTGCTGCCATCGCCCCAGATGTGGACGTCGTCCTCTTTCATGGCGACGACGAGGAGCGTCCCGGTGACGGCACGGCCGAGCGGCGTCGTGTTGAAGTACGTCACTCCCGCAGTCGAGATGTGGAACGCGTGACACTGGAGCGCAGCGATTCCTTCGGCGACGAGCGGGGCGCGGCAATCGACGAGCCGGGCATGCTCGGCTCCGTACGCGCGGGCCCGCCGCGGGATGTCCTCGTAATCCGGCTCGTCCGGCTGCCCGAGATTCGCCGTGTAGGCGTACGGGACCGCGCCGCCCTTTCGCATCCAATGGAGCGCGGCGCTCGTATCGAGGCCGCCCGAGAAGGCGATTCCGACCTTCTGGCCGACGGGAAGACTCTCGAGGATGTGGCCCACGCATGGCTCCGGAAGCTGAGGGAACGAAGCACGACGGTAGCGACTCGGCGAGGCCATGCGCGACCTTCGAAGAGGCGGCGCCCGCGCGACGCTCCGTCGCACGGCGTCTCCCCTACCCGCGCCGCATCGCCCGCCCGCTCAGCGCGAAGCCTGCTTTCTCGCGAGCTCGGCGTCGATCACCGCCGTGAAGCTCTCGAAGGGCTGCTGCCCCGCGAGCAGGATCCCGTTCACGAAGAAGGCGGGGGTCCCCGTCACCCCGAGCCGCTCGGCCTCCTCGAGGTCGGCGTCGATCTCCTTCGCGGTCTCCTTCGCCGAGAGGCAGCCCCGGAAGGCGTTCATGTCGAGCCCGAGCGCGACCGCCCTCGCCTCGAGGTCGGGGAGCGCGAGCGCCCGCGGATTCTCGAAGAGCGCGGCGTGGTACTCGAAGAACCGGCCCTGCCGCCTGGCGCAGGCTGCGGCCAGCGCGGCCGGTCGTGCGTGACGGTGGATTTCGAGGGGAAGGTGCCGGACGACCAGCCGGAGCCGCTCGCCGTAGCGCTCGCGAAGCCTTGCCACGACGGGCTCGGCACGGCGGCAATACGGGCACTCGTAGTCCGTGAACTGGACGAGCGTCACCGGCGCATCCTCGGCTCCGAGCGACGCGCCGTCGCGGGAGAGCTTCGCCCGCGGCGGCTCGAGGAGAAGCCGGTAGCCGGCGTTCGCGAGCATCGCGTCGAGCTCCGCCCGGACCGTCTCGTTGCGGCGCTCCCGCTCGAGCTCGGCACGGATCCCCGGCGCCATCTCCTCCCAGCTCCGGCCGCCGAAACGATCCCGATTCGCCTCGTAGGCCGCCTTCACCTCGGACTCCTCGACCTTCGGCGCGCGGCGGCCGAGCTCGTCGAGTAGCGCCGCGGTGTCGAGCCCGCGCCGCTTCTCCTCGCGTTCGAGCAGGCGCTCCATCATGAGTCGGCGCGCAGCCTCCGCGCGAAGCCCGTGGCGCTCGGCGTCGTTGCGGTTGCGCATCGCCTCGTCGTAGAGATCGTTCTTGATCCAGGCCTCGAGGTCCGATTCCGAGATCGACTCGCCACTCGCAAAGCGAGCGACGGGCGCATCGGGTTTCGGAGCGGAAGGCTCCGATGCCGCGGGCCACGCCGCGAGCAACCCGACGAGCGCGACGAGCGGTGCCCGCCTCAGGCGATCCGTCCCCGCCGCCGGGGCTTTCTTTCCGGGTCGGCGTCGCTTCGAGCGAGGTGTTCGGCCGCCGCCTGGAGCTCGCCGAATGCGAAGCGGATCTCCTCGGCGAGAACGGGAAGATCGGCGAGCGCGTCCCAGTCGGCGTTGAGCCCCCAGTAGAGCCCCCCGTCGTAGCTGAAGAGCGCCACGTTGAGCGCCTGTCCGGGCGTGAGCGGGGCCACCGGGTACGAGGCGAGCATCCGGCTCCCGAGGAGATAGAGCGGCAGCTGCGGCCCGGGCACGTTCGTGACCACGAGGTTGTACGGCCTCGAGCGGACCGTCATCCGAACCGCCTGCACGAGGACGTTCGGCACGGTCCATTCGCCGAGCCCGGTGAGCACCCGGCCTCCGAGCGCTTGCTTCGATTCCTTCAGGCCCGCCATGACGCGTCGGACGTTCGCGAGCCGCTCCTCGGGCTCGGCGACGTGGATCGGAAGCGCGGCGACCATCTGCGAGATCTGGTTGCCGAGGCCGGCCCGTCCGTCCTTCGCGCGGACGCTCACCGGCACCATCGCCCGCACCTCGAGACGATCGACGTCGAGGCCACGCTTCTGGAAGAAGCCACGGAGCGCCCCGGCGACGGTCGCGAGAACGACGTCGTTGAGCGTTCCGCCGAGGAGATCCTTGACGCGCTTGTAATCGGCGACACGATGCGCAATCAGCTCGTAGCGCCGGTGCGGCCCGAGCTGGCGGTTGAGCGGCGTTTCGGAAGCCGAGTGGAGCGCCGGCGAGAGCACCTCCGCGACTCCCTCGAGCGCGTCTCGCACGGCTCGTCCGGCGCGCCCGGGGGCGTCCCAGGCCTCGCGAAGTGCGTCGAACGCCTGGACCGGCTGCGCCGCCCGATGGAGCAGGGCGTCGCCGAGCAGGCGCGCGGTGCTCGGAGCCGGCCGCGGCTTCCAATCGTCCGGGGCGATTGGCGCGACGTTCTCGGCCGGGTCGAGGAGGACGGAGATGAGCTCCGCCCCTGCGACGCCGTCGATCATGCAATGGTGCGTCTTGGTGATGAGCGCCACGCGGTCGCCCTCGAGCCCCTCGACGAACCACATCTCCCAAAGCGGCTTCCCGCGGTCGAGCTGCTGCGACATGATGCGGCCGATGAGCGCCTTCAACATCTCCTCGTTGCCGGGGCGCGGAAGGGCCGAGTGGCGAACGTGGTACTCGAGGTTGAAGCGGTCGTCGTCGATCCAGATCGGATGTCGCTCTCCGGGCACCTCCGAGAGCTTCTGGCGGAACCGTGGAACGCGGTGGAGCCGGGTCGCGATCGTGCCGCGGATGCGTGCGATGTCGAGACCACCGCGCTCGTTGCGAAGCGGTCGCTCGTCGAGGAGGAGGATCCCCCCGACGTGCATGTGGTTGTTCGCGTCCTCGAGGAAGAGGAAGGAAGCGTCTAGGGCCGAGAGCCTCTCGTAGTAGGGCATGGCGCGTCCTCCGGAGCGGGCGCTCCAGAGTATCACGCCGCCGACGCGGCGCTCCGAGCACGGTCGTCGGCCGTCGAGGCGCCGCTCGGCCGACCCCCGCGCCGGGCCTCGCCCGCTCCGGATCGGGGGGACGGGGCTCGCTACTCCTTCGGCAAGAGCGGCTCGAAGCGTGGCTTGTCGGTCGCCTTCATGTAGGCATCGTGTGCGAGGATCCGGCCTTCCTTCGCGAGCGCGAAGAGCGCATCGTCCATGGCCTGCATGCCCAGGTTCTTCCCGGATTGGATGATCGAGTGGAGCATCGGCGTGTTCCCCTCGCGGATCACGTTCGGAAGCCCCTGCGTGCGCAGCAGGATCTCGTTCACCGCGACCCGCCCCTTGCCATCGGCCGTCGGGATCAGGAGCTGCGAAACGACCGCCGCGAGCGATTCGGAGAGGCTGATCCGCACCTGCGACCGCTCGTCGGCCGGGAAGACGTCGATGATGCGATCGATCGTCTTCGCCGCGTTGTTCGTGTGAAGCGTTCCGAAGACGAGCATTCCCATCTCGGCAGCGGTGAGGGCGAGCGCGATCGTCTCCTGGTCTCGCATCTCGCCGACCAGCACGACGTCGGCGTCCTGTCGGATCGCCGCGCGGAGCGCCGGGCCGAAGCCTCCCGTGT
Organism: Myxococcaceae bacterium; assembly: GCA_905339255.1. Taxonomy (GTDB): domain Bacteria; phylum Myxococcota_A; class UBA9160; order UBA9160; family UBA9160; genus MYXO. The sequence goes on from CAJPFO010000083.1 coordinate 7,632, forward strand.
GCTGCCCGACCTCTCGATGCGAGAAGATGCACTCCTTGTTCTCGTGGACGAACTCGACGGGATCCTCGATCGTGACGACGTGCTTCGCGTAGCTCCGGTTCATGCGATCGAGGATTGCGGCGAGGGTCGTCGACTTCCCCGATCCGGTCGGCCCCGTCACGAGGACGAGGCCGTGCTCGAGGTCGGCGAGTGCCTCGATCGCCGTAGAGAGCCGGAGGTCCTCGAGCGCGACGATCTTCTCGGGGATGATCCGGAACACCGCCGCGGCACCGTTCTCCTGGACGAAGTAGTTGGCGCGGAAGCGCGCGACGCCCGCGAGCCCGTACGCGAAGTCCGAGTCGGAGCTCTCCTCGTACTGCGCCCAATGCCGGTCTGCAGCGATCTCGCGGAGCAGCTTCCGGAGCGCCGCGTCGTCGAGGACGGGCCACCCCTCGACGGGACGGAGCTCTCCGTGCACGCGCATCCGCGGCGCGAGCCCCGCGGCGAGGTGGAGATCCGATCCTCCTTCGCTCCGGAGCTTCTCGAGGAGATCGTCGAGCCTAGGCAACGGCGCCTCCGAGCTTCTTCGGATCCTCGACGAGCCGCGCTGCTTCTTCCCGCGAGACGACCCCCTGCTGGACGAGCTGTGCGAGCGACTGGTCGAGCGTGATCATCCCCTGCGCCACTCCGGTCTGCAGGATCGAACGGATCTGGAAGGTCTTGTTCTCGCGGATCAGGTTTCCGACCGCCTTGTTCACGACGAGCACCTCGAGCGCCGGGACTCGACGGTCGTTCGTGGCGGTCCGCACGAGCCGCTGCGAGATCACGGCGCGCAGGGACTCGGAGATCATCGTCCGGACCTGATCCTGCTGATCCGGCGGGAATGCACCGACCAGCCGGTTGATGGTGCGAATCGTATCGTTCGTGTGGAGCGTCGCGAGGACGAAGTGGCCCGTCTCTGCGGCGGTGAGCGCGAGCGAGATCGTTTCGAGATCGCGAAGCTCTCCGATCACGATCACGTCGGGATCCTCGCGAAGCCCGGCGCGGAGCGCCCTCGCGAACGATTCGGTATGCCGGCGCACGTTGCGCTGGTTCACGAGGCAGCGCTTCGAAGTGTGGACGTACTCGATCGGATCCTCGATCGTGAGCACGTGCTCGCGGCGTTCCTCGTTGATCAGGTGGACGAGCGCCGCGAGGGTCGAACTCTTCCCGCAACCGGCGGGCCCGGTGACGAGCACCATCCCCTGATGGAAGTTCGTGAAGCGCGCGAGCCCTTGGGGCAGGCCGAGGCCGGCGAGCGAGGGCGGCTCGAGCGGGATCACGCGAAGCACTGCGTCGACGCCGCGCTGCTGGCGGAAGACGTTCACCCGGAAGCGAGCCACGCCGGGGAGCGTGTGACAGAGATCGAGCTCCCCGTCGCGTTCGAGGGCCTCCCGTTCGGCGTCCGAGAGGAGCCCATGGACGAGCTCGCGAGCCGCCGACTCGTCGAGCGTCTCGCTGCCGTGGTCGACGAAGCGCCCGTGGAGACGGAGACGAAGCTTCGCCCCGGCATGAACGTGCACGTCGCTCGCTCCGAGACGGACGGCCTCGCGCAGCAGATCCTCGATGCTGCGCGGCTCCCGGCCCGCGGGAGGACCCGACTGCGCGCGGACGGGGGCGGGTGCAAGGGGCCGCGCCGCGGCGTTCGTGCCAGCCGAAGGAGAAGCGGCGGGTGCCTCCGCAGGAGGGTTCGGCTTCGCCTCGGCCGCGCGGCGGGCGAGCACCTCCTTCTGCACGACGACGAGCTGCTGGAGTTGGCTCGGTTGGAGATGACCGAGTTCGAGGAGGACCTCTCCGAGCGTCGTCCGGCCTCCGCGTCGCGCCTGCTCGCGCGTCGCTTCGGCGAGCTGGTCCATGCTGATCAGCTTGTAATGGACCGCAAGGCGACCGAGCAGCGTGGGGTTCTCGGGCTCCGGCATCGGGTGTAGGGATCGGCCATCAGGGGCTTAGAACTTGAGGGGTGCGCTCCGCTGCACGAGACTCGCGCGAACGGCACCGGGAAGCTCACGCCGGCGCGGAGTTCGACGTGCGCCTGCACTGCCGAGATGACACGGAACCCCCTGCCGTCATTCAAGGTTTTCGGCTTCGTGCCGATCCACCCCCCAGCCATAGGAGGGCCCCATGCGCCGCTTTCTGCTTCGTCTCGTCGGCGCCGCGTTGGTCGCGGCGGTCACCTCGCTCCCGGCTGCGCCGGCCGCCGCCGGAACCTTCTACAAGTACTACGAGTACGACGAGGATCCCTCGGGCGTGATCCCCGATACGCTGATCATGCGCCCCGCGGGCCTGGTCGGATTCTTCACCGGTCTCGGCCTGTTCTTTCCGGCCGCGGTGATCTCGACGATCGTCGGCCAGCCGCAGGCGATCCCGAAGGTCTTCGACAGCTTCGTGATCCAGCCGGGCGAGTGGGTGTTCGTCGACGAGATCGGCACGCACTGATCGAGTCCCGGTGCCGCGCCGTCGGCGACGCGCGTCGAAGCCTCTCGATCAGCGCGGATCGGGATCGACGCTCGGTCGGCTGCGAGATTCCGCACCGGGCGCGAGCAGCCGGCGCGCGAGCGCCTCGGTCAGGTCGGCGATGAAATCGCCTCGGTACGGCGGACGCCCCTCGGTGTAGACCGCGATCGCGAACTCCCGCTCCGATGGGGCCCGGACGAGCCCGGCGTCGGCGTAGATCGGCCCCCAGGTTCCGCTCTTCGCGTGGACTTCGAGCCCGCCCACGCGCTCGGCGCCTCCGGCGATCCGCGCAGCGAGGTGCCGCTGCGCGGCCGAGTCGCGCTTCATGCGCTCACGGACCCGCTCGGTGTCCGAGGGCGAGAGCACGAGGCCACGCGCGAGGAGCGCGAGCAACTCGACGGTTCCGTCGGCGGTCATCCCGGTTCGATTCTTGAAGTCGGTGCCGAAGCCCGGGAGCGCACCGGGAACGCCGGGATCGCGAAGGAACTGATCCTCGCGCCCCGAGATGTCGCCGCCGTCGTAGGTCGGATTGACGGTGTGGAGGTCGTCGATCCCGAGCCCCTGGAGCCAGCGCTCGACCGCGAGCCGGCGCTCGCGAAAGGCCGCGTACTCGGCCGCGGAGAGCGCAGGCCCGGGCGTGGCATCGGTCAGCCGTTCGAAGACGCGCTGCGTCGCCCGGTTGCTGCTCACGCGGATCATCTCTCCGAGCTCACGGTCGAGCGAGGGGTCGATCCGGAGCCTTCCTTGCTCCTGGAAGGCGTACGCGGCGATCAGGGAGACGAACTTGACCACGCTCGCGGGGTAGATCGGCGTCTGCCCCTCGTGGCTCGCGAGGCCGGGAGCCTCGGGATCGGTGAGATCGAGCACGGCCGCCCGCAGTCGGACCCGCGCGAGTGCCGGGTCGCTGCGGAGCGCCTCCGCAATGAAGCCGTCGAGGAACGCCTGCAGCTCGGGAGCCCCTCGGATGCGGGAGAGGAACTCGCGAGCCGCCCCATTGCGGGTCTCGTCGCCGAGCGCGGGGCCGCTCGCGACGAGGGCGAGCACGAGGACGAGGACGGTACGCATCGTCCGGAAACAGGTACCGTATGCCGGCGCTCGTTCGCAGGAGGCCTCGGGGGATGAAGACGCGATTCGGGAAACTGGCCGTCGCCGCGGGGATCGTGCTCGCCGCAGGAGCCGCCAACGCGGCGTTCGAGGGGCCGGGCCTCACGGCCGACCAGGAGCGCAAGCTCGAGCAGAACTTCCGGCTCTCGGTCTCGAAGCTGAAGGGCCCCTACACCGAGAACATCTGCGTCTGCCCCGGCGGATCGAAGCGCCCGATCCGCAGCGCGAGCGGCGCCCTCGGCACCGGCTGCGAGCGGCCGATCTTCTGCGCCGCCTACCGCGCCGAGTGGGGCGAGGCTCTCGCCGCCGAGCGCGTCTACATCGGCAACATCTTCTCGCGCGACGTCTACGAGTGGAAGACGTACGAGAACAAGCACGACGTCGTCCGGGGCTACGTCCTCGAGAAGTTCTTCGTCGATACCGTGCCCGATCACAAGCTCTCGCAGCTCAGGAGCTTCCGCGGTCTGGCGAGCTCCGAGGAGGTCGGCCCCGCGACCGCCCGCTTCTTCGAGCTCTACCTCGATGATCCTTCGTTCGATCCGGGCCGCCACTTCCTGCTCGCCTACGAACTCCAGAAGCGGTACTTTCTGCGCGCGGACGTCGGCCAGATCCAGCAGCTCCGCTCCGCAGCGACTCGCGTCGAGTCGATGGACCCGCGCTTCAAGCTGCTGAAGGACGCCATCCACAACCAGGTCTCGGCGTCGCTCATCCCGCGCCTCGAGGCCTACCAGGCGAAGCTTCCGCAGGGTACCGAGCGCAGCGAGATCCAGGGGCTGATCGACCAGATCCGCAAGCTCACGTCGATCGACGAGAAGGTGCTCGCGCCGCAGATTGCCGAGATCTCCGACGCAGCGCTGCGAGCGAAGATCGAGGCGCTGGTTCCGAAGCCGGGGACGGATCCCGTCGCGAAGATCACGGCGCTCGCAGCGCTCATGGCCGCGTCGCGCGAGGGAGCGTCGTCGAAGCAGGTTCCGGTCGCGGACCGCAGGAGGCTCATCGACCTCGACGTGACGGCGGCCGCAGTCCTGCAAAACGAAGGCAACCGCCTGCTCGAGGCCGGTACCGGGACCACCGCGAGGCAGTCTCTCGAGATCCTCCGCGCGCTCACCGAGGCGACCTGGGCCGTCGGGCTGCTGAACGACCGCGAGCGCGAGGCCGCACTCGCGTCGGTCGACGCGCTGCTCGCCGACCCGGCGCCCAAGCGCGAGTCCTTCAAGGAAGGCCTCGCGAAGGCGCAGCGCGTCGTCGAATGGGCGCAAGCGAATTCGCTGCTTCCCTTCGCCGAGGTCTGGCCCGCATGGACCTTCGTGATGCCGCAGGTCGCCGGGATCAGCGACGACATCCTGCGTGGCTCGCCGCTGCTCCTCTACGCCGGGTTCTCGACGAAGCTCGACGACTTCGCCGCCGGCGGAAGCCGACCGAAGCACGATCTCTTCGGAGAGATCCTCGAAGGAGACGTGCGCGCGCTCAACCCCGGCCTCGCGACGGGAAAGCTCCGCGTGGCTCCGAAGGGCGGGAGCTACACGCGCGAGGAGATCGTCGCGCTTCCCGAAACCCCCGCCGACCTCGCGCCTGCGGCCGGGATCCTGACGCGCGGGGAAGGCAACGTGCTCTCGCACGTCCAGCTCCTCGCTCGCGCGCTCGGGATCCCGAACGTCGTCCTCTCCCCCCGTGCGTACGAGATCCTGAAGCCCCACGACGGGCAGCCGGTCTTCTTCATCGCCACCCCGGGCGGACGCGTGATCCTCGAGCAGGCATCGGCGATCACTGCCGAGGAGCGCACCGTGCTCGAGGAGTACACGCGCAACCAGGCGCGTTCGGGATCGGGGGCGATGGGCGGCGGCGACGGCAAGCTCCACATCGACAAGCAGCGGATCGACCTCGGGCCGGATGCGGCGATCCCGCTCTCGAAGATCCGCCGCAGCGACTCCGGACGGATCTCGGGGCCGAAGGCGGCCTTCTTGGGCGAGCTCGCGCACCATTTCCCCGACCAGGTCGCGCGCGGGATCGTCCTCCCATTCGGCGCCTACCACCGCCACTACCAGAACGCGAAGGTCGCCGTCCCGAAGGAGCTCGCGAGCCGCAACCTCGCGACTCCCGGTGAGCCGCTCCCCGGCTTCGTCGAGCGGACCTACGCCGAATACTTCGGGAAGCTGATCCCGGCCGGAAAGAGCGAGCGCGAGCTCACGGCGTGGATCGCGCCTCGGCTCGAGATCATGCGGCACTCGATTCGTGAGGCGCCGGTTGCGCCGGAGCTCGCCGCGTCGATCGCCGCCGAGCTCGGCGCGCTCGGCCTGCTCGTGCCGGGAGACGAGAAACGGACGGTGGGCGTGTTCGTGCGCAGCGACACGAACGTCGAGGACCTCGACAACTTCAACGGAGCAGGCCTGAACCTCACGCTCTTCAACAAGAAATCGCTCGCCGAGGTCGCAGACGCCGTGAAGGAGGTCTGGGCTTCTCCGTTCTCGCTGCGTTCGTTCTCGTGGCGCCAGACGCTGATCGACGAGCCTCTCTGGGTGCTACCCTCGATCGTGATCCTCGAGTCGATCCCGTCCGAGAAGTCGGGCGTGCTGGTGACGGGGAGGATCTCGGATGGGAGCCCGGGCGCCATGACGATCGCCACCTCCGAGGGCGTCGGCGGCGCGGTCGACGGCACTTCGGCCGAGACGATCGTCTGGTCGCCCGAGGGACTCGAGATCGTGACGCTCTTCAAGTCTCCGTACCGAAACGAGCTCGTTCCCGGCGGCGGGACCCGAGTCGCCGCGTCGAGTGGAAGCGAATACGTGCTCTCGAGGGCGGACATCGAGAAGCTCGTCGCCGCAGGCAAGAAGATCGCAGCGACCTTCGAGCCCGCTCGGGATCCGGCAGGCAGGCCGCGACCGTGGGACATCGAGTTCGGCTTCGTCGGGGACAAGCTCTGGCTCTTCCAGTCGCGGCCCTTCATCGGCAACGACTCGCTCAAGAACATCCCGGCGCTCGCGGCCCTCGAGGGCGAGCGCGGCGTGGCGTCCGCAAGCTCCACCCTCTCGCTTTCGGAGGTGCTCCAGTGAACGGTTCGCGAACCCGCATCGCGCTACTCGCGGCGGCGCTCGTCGTCGCATCGACCCCGGTACGCGCGGCGATGGAGTCGCAGGGGGACACGAGCTGGGACGGCAAGGAGCCTCCGCAGGGGATCTACTTCCACTGGTACGAGCCCTCGTTCTACGCCGGCTTCGCACCGCGGACGCAGGACCCCTCGCGCCCGCACATCGAGCTTTCGCGCGGGAACCAGCTCCGCGTCACGGTTCCGCTCGGCGATGCGGAGCTCGACACCTACCTCGAAGATCTCGTCGCGCGCCGCAAGGTCTACCAGGAGCTGATCGACGCCGGCGTGATCCGACTCTCGACGAACAGCGAGTACGAGCGCTTCGCGAAGGCCCTCGACGAGAAAGGAGTCGCCGACCTCGTCGCGCAGAAGGCCGCCCTCGGCGCCGAAGCCTACCGTGAGCGCTCGGTCGAGGTGATGAGCGCCTTGAACGGAGGGCGCGTGTTCCGGATCGCCCTGCCCTTCGATGCGCTTCTCGCCGACTGGCATCCGAAGCTCGCCGGGGCGCTCGGGAGCAACGATGCGAAGCTCGACCTCGTGAACGCGCTCGTTCCCGGCCGGATCGAGCTCTACGAGCTCGATCCCGACGTCGACGCCGCCCTCTCGAAGGCGGCCGCGGCGGCGGGGGGAGGCCCCTCGGATCCCGCCTTCCGCGCAGCGGCCGAAGAGCTCGTTCGCGTCGCGACGGACGGCCACTACCGGGTCGAGGACGGTCGCGTGCGAGCGATCGAGTTCACCGCGATCTACCCCGCCGGAACCATCGAGGGCTACACGAGCTACAAGGGTGAGCGGATGGGAGATTTCGGTGTGACCGGCGTCTGGCCGCTGATCCGCCGCACCACGGGCCGCGGCATGACGGGGATGGTCGAGTACCTCTCTCCGAACCCCGGCTACGGCTTCATCACCATGCTCCCGTACCAGTTCGCCGGCGGAATCGCGTACAACGCCTTCCACAACGCGGGGGTTCGCGCACAGCTCAACTCGACTCCCTTCCTGCCCTCGCAGTGGCGCCGGGTCCCGGGCGAGCGCGAACCGGGCAAGAGCTACCAGAACCTCTGGATCGCGAGCCGCGGGCCGACCTCTCACGGCTGCACGCGCCTCGGCTCGGGCCACATGAGCGAGCTCGCACAGATCATTCCGACGTCCTCCGACGCGCTCACGAAGCTCCCGACCTACCGCAACGAACCGTACTGCTACGACGTCTTCGACATCGACGGTGATGGCCGCGGAGAGGTGATGGGCGTGCAGTACTACCTCGCATACCGCAGCACCGCGGATCGGATCCCGATCGCCACGTACGCGAAGAACGAACGCGAGCCCTTCTACCGCTGGCTCTACGGGAGCAACGTGAAGCTCGGCCCGATCGGGAAGACGACGCTCACCGACGTGCCGACCTGCCGCTTCCGGATGCGAGACGCGAGCGAGGCCGAGACGCTCCGCGACGTTCCGCTCTACGAAGCCGCGTGGACTCCCGAGACGATCCAGTTCTACACGATCCGCGGCGCCGCGCCGGACAGCAACCCGGGTTTCGAGTTGAACCGGGAGATCCGCAAGGTCGGGCACGGACACACGACCGATCGCAAGAAGCTCCGCCTCGACTGACGCCTCGGCGTCAGTCGATCCACCCGAGCGCCTCGGCCGCCGCTGCGCGGATTCCGGCGTCGGGATGGTCGATTCGAGCGAGGATTTCGGGCTCTGCGTGCGGATCGCGGCAGGCGCCGAGCGCACGGAGCACCTCCCGGACGATCTCGAGATCTTCTTCGTCGAGGAGCGATCGGAGCACCGGTGCGACCCGCGCGTCACCGAACGCGCCGAGGGCCGCGATGGCCTGGCGTCGAACCAACGAGCTCGAATCGTCGAGGCGCTCGACGAGCGGATCGAGCGTCGCCGGTGCGCGGAGCTCGCCGAGGGTGCGGACGGCGGCGGCGCGGATGTCCTCGACCGGATCGCGGAGCGCGCGGACGAGCGCCGCGAGGGCCTTCTCGTCACCGACGGCTCCGAGTCCGTAGACGGCATTGAGCCGCGTGAGTTTGTCGTCGGATCCGAGCCGCTCGACGAGGAACGCGACGTCTTCGCGGCTCTCGAGCCTTTCGAGCGCTCGCGCCACGGCCGTCCGAACGTTCGGCTCGGGATCGCGGAGCGCGTGACGCAGACGCTCGATCCGCCGCCGGCGGCGCTCGCTCGCGTTCTCGGAGTTCGGGCCTTCGGGCATTCGATCCCCCGCCGAAGCCTATCGGCGCCCGGGGTTTCTCCCTTGACCCGCGGTGCGCGGCCCGGGGCCGTCTCCTAGCATCGACCACCATGGGCGCGTCCGAAGGCCGGATCCTCGCTCTCGATCTGGGCTCGCGCCGCATCGGGATCGCGCTCTCGCACGACGACGTCGCGCTCCCCGAAGGTGTCCTCGAGAGCCGGGGGCGGGTGAAGGACCTCGAGACGCTCCGCCGTCTCGTCGTCGAGCGCGGCGTCACTCAGGTCGTGGTCGGCGTCCCCATCCACATGTCGGGCCGGCGCGGCAAGGAGGCCGAGCGCGCGGAGGGCTTCGCTCGCGACCTCGCCGAGGCCACCGGACTCCCGGTCGACCTCGTCGACGAGCGCTGGACGAGCCGCGAGGCCGAGCGGGCGCTCCGGGCGACGGGCCACGACGCCCGGTCCGCGCGCGGTCGCGTCGACGCCGTCG
>CAJPFO010000084.1 GCA_905339255.1 Myxococcaceae bacterium
TACCTCCTGCCTTGGCGCTATCTCGCCAACCATTATTTGATTTACCACCAGCGTTTGCAGCGGCCTAAAACCCTGCCCTTGTATTACGGGGCTTATGAGTGGGTTATCACGAGCTGGTGGGAAGGTTCGGAAAAGTAGGCCGGAAACGCCTGCCTTTGTGCAACTAGAAGGTTGCCTAGAACGGTGCGGGCAGTCTTATTCCGGCCTACTTGGCTGGAGCGAGAATAAGGGCATGAAGCGGGTATTAGTCATTGGCTCCGGCGGCGCGGGCAAATCCACGTTCTCGGCCAGGCTCGGCGCGAGGCTGGGCCTGCCGGTTGTGCATCTCGATGCCCATTTCTGGAAAGCCGGTTGGGTTCAGCCCACTCCTGAGGAATTTGCGGAGACCGTAACAAGCTTGACGGCGCGTGAGGAATGGATCATCGACGGCAATTACAGCGCAACCCTGGATATTCGGCTTGCCGCCTGCGATGCCGTGGTTTTTATGGATATGCCGAGATTTTTGTGCCTATGGCGCATTGTCCTGAGGCGGCTGCGATTCCATGGAAAAACGCGCCCCGATATGTCGGAAGGCTGCAACGAACAACTGAGGTGGGAATTCATCCGTTATGTATGGAGTTACCCGTCCACCCGCCGCCCGCTCATCCTCGCCCGGCTGTCCGCGCTTGGAGACGAAAAAACAGTCATCGTGCTTCGTTCCGGCAGGCAGGTGGAAGCGTTCCTCGCGGGGCTTCCTTTGCATTGATTTTGAAGGGCGTGCGCCCTTGCGCAAGGCAAGCCTTGCACTCCGTTTTTACATTGCTCCCACGTGCCGTGTCGGAGTGAGGAAAAGTCAGAGTAGCCCGGACGTAGCTTGCGGAGTCCGGGTTGATCGGAGCCACGGATAACCCGCATTCCGCAAGCTTCATGCGGGCTACAGCATACGATTTTTCAACCACCAATAGGCAAGACCATGACCCAAGCCTCCAAACCCGACGCCCTCTGGTACACCCGTTGCAGCATCCCCACGCCCTTGGGGCTGGGTGCGCAACTGGGTTGGTACAAAGAGGAGTTTGCCGCCGACGGCATCACCATCAAGTCCTTGCAGGAGTCCACCGATCCGGTGGAGCAAGCCTCCCATTTCGAGCACAGCCTGCCGCACTCCTTCCGCCTCGGCGGTTCGGTGCCGGCCATTTGGACCAAGGCCAAGGGGCGCGAGACCCGCGTCATCGGCATTTCCTGGATAGACGAGTACCAGGCCATCATCGCCTTGCCGGAATCGGGCATCCGCACGCCGGCGGATCTGCGCGGGCGCAAGCTGGGCCTGCCCGCCCGCAGCCAGCGGAAGGACAGCGTGGACGTGGCGCGGGCCACCTCGCTGCGTGGCTTGTTGTTAGGCTTGGAACTGGCCGGGCTGGAGCATAAGGACGCGGAGTGGATCGACGTGGCGAGCCACCGTGATGCGGAGCGGGACATCCAAGCCCCGGACACCCAGGTTCGCCGCCGCCGGGCGCACAGCTACACCGACACGGCCTTGGCCTTGGCGCGGGGCGAGGTCGATGCCATCTACGTCAAAGACGTGCGCGGCGCGGAAACCGCCCACCTGCTGGGGGCGCGGGTGGTGGCCGACCTGGGCTTCCATCCCGACCCGCATTTCCACATCAACAACTCCACCCCGCGCCCGCTGACGGTGGACGAGCAGACCCTGCGCGAACACCCGGACTTGGTCCAGCGTTTCCTGGCCCGCGTCCGCGATGTGGACGGCTGGGCGCGGCAAAACCCCGCCGAGGCCGTGCGCCAGATCGCCTTGGAAACCAACTGGACCGAAAGCTGGGTGCGCTTCGCCTATGGCGAGAAAACGCATCAAAGCCTAGCCGTGGATCTGTCGGAGCGTTCCATCGTCGGCTTGAGCGAATACAAGGACTTTTTATTGAAATGGAATTTCATCGAAAAGGATTTTTCCGTCCGCGATTGGATTGACGCCGGGCCGCTGCTCGCGCTGTCCCAAGCTAGCCAATCCAAGGCGGCTTGACCAACCCCTCCCTGACCCCCTCCCGCCTTGGAGAGAGGGGACTTAATCAAAGCTTGCTAGAAACCGGAGAAACCAATGAACGCAGTCGTCGCAGAAAAAGTCGTGGATTTGCCACGCAAAGAGTTGTCTGAATTCGCCCGCAAGGCCCAGCAGGAGATTCAAGAAGCCGGCAAGGCGCTGCTGGATTGGGGCACCCTGTCCACCCGTGGCAAAGGGGCTTATAACGCCGGCATCCGCATTCCCGGCGAGGACAAATTCGTGTTGGGCGCGTTTGGCGGCGCGGTCGTCGTCGGCTTCGACGGCGCCCATTACGAAGGCGAGATAAACCGGGGATTGAAGGAGGTCATCGGGGTTTATTCGGCGGTGTTCACCGAGCGCCCGGACATCAACGCGGTGTTGCACACCCACTCGCCTTATCTGACCGCCCATGCCATCGCCCACAAGCCTTTCCGCATTCAATACTGGTCATTGGCGAAAAAGGCTGGCGCGGACGAGATACCTTTGAGCGATTGGGCGCCGCGCTACGCGCCGGAACCCATCATCAAATCCCTGCGCGCCCATCCGGCGGCCCCGGCGGTGCTGCTGCGCAACCGTGGCCTGTTCGCCTGGGGCAAGGGCAGCTTGTTGGATGTGGCAGACCTGCTCAACAAACTGGAGGAGGGCGCGGAAATCGCGGTGTATTCAAGCTTGCTGGGCGGCGGCCAGGATCTGCCGGAGGGCGCGCTCGACACCTTCCTCCAGCAGCGGCAAGGTTAAGCCGCCATTCAGGAGAAAACCATGTCCCTAACCCGTACCCCCGAGCACAGCATCCATCCCTTGTTCACCGACCGTTGGTCGCCCCGCGCCTTCACCGGCGAGCCTATCGACGACGTGACGCTGCTGAGTTTCTTCGAGGCCGCCCGTTGGGCCCCGTCCGCCTACAACGCCCAGCCTTGGCGGTTCGTCTACGCCAAGAACGGGACGGAAAACTGGCCGCGCTTCATCGGGCTGTTGTCCGAGTTCAACCGGACTTGGGCGCAAAACGCCTCGGCCTTGGTTGTGCTGCTGTCCAAGACCCACTTCGTCCCGCCCGGCAAGACCGACGCCATCCCGGCCACCACCCATGCCTTCGACACCGGCGCGGCCTGGGCCAATCTGGCCTTGCAGGCTTCGCTGGCTGGCTGGCATACCCACGCGGTGGGTGGCTACGACAAGGAAAAAGCCCGTGAAATCCTGGGCGTGCCTGCCGATTACGCGCTGCAAGCCGCCATCGTCATCGGCAAGCGCGGCGACAAATCCTTGCTGTCGCCCAATTTGCAAGAACGCGAACAGCCCAGCCAGCGCAGGCCGTTAAACGAATTGGTCGCGGAAGGCGGGTTCGCGTTTGCCTGAGGATTCTTTGCGCACTTTGTAGGCTGGAATAAGCCCGTCCGAGCGTAGCGAAGGGCGGGCGTTTCCGGCATTGCCCGGCATCCGCCGGAAACGCCCGTTCCCGCTGTGTTGCCTGGGAGACAAGGCCGACGCAAGCTGTTGCACGGCAAGCAGCATTCCCCCTTCCCATTGCCCGCCAACGCCCAAAAAAGGCATGGCATACCTCCTGCATTACCTAATTTAAGTTAAGCGTGAACGCCTAGGCGGAGGTTGCGAGATACCATGAACAATCCTTTAAAGGCTCTACAGCCTGGAGCAGAGTCTGAAGCGGCGGTGGAATCGGCCCGCGTCATTCCCTTGAAGTTTGTGCTCTATAAGACGGGAAGAAACATTCTGGCCACGCCAGCCGGCGATTCCGGCTTGGCCGGTTTCAGATCCGATGCGGAATCCGGCGAGAGGAACCTGCTGGATTATTTGCTGCTTGGGCTGTTGACCCTGTTGGCCCATGTCTACATCGTGCAGGGCTTTCATGACCTGTCCCGTCATGAGGAACCCATCACCCCGGTCAAGGTGCCGCCCATGGTGCAGGTGACGTTGATACCGCCCACGCCGCCCAAGCCCATCGTACAACCGCCGCCTCCGCCGCCACCTCCGCCGCCGAAAAAGGTCGAGCCTCCGAAAAAGGCCGAGCCGCCCCCGCCGAAGAAAGACGTGGTGGCGCTCAAGCCGCAAAAGCCCAAGCTCAAGCCGCCGCCTAAGCAGGTTGTCGAGCGGGTGGCCGAGCGCGAGGAACCCACGCCGCAGCCCACCCATGTGGCGGACGACCCGCCGCCCGCGCCGGTTCGGGCCGCGCCTCCGGCGCCGCCCGCGCCGCCCGTGGAAAAGCTGACTCCGCCCAGCGCGAGCGCGGGCTATCTCCACAACCCCGCGCCGGAGTACCCCTCCATCGCCGAGGAGGAGGGCTGGTCGGGCCGGGTGGTGCTGAAGGTGCACGTGCTCGCCAATGGCAGGGCGGACGCGGTGACCGTGCAGAAGTCCAGCGGCCACGATGTGCTGGACCAGGCCGCCGCGCGGACGGTCAAGTCGTCCTGGCACTTCGCCCCGGCCATGCGCGGCGACACCCCGACGGACGGCTGGGTGTCGGTTCCCATTGTTTTCAATAACCCAGGTTAAAGAGCCGATTCAAAAGGCTTTCCATTGTTTTTCAATATCGTGAAGAGAGGTCATACCATGCCGAGCTTTTCCACCGCCGCCATCGTCGATGGCACCCTTTGGACCTTGGGCGCGTTCTCCGTCGCCACCTGGGGATTGATCTTGGTCAAGGGCATCCAGCATTTGCGGGTGTCGCATTTCAACCGGGTTTACAACAAAGTCTTCTGGCGCGCTTCCGACCTACAGGCGGCTTCTGAATTGTCAGGCTACTCAGGGCCTGCGGCGCGGGTGGCCCTTGCGGGGTTCAGCACCTTGCGCGAAGCCGACGTCGGGACGACGGTCCACGACTTGGAGCATACCGGCGACCGCCAGGAACTGCTCGACCGCCGCCTGCGCCAGCAGATGCAGAAAGAACGCGGGGCGCTGGAAAGCGGGTTGGCGGTGCTGGCCACCATCGGCAGCACCGCGCCGTTCGTCGGCCTGTTCGGCACGGTGTGGGGCATCATGCATGCGTTGCAGGACATCAGCAAAAGCGGCTCGGCCAGCCTCGACGTGGTGGCCGGACCCATCGGCGAAGCCCTCATCGCCACCGCCATCGGCATCGCCGTGGCCGTGCCGGCCGTGATCGCCTACAACTTTTTCCTGCGCCGCAACAAGGTCATCTGGGCCTTCCTCGACGACTTCGCCACGGATTTTGTCCATCTGGCCTTGAAGACCTCGTTCATCATCAAGCGTCCCGTTGGAAGGCCGGCGGAAGAAGGGATTGCCGCTCCACAAGTCAAAAGGCCGGTCGCCGAACTCCACCGTGACCCGGCCCACGCGAAGGGGGCGCACGCCTGATGGCTTTCCAGACCCAAAACGACGACGACGGGGTGCTGAGCGAGATCAACGTCACCCCGCTGGTGGATGTGATGTTGGTGCTGTTGATCGTGTTCATCGTCACCGCGCCGCTGTTGACCAACGCGGTGCATGTGAACCTGCCCAAGACGGCGGAGACCGCCCCGCCGGAGGAAAAGAAGGCGGTTGACGTGAGCATCGACGCCCAAGGCAAGGTGTACATCGACAAGCTCGAAACCAGCGTGGAAGGGCTGGAGGCCGAGTTGAAGACCCGCAAGACCTCCGACCCCGAGCTGGCCTTGCACCTCCATGCCGACGAAGGCGTGAACTACGGCATCGTGGCCAAGGTGATGTCGGGCATCGAGCGGGCCGGTGTCACCAAGCTGTCGGTGCTGACCATCGCCCAGTGAGCCTGGCCCTGTTGTGGGAGCGCCTTCCAAGCGCGACATGCGGGTTTCGATCCGGTCGCGGTTGGAAACCGCTCCAACAGACATCTAAGTTTTTTCAACCAAACTGATTTTAAGAGAACGAGGAAACATCCATGAGTATTGTCGGAATTTCGGGAAGCCTGTCCAACCCGTCGAGGACCACCGCCTTGGTGGACTTGATCGTCGGGCGGGTCGCGGACGGCGCGTATGCCAAACGGGAAGTGGTCACCGTGGGCGACATCGCCCCAAGCCTAGGACTCGCCCTCAACCCGAAACAATTGCCCGCCGAAATCGGCGCGGCCTATGGGAAGCTCGTGTCCGCCGATGTGATCGTCGTCGGCACGCCGGTTTACAAAGGCTCCTACACCGGATTGCTGAAGCATTTTTTTGACTTGCTGGATCCCAAAGCCCTCCACGGCAAAATAGCCGTCCTCGCGGCGACCGGCGGCAGCGACCACCATAGTTTGGTCTTGGAGCATCACATCCGCCCGCTGCTGAGTTTCTTCGGCGCCCATACCGTGCCGACGACGGTGTATGTCAAGGACACGGACTTCGCCAAGGAAGAGGGTGGCGGCTACCGGCTCAACAACCCGGACATCAATGCCCGCATCGACATCATCGTCGAACAAGCGCTGTGGCTGCTGCGCCGCGATGCCGTGCAATCCAAGGCCGCTTAAGCGGTTTCGATTCTGCGGCCCGGATGGAGCCTCGGGCGTTTTCGTGGGAGCGCTTTCCACGCGCGACTTGAGTCCACCGGCCGCCGGCTGCAATCCGCTCCCATAGCGAACCTCGCCCGACAGGGGCGGGCTTTTTGCCCATGCGCTTTTCCATATCTATCTCATGAACACACTCCGGCGAACCTTCCGCTTCCTCCCGGCCCGGCCTTGGCCGATCCTTGGCATCCTAGCGGCGGGTGTCCTGCTAGGATTCGCCGCCTCGCTCAATCCGCAAGCGCTGCCCGAACCCGGCAGGCTAAACCTTATTGCGGGACATCTGCAAACGACTTACGACTCCGCCGTGGCGGTGCTGGCCGGCGTGAAATATGGCCGCATCACCGGGCTATGGGTCGCCCAAGTGTTGGGCTTGGTCCTCGCCACGTCTATCGGTCTTAAGCTGGTCGGGCGGGTTTTCCAGCGGACGCGGCCCCGCAAGACCGAGTTTCTGAAGAACATCTGGCGCGTCATCCAATTCATCCCCGAATACAAGGGCCGCATTGTGGGCGTTTTCGCCGCCAGCATCGTGCTGGGGGCCATCGGCGCGGGCACGCCTTATCTGTACAAGATGGTCGTCGATGTCATCACCGGCCTGGCTTTCGGGCGGATTCCCTATGCCGACGCGGCGGACAGCATCCTCAAACTGCTGCTGCTGTTCTTCGCCTTGCGCGTCGCGCTGGTCTTCTTCGGCGCTTTGCAGGACAAGCAGGCCGACGACCTGTGGCTGGACACGGTCAGCACCTTCCGCCAACGGGTGTTCGACAATATGACCCGCATGTCCATCGACTACTTCGAGAAGACCCGGGCTGGCGAGATCATGGATCGCTTCGGGGCCATCCCCTCCATCACCCAATGGCTGTTCTCCCTCACCGAAGGCACCTTGGCGAACATCCTGCAAATGTTCTTCATCATCGGTGTGTTGCTGTATCGCGCCCCGGTCATCGGCTTGGTGATGAGCGTGGTGTTGGCCTTCAATTTCTATATCTCCTACCGCACGGTGGGCTGGGCCAAACCGTACCGGCGCGGCTGGCAGGCCATGGCGGGGCGCATGGCCGGCCTGCTGGCGGAGATGGTGGGCAATATCGCCACGGTGCGCAGCTTCGGCGGCGAGCCGGCGGTGAAGCAGCGCTATGACGAGACCCAGGAGCAATGGAAAGTCACCCGCGACATGCTGCACAAAGTCGAATGGCGCTCGACCCTGATGCTGAACATCGGCAACGCGGTGGGCGTCTGCGCCGCCGTGGGACTCGCCGCCCGCAGCGCCCTGGCCGGGGACATGACGGCGGGGGACATCCTGCTGGTGTTGACCCTGACCCAGAGCCTCATCACCACGATTGCGCCTATCGCCCGGCAGATCAACCAGGCCGGCGACATCGAGGCCAGCGCCGAGCGGCTGGTGGAATTGCTGGACGTGGACACCGAACTGGCCGACCGGCCCGATGCCGTCGAACTCACCCATCTGGAGTCCATTGCCTTTGAGAATGTCGGCTTCTGCTACCCCGGCAAGCGCAACGCCAGCGCCATCCAAGACGTGTCATTTTTCCTGAAAGGCGGCGAAACCCTGGCCTTGGTGGGCCTCAGCGGCAGCGGAAAATCCACCATCGTCAAGCTGCTGATGCGCTTCTACGACCCGACCGAAGGCCGCATCCTCATCAATGGCCGGGATCTGCGCGATTACAAGCAGCGCTCCGTCCGCGCCCGCATGGGCGTGGTGTTGCAGGACGTGGCCTTGTTCAACGACAGCATCGGCGAAAACATTGCCTTCGCCCGCCCCGGCGCGACGGCGGAGCAGATTCAGGCCGCGGCGGAGGCCGCCCACGCCGACCGCTTCATCCGGCGCATGGCCGACGGCTACGAAACCCTGGTCGGCGAGCGCGGCATCAAGCTGTCCGGCGGCGAAAAGCAGCGCGTCGCCATCGCCCGCGCCATCCTCAAAGACCCCGAGTTGATTATCTTGGACGAAGCCACCAGCGCCCTGGACTCGGAGTCCGAAGTGCTGGTGCAGCAAGGGCTGGAGCAACTGGTCTCGGGCCGCAGCTCGGTCATCATCGCCCACCGCCTCAGCACCGTCATGAACGCCGACCAGATCCTGGTGTTGAAAGAGGGCAGGGTGGTGGAGCGGGGACGGCACGAGGATCTGGCGAACCAAGACGGCGGGCTGTATGCCAAGCTGTTTGAGATTCAGACCCAGGGCTGGGGGCTGGCGGCTTGAGCCGGGCAAAAAACCCGCCTTTTGGGCGGGTTTGGTTGAATGTCCCCGCCGGAGCGGTTTCAGACCATTGTGGCCACTTCCACGGCTTCAAGCACCGGGGTATCCCGGACTAGGTCAAAGATAGCGTTAACAATCCTTTTTATCCCTTCGATAATGTCGTGTACCGCATTTTTGATGGCGGTTCCTATCCTGCTGAAAGCATTGCCTAGGTCATTGAACAAGCTCATCACTGTATCTCCTAAGAAGTTGACAATATTGGCGAATTTCAAACCGACGTGCTTTAAGGGTAACGAGTTTGCCGCCCATAAACGCCTTCGCCGAGGCTTGACGCAGACGCGCAGTCCTGGAAAGAGGCTGCGTTTTATAAACTTAACCCTAATTGGACGCGAATACAAATCCAAAAGCACATGAATGTAACCGGTTTTTCGTAGTGCCCCTGTGTTGCCCTGCCAGCAACGGGCGGGCAGTTTTGTTGGCTGGGCCGCAGCGTGGGCGATGGTTTCCTTCCTTGGAGCCGCTCCCGAAGTCCGAGGCATGACGGATCCGTCCGCTTCACCCGCCATGGCTCACAGTTTGCTAGAAGCCCTTGTTAAGAATTTCTTCGTAAGCCTCAGCCATGCAAACCTCCCATTCCTCCCTACGCCGTACTGTGCCTTTGCTTCTTCTGCTTCTAGGGGCCGGTGGCGGTTGGGCGGTGTGGTCTACCAGGCATCCCATCAGCGGCGGGGAAGGGGCGGCGGTTGCCGCCGCCAAGGAGGGCGCAGGCTTCAAGGGCAAGGGCGGCCCGCCCGACGGGGCTGGAAATGCGGGCGGTGGGCGGCGCGGCGGTGGCGGCAACGGGCCGGTTTCGGCGGCGGCGGTGACGGTCGGCACGGGCAATGTCCGCATCATCCAGACCGGCTTGGGCAGCGTCGTCTCGCGCAATACCGTGACCGTCCGCAGCCGGGTCGGCGGCCAGTTGACCCGTGTGCTGTTCAAGGAAGGCCAATTCGTCCACGCGGGGGATTTGCTGGCGGAGATCGACCCGCGTCCCTTTGAAGTCCAACTGACCCAGGTCCAAGGCCAGATGGCCCGCGACCAAGCGCTGCTGGCCAACGCCCGCCGCGATGTGGAGCGGTTCAAAGCCTTGGCTGCCAAAAGTTCCGTTTCCGCCCAGCAAGTGGATGCCCAGGAATCCTTGGTCCAGCAATATGAAGGGGTGGTCCTGGCCGACCAGGGCCAAGTGGACAGCGCCAAGCTGCAACTGAGCTTCACCAAGATCACCGCGCCGATCTCGGGCCGCATCGGCCTGCGCCTGATCGACGCGGGCAATAACCTCAGCGCCACGGACGGGCTGGCGGTCATCAACGAGGTGCAGCCGGTCACGGTGGTGTTTTCGCTGCCGGAGGACAACGCCCCGCAGGTGTTGAAGCGCCTGCGCGAGGCGGAGGCTGCGGGTGCGGGCCTGCCGGTGGAGGCTTGGGATCGCAGTAATAAGAGCCTGCTGGCGAAAGGCAGCTTGTTGACCATCGACAACCAGATCGACCCCGCCAGCGGCACGATCAAACTCAAGGCCCTGTTCCAGAACCTGGACAATGCCTTGCTGCAAAACCAGTTCGTCAACGCCCGCCTGCTGTTGGACACCCGCCAGAATGTGACCCTCATTCCCGGCGCCGCCGTGCAGCGCGGCAGCGCCGGAACCTTCGTCTACGCGGTGAAAGAGGACAAGACCGTGACCGTGCGCCCTGTCACGCTAGGGCCGGTGGACGGGGAGAATGTGGCGGTTGAAACAGGCTTGAAGCCCGGCGAGGTGGTGGTGGTGAACGGGGCCGACAAATTGCGGGAGGGGGCGAAGGTGGAGGTGACGATACAGCAGTCCGCGCCGGAACGGCATGCCCAGGCCGGGTCTTGAGGCATCCTGCGGCCTGCCCGGTGGGAGCGGTTTCCTAACCGCGACCCCGACAGACGCCCCGCTGTCCGGGCATCGGGGCAAGCTTCCCGTCCGCTCGCGCTTGGAAAGCGCTTCCACCCGGCTTTGCCCATGAATCTGGAAAACCATCCGACTTGAAGATCCCGTGAATCCCTCCCGCCCGTTCATCCTGCGCCCGGTGGCGACTTCGCTGCTGATGGCGGCGATCCTGCTGTCGGGCCTTCTGGCTTACCGTCTATTACCCCAGTCGGCCTTGCCGCAGGTGGATTACCCCACCATCCAAGTCCGCGCAGGCTATCCCGGCGCCAGCCCAGAGGTCATGGCATCGGCCATCACGGCACCCTTGGAACGGCAATTCGGCATGATGGCGGGGCTGACGCAGATGTCGTCCACCAGCTCCGGCGGGGTGGCGGTCATCACGCTGCAATTCGCCTTGGATGTGAGCCTGGACATCGCCGAGCAGACGGTGCAGGCCGCCATCAACGCCGCCTCCAACCTGCTGCCGCAAGACTTGCCCGCGCCGCCGGTTTACAGCAAGGTCAACCCCTCCGACGCGCCGGTGCTGACGCTGGCGATTGGCTCGGACTCCATGCCGCTGACGGTGGCACAGGATTTGGTGGAAACCCGGCTGGCGCAGAAGATCGCCCAGGTTTCCGGGGTGGGCTTGGTCACGGTCAGCGGCGGGCAGCGCCCGGCGGTGCGCATCCAGGTGAACCCTGCCGCCATGGCATCCTATGGCATCGGCTTCGACCAAATCCGCGCCGCCGTGGCCGCCGCCAATTCCAACCAGGCCAAGGGCAGCTTCGAGGGTCCGCAGGTGTCCTCCAGCGTCAACGCCAACAGCCAGTTGAAGTCGGCGGAGGAATACCGGTCGTTGATTATCGCCACCCACGACGGCGGGCCGTTGCGGCTGCAAGACCTGGCGACGGTGATTGAGGGCGTGGAGGATGCCCGCTTGGCCGCTTGGGCCAACCAGCGCCCGGCGTTGTTGGTGAACATCCAGCGCCAGCCGGGGGCGAACGTCATCGCCGTGGTGGACCGCATCCAGACCATGCTGCCGGCGTTGAAGGCCGGGCTGCCCTCCGCATTGGATGTCGCCGTGCTGACGGACCGGACGGACACGATCCGCGCCTCGGTGCGGGATGTGCAGTTGGAACTGGTGCTCGCCATCGCCTTGGTGGTGATGGTGATCTTCCTGTTCCTGCGGACATTCGCCGCCACCTTGATTCCCAGCTTTGCCGTGCCGCTGTCCTTGGTCGGCACTTTCGGCGTGATGTGGCTGGCGGGTTTCAGCATCAATAACCTGACCCTGATGGCGCTGACCATCGCCACGGGCTTTGTGGTGGATGATGCCATCGTGATGATCGAGAACATCGCCCGCCACATCGAGGAAGGGGAAACCCCGCTGGAAGCCGCGTTGAAGGGTTCCAAGCAGATCGGCTTCACGATCATTTCGTTGACGTTCTCGCTGATCGCCGTGCTGATTCCGCTGCTGTTCATGGGCGATGTGGTGGGTCGGCTGTTCCGCGAGTTTGCCATCACGCTGGCCGTCGCCATCCTGATTTCGGCGGCGGTGTCCCTGAGCCTGACGCCGATGCTGTGCGCCCGGCTGTTGAAAGACACCCCGCTGGCCCAGCAAGGCTGGTTTTACCGGGTCAGCGAGGGCTTCTTCACCCGCGTCATCAGCGGCTACGGGGTGCTGTTGAGTGGGGTGCTGAACCATCAAGTCCCGACCCTGCTGGTGACGCTGGCGACCTTCCTGTTGACGGTGTTGCTGGCGTGGTGGAGCCCTAAGGGATTTTTCCCTATCCAGGACACGGGGGTTTTGTTGGGGATCACGGAAGCCCCGCAGTCGGTCTCTTTCCCGGCCATGGTGGATTTGCAACGCCAAGCGGCGGAGGAAATCCTGCGCGACCCGGCGGTGGCGAGCCTGTCGTCCTTCATCGGCGTGGACGGCATCAACACCACGCTCAACAGCGGGCGTTTGCAGATCAACCTGAAACCCCACGGACAGCGCCACGAAGCCGGTGCCGTCATCCGCCGCTTGCAGCAAGCCTTGCGGGCGGTGCCGGGCATCGAGGTGTATTTGCAGCCGGTGCAAGACCTCACCGTGGAAGACCGGGTCAGCCGCACCCAATACCAGTTCTTGGTGGAATCCGCCGATGCCGCCTTGTTGGATCGCTGGGTGCCGGTGTTGCTGGAACGGCTGCGCGGCTTGCCGGCCTTGGCCGATGTGAACAGCAACCAGCAAAACGGCGGGCTGCAAGCCTATGTGGACGTGGACCGCGACACCGCCGGGCGGCTAGGCATCAGCATGGCGGCGGTGGACGACGCCCTGTACAGCGCCTTCGGCCAGCGTTTTATCTCCACCATTTACACTCAGTCCAACCAATACCGGGTGGTGCTGGAAACGCAGCCGGCGTTCCAGCAAGGCTTGAAGGCGCTGGAAACCGTGCATATCACCGCGCCGGGGGGCAAGCAGGTTCCCTTGGGCAGCATCGCCCGCATCAGCGAAAGACCGGCTCCCCTCGTGGTGAACCGGGAGAAGCAATTCCCGGCGGTGACGCTGTCGTTCAATCTGGCCGAGGGCCATTCCTTGGGGGAGGCGGTGGAGTCCATCGAGGCGGAAAAGCAGGCCCTTGGCCTTCCCTTGAGCGTGCAGACCCGCTTCCAAGGCTCGGCTTTGGCCTTCCGCGCCGCGCTGGAAAACGAACTCTGGCTGGTGTTGGCGGCGCTGGTCACGATGTACATCGTGCTGGGGGTCTTGTACGAGAGTTACATCATCCCGCTGACGATCCTGTCCACCTTGCCTTCGGCGGGCGTGGGGGCCTTGCTGGCCTTGAACCTGAGCGGGACGGACTTAAGCGTCATCGCCATCATCGGGATTATTTTGCTGATCGGCATCGTGCAGAAGAACGCCATCATGATTGTGGATTTCGCGTTGGAGGCGCAGCGCGAGCAGGGCAAACCGCCCCGCGAGGCCATTTACCAAGCCTGCTTGCTGCGGTTCAGGCCGATCTTGATGACCACCTTGGCCGCGCTGTTCAGCGCCTTGCCGTTGATGTTAAGCGAAGGTTCAGGAGCGGAATTGCGCCAGCCATTGGGCATCGCCATGGTGGGTGGCTTGTTGTTCAGCCAAGTGCTGACCCTGTTCACGACGCCGGTGATTTATCTGGCGTTTGACCGGGTGGCCCGCCGTTCCGCCCGCTGGCGGCAGCGGCATCATATTGGCTTGGAAGAGGTGTCGCCATGAACCCCTCCGCCGTCTTCATCCGCCGTCCTGTCGCCACGACCTTGCTGACCTTGGCGCTGGCCTTGGGCGGCATCGTGGCCTACCGGCTATTGCCCATCGCCGCACTGCCGATGGTCGATTTCCCCGCCATCAGCGTCAACGCTAGCTTGCCGGGAGTCGATCCAGAAACCATGGCCGCGACCGTGGCGACACCGCTGGAGCGAGCCTTGGGCCAGATCGCCGGGGTCAGCGAAATGACCTCCACCAGCACCCCGGGATCGACCCGCATCAGCCTGCAATTCGACCTGGACCGGGACATCAACGGCGCGGCGCGGGATGTGCAATCGGCCATCAACGCCGCCCGCAGCCTGCTGCCTTCCAACCTGCCGGCCAATCCCACGTACCGCAAAGCCAACGCCGCCACCTCCCCCATCATCGCCATCGCCCTGACATCGGACACCCACACCCAGGAACAGCTTTACGATGTGGCGTTCACGCTGCTGGGCCAGAAGATCGCCCAGGTCAAAGGCGTGGGGCAGGTGAATGTGAACGGCAGTTCCCTGCCGGCGGTGCGGGTGGAAGTGAACCCGATGGCGTTGAACCGTCTCGGCATCGGCTTCGAGGCGGTGCGGCAAACCCTGGCCCAAGCCAATGCCAACCTGCCCAAGGGAGCGGTCGAAGAGGGCGGGCGGCATTGGCAGATCCACGCCAACGACCAGGCCAAGAAAGCCGCCGAATACCGCGATTTGATCGTCGCCTGGCGCAAGGGCGCGCCAGTCCGGCTGCGGGACGTGGCCGAGGTCAGCGATTCGGTGCAGGAGTTGCGCAATGCCGGTTCCTCCGGCGGCAAGCCCGCCGTGTCCATCGCCGTGGTGAACCAGCCGGGGGCCAACACCGTGGAGGCGGTGGACACCATCAAGGCCATGCTGCCGGCCCTGCAAGCCAGCATCCCGGCGGGCATTGATCTGGAAGTCGTCATGGACCGCACCACCACCATTAGAGCCTCGTTGCGGGAAGTGGAGCATACCCTGTTGATTTCCATCAGTTTGGTGATCCTGGTGGTGTTCCTGTTTTTGCGCAGTGTGCGGGCGACCTTGATCCCCAGCGTGGCGATTCCGGTTTCCTTGCTCGGCACTTTGATCGTGATGCGTCTGTTGGGTTACAGCCTCAACAATCTGTCCTTGATGGCCCTGATTATCGCCACGGGCTTTGTGGTGGACGATGCCATCGTCGTGGTGGAGAACGTCAGCCAGCATATCGAAAGGGGCATGGGCCCGCGCCAAGCGGCGTTGCGCGGGGCCAAGGACGTGGGCTTCACGGTCCTGTCCATGAGCCTGTCCTTGGTGGCGGTGTTCATCCCCATCCTGTTGATGGGCGGCATCGTGGGGCGGCTGTTCCGCGAGTTCGCCCTGACCTTGTCCGTCGCGGTGGGCATTTCCCTCGTGGTTTCCCTGACCACCACGCCCATGTTGTGCGCCCATCTGCTGCGGCGGGAATCGGAGCAAACCCAGGGCTGGTTTCTGGACGGCCTGGAGCGGGGCATGGCGGCGTTGACGCGGGGCTATGGCCGCTCTTTGGCATGGGCGCTACGCCATGGTTGGCTGATGTTGCTGCTATTGCTGGCGACCGTCGTCCTGAACATCCATTTGTTTTCGACGATACCCAAAGGTTTTTTCCCGCAGCAGGACACCGGGCGTTTGCAGGGAAATTTCCAGGCCGACCAAAGCATTTCCTTTCAGGCCATGCGGCAGAAAATCACCCAGTTGATGAAGATCGTCCGCGAAGACCCGGACATCGCCACGTTCTACGAATACACCGGCGGCTTTGGCGGCGGGCAGAACAACACCGGTTCCTTCTTTGCCCTGCTCAAGACCCGGCCCGAACGCGCCACTTCGGCGGCGGACATCGTCGCACGGCTGCGGCCCAAGCTGGCGAAAGTGCCGGGGGCCGGCTTGTTCGTGAACCCCCAGCAAGACATCAACATCGGCGCCCGGCCCGGTTCCGCGCAGTTCCAATACAGCCTGCTCGCCAGCGACCTGACAGAATTGCGCAGCCTGACCCCGCGCCTGCGCGACGCGATGGCCAAGCTGCCCGAATTGGCGGACGTGACAGCCGACCTCCAAGACAAGGGCCTGCAAACCAATTTGGTGGTGGATCGGGCCACGGCTTCCAAGCTGGGCATCTCGGCACGGCTGATCGACTCCACGCTGAACAACGCCTTCGGCCAGCGCTTGGTTTCCACGCTGTACGAGCCGCTGAACCAATATTATGTGGTGTTGAATGTCGCCCCGCAGTTCGCCAAAAACCCACAGGCGCTGGAGAACATCTACATCAGCACCGACGAAAACACCAAGATCCCACTTTCGGCCATCAGCCATTACGAGATGGCCAACGCGCCGCTGGCGATCAACCATCAGGGGCAGTTCGCCTCTTCGACGATTTCCTTCAACCTCGCCCCCGGCGTTTCTTTGGGGCAGGCCACCGCCGCCGTCGAAGTGGCCTTTGCCGACCTCAATGCCGAAACCTCGGTGCGCGGGGCGTTCTCGGGCACGGCGCAAGCCTTCAAAGCTTCCTTGGACAGCCAGCCGTGGCTGATCCTGGCCGCGCTGCTGACGGTGTACATCGTGCTGGGGATGTTGTACGAGAGCTTCATCCACCCCGTCACGATCCTGTCCACGCTGCCCTCGGCGGGGGTGGGCGCGTTGCTGGCGCTGATGGCCTGCGACACCGAATTCAGCCTGATCGCCTTGATCGGCGTGATCCTGCTCATCGGCATCGTCAAGAAAAACGCCATCATGATGATCGACCACGCCGTCGAAGCCGAACGGCTGGGGCATAAAAGCCCGGAGGAAGCGATTTACCAAGCCTGCCTGTCGCGCTTCCGCCCCATCCTGATGACCACGCTGGCCGCGATGTTCGGGGCCTTGCCGCTGGCGATGGGAGGGGCCGACGGTGCGGAACTGCGCCGGCCCTTGGGCATTTCCATCGTCGGCGGCTTGTTGTTCAGCCAGCTATTGACCCTGTACACCACGCCGGTGGTTTATCTCTATCTGGATCGGTTCCGGTGGTGGTGCAAGGAGGTGTGGGGGAGGGTTTATCCGGGTTTGGAGGGGTGTTGAGGAAATGTAGCCCACATGAAGCGCAGCGGAATGCGGGATTTCGTTGCTAGTGGGAGCGCTTTCCAAGCGCGACTGCCTCTATCCGGTATCTGTCGCGGTTGGAAACCGCTCACACGCCGCCTACAAATCATCAAACGACCCATGGCTGCTGGCATGGAGCTTGGCATACAGCCCTCCCTTCGCCAGCAATTCCGCATGGCTGCCTTGCTCGACGATGCGTCCTTGGTCGAGCACCACGATCAAATCCGCGTCGCGTATCGTCGCCAGCCGGTGGGCGATGACCAGGCTGGTGCGGCCCTTCAGCAGCCTCTTCAAGGCTTGCTGGATGTCGCGTTCGGTGAAGCTGTCGATGTTGGCGGTGGCCTCGTCCAGGATCAGGATTTTCGGGTCGGCCAGCAAGGCGCGGGCGAAGCTGAGCAATTGCCGCTGGCCGATGGACAGGTTGCGGCCCCGCTGGCCCAGCAAGGTGTCGTAGCCCTCGGGCAGGCACTCGATGAAAGCATGGGCGCTGACGGCTTGGGCGGCGGCGACCACATCGTCCCGGCTGGCCCCCGGCACGCCGTAGCGGATGTTTTCCAAGATCGTCCCGCTGAACAGGAAGGGCTCTTGCAGCACCATGCTGATGGTGGATCCTAAGGAATCCAGGCTTGCGTCGCGCACGTCCACGCCGCCCACCAACACCGCCCCATCCCACACATCGTAAAAGCGGTGGGTGAGGGCGGTGATACTGGTCTTGCCGGAACCTGTCGGCCCGACCAGGGCCACGGTCTGGTAAGGCGCCACCCACAGCGAGACATCATGCAGCACCGGCTGGCCGGGGCGGTAGCCGAAGCTGACATGGCGAAATTCCACGGACGGCGGCTGGTCTTTCAGCGTGATGGCGCCGGGCTTGTCCTGTATCTCCACCGGCACGTCCAGCACCTCGAAGATCCGATGCCCGGCGGCCATGGCGCTTTGCATCGTCGTGTATTGCATGGACAGGGTGCGGATGGGGTCGAAAAAACGCTGCACATAGAAGATGTAAGCCACCATGACCCCCACGCCCAGCTCGCCCGACAGCACCTTGTCGCCACCGACGATGACGACGATGCCCATGGCTATACCGGTCAGAATGTCCACCGCCGGCACCATGACCTGGGAGGCGCGGGACGAGCCGATCTGCGCGTCCAGATTTTCCCGTGCCTTGATCCGGTAGCGCTCGAAATTGACCGCCTCGCGCCGGTTTTCCTGCACCGTGCGGATGCCGTTGATGTTCTCGGCCAAGGCGGCGTTGGCGCTGGAAGAAGCCGCCCGCGCCCGCTGGAAGCGGGGCCGCGCCCAGGGAATCCAGGCGGCGCGGACCAGCACCAAGACCGGCAGCACGGTCAGGGTCAGAAGGCCCAACGGCAGATCCATCCACAGCAACACACCGATGATGCCCAGCAGCAGGAAGAAATCGCCGATGGCCGACACGGAGTTTTCCATGAACTCCTGCAAGGCGTTCACATCGCTTTGCAAACGGGCCATCAGCCGGCCCACCTGGGTTTGGTCGAGGAAGGACAGGGACACGTCTTGCAAGTGGGCGAACATGGCCCGGCGCAGGTCGAAGATGACCCGTTGCGCCAGCTTGGCGGACAGGGATTCTTGCAGATAGCCCAGCCCCGCATTCAGCACAATCAGCAGGCCGAAACCTGCCAGCACGGCATGCAAGGGAAAGTCGGAGTGGCCGACCGCGCTGTCCACGGCATAGCGCACGGTCAGCGGGATGCCGACTTGGACGGCGGTGGCGCAGGCCACGGCCAGCAGCGCATAGGCTAGACGGCGGCGGTAGGGCCGGACATAGCCGAACAAACGGCGTACCACACCCGAGTCAAAGCGCGTCAGGGCTTCATCGCCGAAGTCGTGGTGCCGGCCGCCCCCGAAGCCAGCGCCGTGGCCTCCATCACCTCGCATCGCGCTCATCGGCCAGCCTCCAAAGCGGCATGAAAAAGGCTACGCTGTAGCCCGGACGGAGCTTGCGGAGTCCGGGATGGCCGGAGCCACGATCCCCCGCATTGCGCAAGCTCCATGCGGGCTACGTCTGTGAACTTAACGGCAGTGACGCTCTGTGTCGCGATTCGGGACGCAGAGCGTCCGGGGCGGCATTCCCACGCGGAGCGTGGGAACGATGTCAAATCTGTGGGAGCGGTTTCCAACCGCGACCGATGCCGCCGCAAGTCGCGCTTGGAAAGCGCTCCCACACGTAAAGCGACGCTCATCAGGCCACCTCCAGGACAGGGCTTTTCTTCCGCCGGGGCGGCGGGGCGTCGGCGCGGTTTTGCAAGGCCCACAACTCGGCATAGGTTCCCCCGGCCCGCAGCAGTTCGGCATGGGTTCCGCGCTGGACGATACGGCCTTGATCCAAGACCAGGATCTCATCGGCATGGAGCAACGAGCTAAGCCGGTGGGCGATGATGATCGTGCCCCGGCCGCTGACCGCGTTGCGCAGCGAAGACCGCACCCGTTGCTCCGTGGCCGCGTCGATGGCGGCGGTGGAGTCGTCCAACACCAGGATGGCCCGGCCCGCCAGCAAGCCCCGGGCGATGGACATGCGCTGGCGTTGCCCGCCGGACAGGGCCACGCCGCGCTCGCCGACGCGGGTGCCGTAGCCATCGGGCAACCCGGCCACATGCTCGTGGATTTGGGCGATGGAAGCGGCTTCCACCACGCGCTGTTCTTCGGCCCAAGGCTCGGCATAGGCCACATTGTCATGCGCCGACACGTCGAACAGAAAGACCTCCTGCTGCACCAGCCCGACGGCCCGGCGCAAGGAATCCAGCGTCACATCGCGGATGTCCTGCCCATCCAGCGTGATCCGGCCAAAGCTCACATCGTAAAAACGCGGGATCAAATGGGCCAGGGTCGATTTGCCGCTGCCGGGCGGGCCGACGATGCCCAGCGTCTTGCCCGGCCCGACTTCAAAACTGATGTCCGAGAGGATCTTCCGTCCGCCCCGGCCAAGCCGGTAGGCAAAGTCCACGTTTTCGAAGCGCAACACGCCTTGGGCCAGCGCCAACGCCTGGGCGCCGGGCGCGTCCTGGATATCCGCTTCCGCATCCAGCACCTCGAACAAGCGGCTGCCCGCCGATGCCGCCCGCGAACTGGAATTGACGATCATCCCCACTTGGCGGATGGGCTGTTGCAAGATCGTCATGAAGGTCAAAAACTCGGTCAACCCGCCCACGCTCATCAACCCATCGCTGACCCGCTGGCCGCCCACCCACAGCACCAGCCCCATGGCGGTGTAGTAGGCAAAGGCCATCTGGCTCATGGAACCCATGCGGAGGGTGATGCGGCGGTTGGCCAGCAGCAGGGCGGCCTGCGCGGTCTGGTCGAATTTCGCCAATTCCAGCGCCTTGCTGGCGAAGGCGCGGACGACGCGCACCCCTTGCAGATTCTCTTCCATCGCCAAGGTCAGGTCGGACATCAGTTGTTGCAGGCGCTGCCAGCTCAAGCGCAGCAGCAAGCCCATGCGGGTGGCCCGCCACGCCACGAAGGGCACGAAGCTTAGCGCGATCAAGCCCAATCGCAGATCCATGCCCAACAGCCGCCACGCCCCGACCCCCACCAACAGCAGCAAGACCAAGGCCCGCAACACGCCGGATTCGAGGAAGGCGCGGACGCCTTCCAAGTCCAGCATGCCACGGGCGATCAAGTCGCCGGAATGGTTCGCATCATGGAAGCCGAAGCTCAGGCGCTGGAGCTTCTCAAAGAAAGCCAGCCGCAAATCGTAGCCCACGCGCTGGGCCACCACCTCGCCGAAATAGCCTTGCAAGCCCGTCAAAGTCCCGCGCAGGGCGCAGGCGGCGACAATCATCAAGGCCGTGGCGAGCAAGGCGGCGCGGGGGCTGGCGACATGGGCATGGCCGTCGATGACGAGTTCGTAAGCCTGCCGGGTGGCTAGTCCGAACAGTTCCGGTGTCAGTTGCAAGAAGGCCGAACGGGTCTCTTCCGGGTGGGTGTGGCCGTCGATCAACAGATGATGGGCCTGGTCCACCGCCCTTCCTAATAAACGGGGAGTGATTAAATTGAAAATGGCCGAGCCTAAGGCACAGGCCAGCGCGAACAGCCATTGCCAGGGATAGCGGAAGCTCAGGCGGGTCAGCCGCCCCAACACGCGGGGCATGGCCTTGATGTTGAGCTTGCCCAAGTCCAGGTCGGGGTTTACGGCTGAAGCTTGGGAGGGAGGCGCATTCATACTTGCTTGAGCCATGTCTGAAGCTTTTTCAAAAAGCGATCACGCGCATGGGCTTCCCGCCATGGCTCATGCCCGCATTTCTCGAACTCGACATATTCGAGTTGAGGCACGAACTGCTGAAGGAGGTCGCGTGTGGCGCTTCCAGGATGTGGATCGACATCACCATGCAGCATCAGCACGGGGACACGGATAGTTGCGAAGGCTTGCGGTTCGATTCCTTGCCGCTGAAGCCTAAGTACATCGTCCCAGGTTTCCCTGTTGCCGACGGCATCGACAGGCAGTTTGTCGGCTTGACCTAGGGAATCTTCCAGCAACTCGTAGGATTCCAGCCGGGCATAGGCCGCTCCCAGTTTCCCCAAGGTGGCATCCCTTGCCTTCTCATCTTGTTCTGATTGCTTTTGCCTTATTAAGTCCCTGATTGATTCGTTCCCAGCTTGGTTCAATAGGTTTTCCAAAGCTTGTTTGAATTGCGCCCGCGAGTTCTCATCATAAGTGCCACAACCCACCAAGACGAGTCGGGAAACCCGTTCAGGATGTCGTGCGGCGAAGGACAAGCCGAGCATCGCCCCCCATGACCAGCCAACTATGGCGGATCGTTCGGGCGCTACCACGGCCAAGTCATCAACATGTTGGGCGACAGTCAGAGGAGCAAACCCGGAACGGCGCTGTAGCGGTTCAAGGACGTTGAAATGGGGTGCGAGCAATCGGGCAAGGCCGGCGATTGAGCCGGGCGCGCCTGGCCCACCATGGAGTACAACAACATTCGTTCCTTGGAAACCATAGCGGCGAACTTGAATGGGTTCTAGAGAGTTCAATTTTGGATAATCCGGGTATTCAGGCTAGACTTCAAGCAAAAATCTCGTTTGATTTGTCGGACGATAGCCCATATGTTGATAAAAGCAGTGAGCTTCTGGGCGATGATTTCCACTAATAATTTCAATACGCCAAGCTGCGTTTGCAAAGGCAAAAGATTCTGCGGCTTTCAACAAGGATTTACCAACCCCTTTACCTCGGCTGGAAGGGGCTACTACCAAACCTGTGACTTTCCCAAGAAACCCAGGTGCGTGTAGCATTGGCAGCAGATGAATGCTGATTAAGCCGATAACCGATCCATCCACTTCGGCCACAAATATTCGATCCAGTGGGCCAGATAATCTGGATATATTATTTGAAGCGAACTTGGAATCTGTCGGTGGATAGCCAAGTTCGCCGAGCAAAATCGTTATCGCATCAACGTCGGTTATCTTGGCTTCACGGATATTGATTTTCTCTTGCTCTGTCAGCAACAGGAAATTCCTTCATTGATGTAATCCGCTGGCTTGAGTGACATAGCCCGCATGAAGCGCAGCGGAATGCGGGAAGTTAATAGCTACAATCCCCGGACTTCGTTGCGCTACGTCCGGGTTACATTATCGACGCGGTTTTTAAAACCGCGTCAGTCTTTTCTAAATTACCTATCCGTCGGCGGAATCAAGCCCAATTCCAGTCCTTGTTCGTACAAGCCGCCCATCTTCCACTGCTGCTTCCAAACCCCCGGACCCAAATCCCGCGAACCGCCGATGGATTCGGCGAGTATCTGCAATCTCGCTCCTTCTTCCAAAATCAAAATATATTCAGCCAGCTCGCGCAGGCCCTTCTTGCCCCACACCGTGGAACCGCCGTTGGCTTCCAGGATGGCCTGGGTGTGCGGGTTTTCCTGGATGCGGTCGAGGATGAAATCCACCTCTTGCTGGCGGCGGTCGATGTAGACGGGAAGCTCTTTGAACAGCTTGAAGCGGATCACCGGCACATAGCGGATGGGCAGGCTGCGGTGGGTCTGCGCCCAAGCGCCCAGGTGCGGGCTGTGGACATGGGAGATGGTGGTGACATCGGCATATTGCTGGAACAGCTTCAAGTAACGGCCCGCCCCCGCGCCGTTCTTGCCCAGATAGACGGTGCCGTCAAAACCCACCACGGTGGCGGTGATTTCCTTGTCGGGGTTGAAGGGGCCCGGGTAGTTGACGGTAATGAGTTTTTCCTCGCCCGGCACCCGCTGGACGAAGCCTACGGTTCCTTGGGCGGTGGTGGTGCCGGTCTCGCGGAAGACCCGGAAGGCCAGCTTGGCCTCCTCGACGGTCTGGTCCACGAAGGCCCGGGTTTCGGGGGATAAAACGGGGAGGTTGGTGACGGGGACTGACATGATGATTGCCTTAGTAGGAGCGGGCCATGCCCGCGAAAAATCGAATTACTCATTCCCACGCGCCGCGTGGGAATGCGGTTTCGGCGCGTCGCGCCGACATGGCCTGCAGCGCGGGCCGACGGGGTTCCCACGTGGCGCATGGGAACCAGAAAATCAACCGACGGCCCGCAATGTGGCCGAACCCGAAGGCCGTCCGCGCACCAAGGGCAGCACCTCTTCGCCGACGCGGTAGGCTTCCTCCAGATGGGGCGTGCTAGCCAGGATGAAGGCATCGGCACCGAGCCGCACCAGATCATCCAGCCGCTCGGCCACCTGCTCGTAGCTGCCGACGATGCCTTGGGTCTGGCCGCCGCGCAGCAGGCTGAAGCCCGACCAGATGTTCGGCTCGGTGATGAGGTCTGTGTAGCTATTGATGGTCGTCGGCCTGAAGCCCCGCTGGCGTTGCGCGCCGACGGACTCGGTGCGCTCGCCCGCGCCTTGGAAACGGGCCAAGGCGGCGGGGTCGACATTGGCAAAGCCCCTGCGGATTTCCTCCCAAGCCTCTTCCTCGGTGGGGCGGGCCAGGATGTCCACCCGCACGGCGGTCTTGATCTTGCGGCCCAGCGCGTCGGTGCGTTCCTTCACCCGGTTGAACTTGTCGCGCAGCGCGTCGAAGGGTTCCAGCCAGGACAGGTAGTAATCGGCGTGTTTGGAGGCCGAGGCCAGGGCCGCATCCGACGAGCCTGAGAAATAAATCTCCGGGAAGTCTTCCTCGGACAAGGGATCGGGCAGCCCTGCGTCTTCCACCTGGTAGAACTTGCCTTGGTAGGAGAACGGCCCGCCGCGCCACACCCCGCGCACCACGTCGAGGAATTCGGTCGTGCGGGTGTAGCGGTCGTCATGGGGGACGGAATCGCCCCACCATAATTGCTGCGGCCCGCCGCCACCGGTGATGATGTTGTATAAAGCCCGTCCGCCGGTGGCCCGTTGCAGGCTGGCGGTCTGGCGGGCGGCGACGACGGGATTCAAAAAGCCCGGCTGGAACGGGATCATGAAGCGGAAGGTCTTGGTCTCCCGCGCCAGGAAGGAGGAAATCACCCAAGGCTCGTCGGTGCTGGGGAAGGACGGGATCAACCCGCCCTGGAAGCCGGAGATTTCCGCCGCGCGGGCAATCTCGGCCAGATAGTCGATATAGGTCGAGCCGTCCTCGCCGCCGCCTAGGCCCGGCTTGGTCAGGTTGTCGTTGCCAGGGAACCAGTCGCCGCGCCAAGGCTTGCGGCTGCGGTGGGAACTGGGTTCGCCGTGGGTGGGGATGCGCCAGAAAATGTCGATGGTCATGGGTTTTACTCCTGCGAGTGGCAACTAACGCTGCAAGCGTCTTACATTCGGTTCTTGCCCCTCCGTCTGAAGGGGGAGGGGGTTCAAGCGGCTTTGGACAAACGGGTGGCGATGCGCGAACGGACGACCGGCAACACCTGCTCGCCGATGCGGTAGGCTTCCTCAAGATGCGGGATGGCCGCAAGGATGAAACTGGACACGCCCGCCTCCGCATATTTCACCAACCGTTCCGCCACCGTCCCGTAGCTTCCCACCAAGGACGCGGCAGCCCCCGTGCGTTCGGTGGCGAAACCGGCCCACAGGCCGGGCGCGACCACCGGGTCGCTGGAACCCACGGCCCGGCCCGATTGCGCCAGAAAGCGCTGGGCGTCACGCACCGCCTCAGACTCGGTCTCCCGCGCCAACACATCAATGCGCAAGCCAAAGGCGAGGCTGCGGCCCTGGCCGGCGGCGAGCGCCTCCAGCTTGGCGATGGTTTCCTTTAGCTCGTCCACCGGGGCCGCGTCCAACACATGCACGTCCGCCCATTGCGCCGACAAGGCATAAGCCTCGGGGCTGCCGCCGGACAGGTAGACCGGCGGGACGGGGTTGTTGGACAAAGGCCCGTTGAAGCCGCCGTCCAACACCTCGAAGAACCGGCCTTTGAAGCGGTAAGGCGACTGGGTCAGCACCCCCTTCGCCACTTCGACGAACTCGCCGATGCGCGGGAGGATGTCGCTGTCGGGGGCGTGATCGCCCTGTTGGCGGCGCAAGGCGGCATCCCCCCCTGGGCTGATCTGCCAGGCGAAGCGGCCTTGCGTGAAACGCTGGAAACTGGCGGCGTTCTTGGCCGCGTAAACCGCCGAACCCCGCGATGCCTCGAACTCGGTGAGCAGTTTCAGGCGGCGGGAACCGCGGGCGAGATATCCAGCCACGATCCACGATTCATCCCCTTGCGGATCGTGCTGGATCTGGATGCCGTCGAACCCGGCCAAATCCGCCGCCCGGGCAATCTGGTGCAGGTGGTCGAGGAAGTTGAAGCGCTCCCCCCGAGGGTCGCTGACCCCCTCGGTGAAAGGCGGGCGGGTCAAACCAGAACGCTCGCCCCGGCGGGTCTGGGTGGCATCGCCGTGGCGGCCATCTCCGCCGGTGGGCAGTTGCCAAATGAATTCGATTGCCATAGTTACCCCCTTTTGGTGTTTGGCGTTGGGTTGGGAAAATCAAATTTGCGGACTCAAAGAAACCGGCTCAGAAAAGGCGGGCATTCAACTGCAAGCCGAAGGTGCGCGGCTGGCCCCAGGTTTGGGTTCCCCCGTTCAAATTGCTGGGCGACGGGGTGCCGCTATGGTTCAGGTAAGCCGTGTCCAAGGCATTGTTGATGTAGCCGGTGAGGCTGTATTTCTCGTCATTGCTTGCCAAGGTCAGGCGGAAGTTGACCAAGGAAAAATCGCCTTGCGAAACGCCGTGGTTGACCGGCGTGCTTCGGTCCTGGAAGTTGACGTAATAGTATTGCGGCGAGGTGAAGCGCCAGTCGCCGCTGGCCACCAAATGGGTGTTGAGCGGAAATTCGTAGGGAACGCGATAGTCCGCCTGCAGGAAGCTGGTGAAATGGGGGGCGCGCACCATCTCGTTGCCGACTAGGATTTGGTTCTGGTACGGAACCCCTTTTTGGTTGATGTTGCCGACATCGTCGAAGCGCGTGTCCAACAAGCCGATGTTGCCGATGATATGCAAATCGGGAAGGGGCAGCGCCTCGATTTCAAACTCCGCGCCTTGGGAATGGGCTTGGCCGATGTTGTAGATGTAACCGGTCGTGCTGTTGGCGACTCCGCTACCGGTGTTGGGAACAGCCGTGATGTTCAACTGGTCGCCCTCGTAGTCGTAATAGAACAACGCGGCATTGGCTTTCAAGCGCCCGTCAAACCAACCGGTTTTCGCGCCCACCTCATAGGAATAGAGGATCTCAGGCTGGATGATGGTGTCCAGCACCCGCAACTGCGACGCCCCGGTGTTGAAGCCGCCGGACTTGGCACCCCGGGCATGCTTGAAGTACACCATGTCGGTGTTGTTGATCTTGAATTGCGGTGTCAGGTCATAGGTCACCAAATCCCAGGCCACGCTCTTGCTGCCTCTGAAATTAGTGGCCGTGCCATTCTTATCCACCGTGGCCGGTGACAGGGTGACTTGGGCGGGAAGGTAACCGGGATTGACCGTGCTCCACCAGTTGTTGGCATCGTAAAACAGCGGGTTGGTGGTGAGCGCGCCATTGCCCAAGTTATTGCCTGTGCCGGCCCGGTTGTTGTAGTTCAGCGTGCCGTTCGCCGGCGCCCTTGCTTGCACCCGGTTCTGATCCACGTCCTTGGTTTCGTGGGTGTAGCGCACACCGACCGTGGTCAGGAACTTTTCCGTGAAATTAAAGGTGGTGCTGGCAAAGACCGCGACACTTTCGTTTTCGTGGTTGAACTGGTTGCGGGAATAGCCCTGAGTCCCCAGGCTGGAGAGGCAGCCCCCGCCGTTGGGCAACGCGCCATTCCGAAGTTGGTTGGTGGTGAAGCCGACCCCGCAAGGCAAGGTCGAAGAGTAGGTCGTCGAGTCGATGTTCTCGTAGAAATAATGCAGGCCGGTGATCCAGTTCCAGCGGTCCTCGCGCGGCGAGAGCAGGCGGACTTCCTGGGAAACCTGCCACGAACTTTGCGGACTCGGGGCGCTGCCGGTGTTGGTAGAGCTCCAATCTTCGTAACCGGTGATGCCGACCAGGCTGTAGCCTCCAAATTTCTGCGTCAGGTTCAGCAACGCGCCTTTCTGGTTGACCTTATCGTCGGTGATGACCGTGCGCCTTGCCGAGCTGATGACGTTGATATCTGGGTTGGGGGTGTTGGTGTAGCCAGTGAGGGGGTCTTTGTACAACACGCCCTTCGGGTTCGCCGCCGCCGCAGTCAGGTTCAAGGTGCCCACGCCGCCTTGGGTGTAGTAATTGCGATAATGGACATTGAACAGCGCTTCCAGGTCAGGCGTGATCTTGCCGAGGACGGACACCCGGAACATCGCATCATCGAATCCGCCTTGCCTTTGGCCGGTCAAATTGTTGGAGACGGGATCCCAAGTGTCGAAGCGCCCGTCTTGGTGGTCGTAATGGAAAGCCCCGCGCACGGCGATATAGTCGTTGAGGCGGGCGCCATAGGCCCCTTCGGCGATGTAATTGTTGTAGGTGCCATAGATCAGCTTCAGGTAGCCTTCCTGCGTTTGCGACAGGCTGGGCTTGCGCGACACCACGTCGATGGCACCGCCGGTGGTGTTCTTGCCCCACAAGGTGCCCTGTGGCCCGCGCAGCACCTCCACCCGCTCCAGGTCGAACAGCGGAAACCCTGTGGAGGTGGAGTTGCTCATGTAGACCTGGTCTTGGTAGAAGCCCACCGGGTTAGTCAGGTCCAATTGCTGCTGGCCCGTGCCCACGCCGCGAATCCACCAGCGCGGCCGGCCGTGGAACTGGGTGCCGGCCGAGGCGTTGGGCACATAGTTGAGGACTTCGCTGGCCGACCGGCCAATGTTCTGGTCGATGAGCCTACGCCCGCCGAGCACGGTGATGGAGGTGGGAACCCGCTGCGCCGACTCTTTGCGCCGCTGGGCCGTCACCGTCACCTCGCCCAGTTGCTTGGGGTTGGACTCCGCCAACTCCGCCGCCCTTTCCTGTGAAGTGTAATCGGGCGTGCCCGGCTCGACCGCCGCCGCGCCTTCGGTTCCCCCGGTTGCCGCCGCCACAGCGGCAGGCACGCCCCCTTTCTTCGGTCCGCGCGCCCATTCCTCGCGGGTGATGTTGCCGTCGCCATCCCAGTCATAGGCGGCAAATCCGTCCGCCGCCCCGGCATCCTGGGCCGCGATTTGCGGGGCCTGCGGTGCCGGGCTAGTTTGCGCCGCCCGGCGCGGCCGGGATTTCGCGGCAGGGGCCTTGCCTGATGCGGTGCCCGCATTGGGTCGGGCCGCGACCGAGGGTTCGACGGCCTCTTCCGCCATTGCCGCGCCGGTCGCCAAGCACCAATAGGTCACGGCCCCACCCAAAGCCGACATCACAGACCGGTCTAATCGCTTCAGCCTCGCCTGCTTTACTGTGCATGTCCGATTCATCATCAATCTCTTCAAGATAAGGGTTGTAATATTTAACGGGCACGCTTGTGCACGGGGCAAAAACCCCACCGCCGATGGCTTGATAAAAGGTATTATGTACATTGTCATAAAACGTGCCAACAGGGTATTTGTGGTGGATGAAACGGATTTTTATGGGAATAAGCCACTGTATTGGAATGGTTTGACCGCGCCATTCGCAAGCAGCGGGATTGCCGGATGTCCGCCTGATGGACACCTTCCAACAATCCCACAGTGACGGAATTGCTCAAAATTAAACACCGCTGCTCATGGGGTGTTTCTGGGGAATCAGTTGTTTCCGGGTTAACACGCTCAAAGCCTCCAGATATGCTTGGGACAGGCGCGGACACGGGAGAACGATGGGATATATCCCTGCAATAGGTGTTACCTGAGTGGCCTGGCACGGATGGCACAAGTCATGCCTTACCAAAACCCGTGTCAATCCATCCAACATAGGCAAATACGATGAGCGATAAACTAGAAACCCTTTGGTATACCCGCTGCCCCGTTCCCACCGGCTTAGGCGTGGCGGTGCAGCAAGGCTGGCTGGAGGAAAGCTTCAACGCCCAAGGCACCACCATCAAATCCTTGCGGGAATCCAACGACAAGGCGGTGCGGGAATCCCATTTCGACCATACCCTGGAAAACTCCGTCCGCCATGGCGGCAACATCCCGGCAATCTGGGCGCGTTCGGTGGGCCGGGAAACCCGTCTCTTAGGTTTGTCATGGTCTGATGAAACCCAGCGGATACTGAGCCTGCCGGAAAGCGGCATCAAGCAAGTCAAGGACTTGAAGGGCCGCAAAATCGGCCTGCCGAAATGGGTCAATGTGCAAATCGACTTTTCCAGGGCGCAGGCGCTCAGGGGATTGGAAAACGCGCTGAAGACCGAGGGGCTGGCGGTGGAGGATGTGGAGCTTGTCGATCTGGTCATCGGCACGGGCCACAGCGACGAACCGGCCCAGCGCGTGGCCGGGACGCAGTTGTTCGGCGGACGGCGCAGCGGCGGACAGAACGCGGAACTGGTCGCGCTGATCCGCGGCGAAGTGGATGCGATCTTCCTGAAAGGCGCGCACGCGGCGCAAGCGACCAGCCAGTTTGGCTTGGTGACGGTCATCGACACCGGCATCCATCCCGATCCGTTGATCCGTGCCAACAACGGCACGCCACGCACCTTGGCGGTCGATCTGAATTTAATCGAAAACCATTTTGACTCGGCGGTGCTGATTGTCGAAAACGTGTTGCGGGCGCAGGAATGGGCCAGATCCCACCCCGACGAAACCCGCCGCTTCTTAGCCAAGGAAACCAATAGCAGCGAGTATTGGGTGACGGTGGCTTACGGCGAAAACGCCCACCAGCGGCTGGACACGGAGTTGTCCGAGCAAAACATCAAGGGCTTGCAGGATTTCAGCGACTTCCTGCACCGCTGGAAATTCCT
>CAJPFO010000085.1 GCA_905339255.1 Myxococcaceae bacterium
AGCCGCCCTGTCCGGAGTTCGCGCTCGCCGCGGCGAGCGCTTCGGAACCTCCCTGCGCGTGCGCCGTGAGTGCCGTATCGATCGCGCGGCGCTCCGCCTCGCTCGGAGCCATGACTCCCGGCATCCAGGCGAAAAGGCCCCCGATCCGCTTCTCGTAGGTGCCGGCGATCGGCGGCTCGTTCGTGAGGAAGACGGCTCCGCCGTCGAGGTCGTAGGCGATCACGGTTCCGCCCGAGGTCGGACCCGTCATCCGGGCGGCCGTCTGGATCGCGGACTCGACGACACTGCTCGGTGACGCTGCGCCCGGAACCCAGTAGTAACGATCCCCGTGCGGCTCGGCGTAGAGGCCTCGTGGTGCGTAGGTCGTCGCGTAGACGGCGACCTTCGGCGTGGCGTAGGTCACGACCGGCGAGTAGTACGCCTCGACCGTCGCAGGCGCCATGTCCGAGGCGCTCTCGCTCGCGGCGAGCGCGACCGTCGCGGCGACGACCGGTGTCGTCGCCCACCAGTAGATCGGGGCTCCGTACGCGCTCGGATAGACCCGTGCTCCGTAGACCGGGTAGGGATAGACGTAGTACGAGGTCGACGTGACGCCCGACGCCGGCGAAGCGGTGGCGGTGGTGACGGTCGCGCCGTTTCCGCTTCCGGGCTCTCCCGAGATGGTCGCTCCGGTCACCGTCCCGTTCGACGCGGACATCGCTCCCGCCGTCACGGTCTCTCCATTGGTTCCGATCCCCGCTGCCTTGATCCCGTTCTCGTTCACGAGCGCGACCCCCGCCGCCGAACCCTGGTTGTTCGTCGTGGTGCCGCCGACCACGAGACCGGCGTCGGTCATCGCGCCTGCCGCATGCGTCTCGGACTGCCGGCCGGTGCTGGTCGAGCCCGAGCCGTCGTAGGTGACGTAGCCGTCCTGCTGCGTCCAGGTGCCGGTATGGCTCGCGCTTTCGCCGCTCGCACTCTCGGCCGTGACGGTGGTCGTGACGGAGTCGCTCGTCGTCGTCTGGTCGACATCGACCGATCCGCCGCGCGGCCCTTCGACGCCGTCCTCGGCCGTCGCGCTCTCTGCGCCCGACCGCGACGCGCTTCTCGATTCTGCGCTTCCGGACGCGAGCGGACTCTCGCCGCTGGCGGCCGAGCCGCCCGTTGCGTCTTTCCCGCCACGGTCGGCAAGCGAATCGCGCGACCGGCCGGAGAGGCCTTCGGAGGGCGTGCTCGAGGCGCCGCCGAGGGGATTGCTGCCGGCACGGGGCCCGCTCCCGGAGAGCGGCGATCCCGAGCCCAGGATCGCGCCACCCGCGAGGGGGCCGGCTCCGCCGAGCGCGCTGCCGCGATCCTGGAGCCGCGAGCCGGGGCTGCCGGCGCCGGTTCCGCTGGAGCGCGGTCCGGCAAGGGTTCCGGGCTTCGTGACGCCCTGGGGCTTCGTGAGGGCTCCCGGACCACCCCTCATCGGGGCGCTCGGCTTCGCCATGGCGCCGCGCCCTCCGCCAGGCCTGCCGCCTCCGCCGCGGCCGCCGGGGCCGGCCAGGGCGGCCGGAGCCAGGCCGAGCGAGATCACGACGAGACCCGCCACGAGAAGCCGCGGATGATGAAGCATCTCACACCCTCCAGGGGTCGGAACGACCCATGTGTGCTGGAGACCACAGCGGCCGCCTCGAAGCTGACTTGAGTCCAATTCACCCCGATCCATGGCAGCCAGAGGTGCGTCTCGGGGCATCTGCCGAGCCGCACCCCGGGCCTGTGCCCGGGGCGGAGCCGCCGCCCACGCATCGATAGGGGGTGTCCGATCGGAGAACGCGTTCGCAATCCGATTGCGGGCGAGCCGCATTTCGCGATCGCCCGTCCGGGGCTGCGGCCCGGCCGCGACATCCGTGCTTTCCTCCGCGCTCGGAGGCCCCACGTTGTCCCTCGAGGTTCCGAAGCTCGCCGCCGCCGTGGCGCGTCACCTCGGTCCGCCCGGCGAGATCTCTGCGCTATCCCGGCTCACGGGTGGGGCTACCAAGTCGACCTGGTCGTTCGACGCCCTCGTCGGAGGCGAGCGGCTCGCGCTCATCCTGCAGCTCGCCGCAGCGGGGGCAGCGGGGCCCACGGCCGGCCTCGTCCGCGGCTCGAACGACGCGGCGCTAATGCGGGCTGCCGAGCGGGCCGGGGTCCCCGCGCCGCGGGTGCGGTTCGTACTCGATGCCGACGACGCGATCGGCGAGGGCCATGCGACCGACCGTGTCGATGGCGAGACACTCGGCAAGAAGATCGTTTCCGATCCGCGTCTTGCCGCAGTCCGTCCGAGGCTCGCCGCGCAATGCGGAGAGATTCTGGCGGCGATCCATCGCATCGAAGCGTCCGAGGTCCCATTCCTTTCCGCACAGGGGCCGACGCAGCAGCTCGCGCTCTATCGCGGGCTCGTCGACCACTTCGACCACGGGATCCCCGCCGTCGAGCTCGGCCTGCGCTGGGTTGCCGAGAACCTTCCCGCCCATCCGCGAACGACGGTCGTCCATGGCGACTTTCGCAACGGCAATCTGATCGTCGGCGAAGACGGTGTCCGTTGTGTACTCGACTGGGAGCTCGCGCAGCTCGGCGATCCGATGGCGGACCTCGGTTGGC
The DNA here is from genome assembly GCA_905339255.1 of Myxococcaceae bacterium. Taxonomy (GTDB): domain Bacteria; phylum Myxococcota_A; class UBA9160; order UBA9160; family UBA9160; genus MYXO. Next base: position 2,602 of record CAJPFO010000085.1, read on the forward strand.
TCTGCGTGAAGACCTGGCGTTTCGGCGGCGCGCTCGCGGTCGGAGGCTTCGGCCGCCGCGAGGATCTCTTCGAGGCCTACGAGAAGGCGAGCGGCGTGGTCGTCGATCCCGTCCACGTGCGCTTCTGGGAGGCCTTCGGCTGCATCAAGTGGTCGATCATGTGCATGCTGAAGGGGCTCGGCCATCGCCGCGGCGCTCGTGGAAACGTCGAGGCGGTTGCGATCGGACGGAGAATCGAAGAGCCCTTGCTCGACTTCCTCGACCTCGTGACCGGGAGGGAATAGATGCCCGCGACCGCACCCGAGCCCGAGGTGATCCTCGCTGCCGCGATCGACTACCTCGAACGCGAGCTCCTCCCGACGCTCTCCGGATACCACCGCTTCCAGACGCGAGTCACCGCGAACGTGCTCGCGCAGGTCCGTCGCGAACTCGCCCTCGCGCCGCTCCAGGAGAACCGCGAGCGAGGTCGGCTCGAGGCCCTTCTCGGACACTCGGGGGATCGCGACTCCCTCTCGCGCGAGCTCGCACGACGGATCCGCTCGGGGTCGATCGCGATCGACGATGCGGCGCTCCTCGACCACGTCCGGCAATCACTCGTCGAAGCCCTGCGGATCAGCAATCCCAAGTGGATCGGCGAGTAGGTCCGCGAGCCGCGCTGGGCATCGATGCCGCACGTCCCCACGTAGGGGCGACCCGCAGGGTAGCGGTCCAGTCCCAATGGACCCCGGGACGCTCTACGAGAGCAGGCGTTCGGCGATCTGGATCGCGTTCAGCGCCGCGCCCTTGCGGATCTGGTCACCGGCGACGAAGAGGTCGAGCCCGTAGCCCTCGTCCTGCGAGAGATCACGGCGGATGCGGCCGACGAAGACGTCGTCCTTCCCCGACGCGAGGAGCGGCTCGGGGTGGAGGTTGTGCTCGCGATCGTCGACGAGCGAAACCCCCGGTGCATCGGCGAGGACCTTGCGAGCCTCTTCCTCGGAGAGCGGCCTTTCGAAGGTGAGGTTGATCGATTCGCAGTGCGCCCGGAGCACCGGAACCCGCACGCAGGTCGCCGTCACTCGGATGCTCTCGTCGCCGAAGATCTTCCGCGTCTCGCGGAGCATCTTCGTCTCCTCTTCGTTGTAGCCCGTCGCGGGGTCGATCTTCGAGTTGTGGCTGAAGAGATTCCAGATGTACTGACGCTTGAAGATCTCGCTCGTGATCGCCTCGCCGCGAGCCCACTGATGCGCCTGCTCCTCGAGCTCGCGCATCGCCGCGGCGCCGGCCCCGGACGCCGCCTGGTAGGTGCTCACGACGCATCGGACGACCCGCGCCGCACGGTGGAGCGGCCAGACGGGGACGTTCATGATGATCGTCGAACAGTTCGGATTCGCGATGATCCCGCGATGCTTCTCGATGTCCTCGGGATTCACTTCGGGGACGACGAGCGGAACGTTCGGATCCATCCGGAACGCCGAGGAATTGTCGACGACGACGCATCCGCGCTCGGCAGCGATCGGCGCGAACTTCTTGCTGATCGACCCGCCCGCGGAGAAGAGTGCGAGGTCGACGTCGTCGAACGAGTCCGGACCGAGCTCCTCGACCCGGTACGTCTTGCCGAGGAAATCGATCTTCTTGCCGGCAGAGCGGGCGCTCGCCAGGAGCTTGAGTGATTCGAATGGGAAGCACCGCTGCTCGAGGATCCGGAGGAACTCCTGACCCACGGCACCGGTCACTCCGGCCACGGCAAGGCGGGGGGGATTGCGCATCGATCGTCTCCGCATGCGACGGCCGCGGCGGCCGTCGAGCGCGAGATCCTAGCGCAGCGAGGAGGGTGCCTCACTCGGCCCCTCCCGGCGTTCGGGCTGGCAGCGCGGGCAGAAGAAGACGACCCGCGCGTCGCGACCGAGGCGACGCAAGGCGATCGCTCCGCCGCAACCGAGGCAGGGCTCGCCGCGACGTCCGTAGACGAAGAGACTCGCCGAGGGGACGACCGTCGTTCGACGTACTCCTGCGTAGGACCTCGGAACTCCCGCACGCGATGCGGACACGTTCGCGAGGAGAAGCCGCCGGGCCGTCGCGAGCACGCGACGGAGCGTGCCGTCGTCGAGCTCCGAAACGAGCGTCTCGGGGTGGATTCCTTCGATATGGAGGATCTCGGAGCGGTAGACGTTGCCGATTCCCGCAAGGGCGTGCTGGTCGAGGAGCGCCTCGCCGAGCGGCCATCGGCTCCGCGCTCGGAGTCGGCGGAGGGCCTCGTCCGGGTCGAAATCCGCAGCGAGCAGGTCCGGCCCGAGGTGTCGGAGCGGACCATCGCGCGCGAGCCGGTCCTCGCTCACGAGCTCGGCCACGGGGACGTCGAAGCCCACGGCGACGAAGTCCGGGACTGCGACGAGGACGCGGACCCGCGAGGCCGAGAGTTGCCAGCGCTCGCCGGGGCGGTAGACGTGCCAGGCTCCCGACATCCTCAAATGCGTGCGAAGCACGAGCTCTCCGGAGAAGCGCACGAGGCAGTGCTTGCCGACCGCGTCGACGCGCTCGACCCGGCGGCCCTCGACCGGATCGTCGTCGTTGGCGCTGGCGAGTCCCGCGGTCCGAGCCTCGAAGCGCACGACGGGCTTTCCGGCGAGCGCGAGGTGGAGTGTGCGCGCCGTTCGGAAGATCGTATCTCCCTCAGGCATCGGGCCTCGCATGCGCCGCTTCGACCGGCGAGCCGGGGCCGAGATGGAAGCCCTGCGGTCCGGCCACGAAGCCGGCGTCGACCAGATGGAGCGCGAGCGGATGCAGCCGCGCGGGAGCGCCATCGATCTCGGCGAGGAGCCTCCCGCCGCCGTCGCGGCGCGCGAGCGCTGCGATCGCTCTCGCGACCGCGGCGCCTCTTCGAGCATCCTCGCTCTCGTCGTCCGCAGGAAAGTAGAATGCCTGCCGGGCCCCTCGGCCGATCCATGCTGCGAGCGCGCCGTCGACGAGGACGACGTGCGCTCCCACCGCACGCGAAGGTCGTCGCGCCGGGGCTCCGGCGTCGGCCGCTGGCCAGCGCAGCGTCGAGCCCCAGACGTTCGCGGGATCCGCTGCCGCGAGAGTTGCGACCTCGGGCGTCTCGCCGCGGTGTCGGAGCCGCCGGAGCAGATCGAGAGCGGCAGGACTCGCGAACTGCGTCGCGCCAACCCCCGCGACGAAATAGCCGCGGCGGATCCGGCCCGCGGCTTCGAGCGCCTGGAGCACGTCGAAGACGGGTCGGAAGCCTCCCGCGACTGCCTCGCTCGCTGCGACCTCTCGCGTCACGAGCCCGTGTCTCGCGAGGAGCTGTTGCGCGAGCGCAGCCATCCGCTCGGTCGTGCTCGGTCCCGCAGGGGCACGTTCGCCGACGAGCGACCAGCGCCCCTCGGCCGCGGGCGGAGCGATTCGACGCGAGCGGAAGTTCCGGGTGGCGCCTTCGCGCCTTCGCCGCTGCGCGCGAGCCGGTCGTCTCGCGAGCCAGGCGCGGAGCGCTCGAAGGCCGTCGTTCGTGACGATTCCCCTCCAGACGAGTCTCCAGAGCGCGTCGCTCGTCTCGCGCGGGAAGCCCCCACCGGCCGCCTCGTGGAGCGTCGCGAAGAAAGATGCTCCTCGCTCCCGGAGCGCTTCGACCAGACGCATCTCACGCTGCGGAAGATCATGGGCTTCGGGCCGATCGGCACCGAGTCTCGCGTAGGCATCCGAGAGATAGAGGGCGATCCTTCCGTCGCGCTCGGCGAGGGGTTCGATCCCGCACCAGACGATCTCTCCGGCCGCGAGAAGCTCGTCGAGGTCCGCGGGTCGATAGCCCTCGACGCGTGCGGGCAGGATTTCGCTCTCGAGCAGCGATGCCGGGAGCGCTGCTCCCTGGAGCCGCTCGACGGCGTCGAGGACCGCGTCGAGCCCGCGTCCCCGGCTCGTGACGCCATGCCACGTGCATGCGAAGCGTGCGAGAGTCGCGGGTTCGACGGGCTCGACCTCGCGGCGCACTCGCGCGAGCGAGCGGCGGCGAAGCCGCTGCAGGATCTCGGGATCACACCACTCGCGATGGATTCCGCCGGGACGGAAGGCGCCCTCGACGAGCCTCCCTTCGGCGGTGAGCCGTCGCAAGATCCCGAGCGCGCGCTCGCGCGGAAGGTCGAATCGGCGAACCAGATCGTCGAGCGGGAAGGGGCCGTGGCTTCGAGCGTGACGCAGTACGAGGTCTCCCGCGGGATCGGCGACCGGCGCCAGGAAGGCGTCGGGGATTCCCGCGGGCAACGGGACCCCGATCGCATCGCGATAGCGGCTCGCGTGTTCGACCGCGACGTAGCGCCGCTCGCCACGCAGACCGATCTCGACGGCACGCCGGGCGGAGACGAGACCGGCGAGAGCGGCCTGCGCAACCCCCGCCTCGCTCCGCTCTCGGATCTCGTCTTGCGAGACGTCGCCGAGGCGGAGCAGGAGGTCGTGGACTCCGTCGACGCTCGCGGCATGGAGTGCCGGTTCGAGACGCTGGAGCTCGCGTTCGAGCGAATCGAGCGCGTCGGCGTCGAGGAGTTCGCGAAGCTCGGCCTCTCCGAGGAGCTCGCGAAGCTGCGCGGGATCGATCGAGAGCGCCTGCGCTCTGCGCTCGGCGAGCGGCGCATCTCCTTCGTAGATGTAGTTCGCGACGAATCCGAAGAGGATCGCCGCGGCAAAGGGAGACGGCGTCGTCGAGTCGACGGTTTCGACCCGGATCTCGTGCGCGGCGATTGCCTCGAGCACCTGCCGGAGGGCCGGGAGATCGAAGACCTCTCGGAGACACTCGCGGTACGCCTCGAGGAGCATCGGAAAGGAGTTGAACTGCGAGGCGACGGCGAGGAGATCCTGCGCGCGCTTTCGGGTCTGCCAGAGCGGTGATCTGCGGCCGGGGCGCCGCCGCGGGAGCAGGAGCGCCCGGGAAGCGATCTCGCGGAAGCGCGCCGCGAAAAGCGACGTGGCTCCGAGCTGGCGGATCACGAGCGACTCGAGCTCGTCGGGAGCGGGGATCAGGCGCGCGACGTCGGGAGGAACGTCGGACTCGGGAAAACGGAGCACGAAGCCGTCGTCGTTCCAGAGGGTTTCGGCGTCGATCCCGGTTTCGTCGCGAACCCGCGCGACCGCAGCCATCGCCCACGGCGCATGCACGCGGCCGCCGAGTGGCGAGAGCACACAGACGCGCCAATCGCCGAGCTCGTCTCGGACGCGCTCGATCACGATCGTCGAATCGTCGGGGACCGCGCCCGCGGCGGCCTGCTGGTCGGCGAGGTAGCGAAGCAGGTTGTCGGCGGCGAGCGGGTCGAGGCAATGTTCGCGCTCGAGCACGCTCTGCGCGGCGCCGCGAGGAAGCGATCGAAGCTCGCGAACCAGCGCGCCGATGCGGCGGCCGAGCTCGAGCGAGCGGCCCGCGGCGTCGCCTCGCCAGAACGGCATCCGTCCCGGCTCTCCCGGGGCCGGTGAGACGAGGACGCGGTCGTGGGTGATCTCCTCGATCCGCCACGTCGACGCGCCGAGGACGAAGGTATCACCCGGATGGCTTTCGAAGACCATCTCCTCGTCGAGCTCGCCGACGCGCGCCTCCTTGCGCGTCCCTCCGGCGAGGAAGACGCCATAGAGGCCACGGTCGGGGATCGTTCCTCCGGAGAGCACGGCGATCCGCCGCGCCCCCTCGCGGGCTTCGAGGACTCCGCTCACGCGGTCGTAGACGACTCGGGGTCGGAGTGCGGCGAAGTCGTCGGAGGCATAGCGGCCCGAGAGCATGTCGAGCACACCTTCGAAGATCGATTCCGAGAGATCTGCGAAGGGAGCGGCACGGCGAACGAGGTCGAAGAGCACTCCGACCTCGAAGGGCTCCATCGCCACCATGGCGACGATCTGCTGCGCGAGGACGTCGAGGGGGTTGCGCGGGTAACGGACGGCTTCGACCTCACCTTCACGCATCGCCCGAGCCAGCGCGGCGCAGGCGACGAGGTCTCCGCGGTACTTCGGGTAGATCACTCCGCGGCTCGGCTCTCCGACACGATGGCCGCCGCGCCCGATTCGTTGGAGACCACTCGCGACGGTTGCCGGTGCCTCGATCTGAACGACCAGATCGATCGCTCCCATGTCGATTCCGAGCTCGAGCGAGGAGGTGGCGACGAGCGCGCGGACCCGCCCCGTCTTCAGGCGGTCTTCGATCTCGAGGCGCTGCTCCCGCGCGATCGAGCCGTGGTGGGCGTGGACGAGCGTCTCGCCTGCGAGATCGTTCAAGGCGGCGGCGAGCCGCTCGGCGAGCCTGCGGCTGTTCACGAAGACGAGTGTCGAGCGATGTTCGCGGACGAGATCGAGGAGTCGAGGATGGATCGCGGTCCAGATCGACGGACGGACGGGGCCTCGCGCCGCCGGCCCGCTCTCGATCTCGACGGGCTCGTCGAGCCGCGCCATGTCCTCGACCGGAACCTCGATGCGGAGCTCGAGCACCTTTTTCGAGCCGGCATCGACGATCGTCACCGGTCGGTGTCGGACGACGTCCCCGGCCTGCTCGAACTCGGTCCGGATCTCGGAAAGAGCGTCCTCGGTCGATCGGGCTTCGCGGGGTCTCTCGGAAGCGATGCGACCGCCCTCGACTCCGCCGAGGAAGCGCGCGACCTCGTCGAGCGGTCGCTGCGTCGCCGAGAGTCCGATCCGCTGCAAACGTCTTCCTGCGAGCGCTTCGAGCCGCTCGAGCGAGAGCGCCAGGTGGGCGCCGCGCTTGGTCGGAACGAGCGCGTGGATCTCGTCGACGATCGCGGTCTCGACCGAGCGGAGCGTCTCGCGCGCAGTGGAGGTGAGCAGGAGGTAGAGCGATTCGGGAGTCGTGATGAGGATGTCGGCGGGCTCGCGAGCAAACCTCGCACGCTCGCGCGCAGGCGTGTCGCCGGTCCGGATCGCGACGCGGGGCTCGAAAAAGGCTTCGCCGCGCCGGCCCGCGACGTTCGCGATGCCCGCGAGCGGAGCGCGAAGGTTGCGATCGACGTCGACGGCGAGCGCGCGAAGCGGAGAGATGTAGACGACGCGGCAACGCTGCTTCGGGGCGGGGGCGGGGCCGAACGCGATCCGGTCGAGACAGGCGAGGAAGGCCGCGAGCGTCTTTCCACTCCCCGTCGGAGCGAGGACGAGCGTCGACTCACCCCGAGCGATCGGCGGCCAGGCCCCACGTTGCGCCGGCGTGGGTTCTCCGAAGGAGGTCTCGAACCAGGCGCGGACGGCCGGGTGGAAGCGCTCGAGCGGATCCGGGGGACGAGCCGCCATGCGCCGAGCCTACGTCCTCCAGGGCGATCCGCACGCGCCGCCGCGGGGCTCGGGCTTCGTTATCGTGGCGCGTCGCGGGGTCGGACGTCGCAGGCCCCGCGCGGCCGCCGGCGTGCGGCCTTCCGCCGACGAGAGGAGCCGCAGATGCCCGTCGAGCCGAGTCTCGCCGAACGCGTGGAGGGTTTCGTGGCGCGGGGCGTGATGGGGCTGCCCGCGCCCGCAATTCGCTGGCTCGCGGGGAGCCGGCCGATCTCGATCGACGGCCAGACGCTCGACCCGGAGATCCAGGTGCTGCTCCGCCTGCTCGCGGTCGCGGGAGGGCGATCGATCGACGCCCTCACCCCGTCCGAGGCGCGCGAGTCGGTCCGCTCGACGACGCGTGCGCTCGCTGGAGAAAAGCTTCCGGTGGCGCACGTCGACTCGAAGAGCGTGCGCGGCCCGGCCGGCGAGATCCGCGCAAGGCTCTACAGGCCCTATGGCGGAAGCGAACCGCGACCGCTCGTCGTCTACTACCACGGAGGCGGCTGGGTCTTGTGCGATCTCGACACCCACGACGACCCGTGCCGCTTTCTCGCGGTGCACGCGGGCGTGAACGTCCTCTCGATCGACTACCGGCTCGCCCCGGAGCACTGCTTTCCGGCGGCGGTCGACGACGCCGTCGCGGCCTTCCGCTTCGCCGTCGAACAGGCGGACGCGCTCGGAAGCGCTGGACAGCCCATCGCCGTCGCCGGAGACAGCGCCGGCGGAAACCTCTCCGCGGTCGTCTCGCAGCGCACGGCCCGCGACGGTGGGCCGGCTCCCGCTTTCCAGCTCCTCCTCTACCCGGTCACGGACCTCTCGAAGAAGCACGAGAGCTACCGCCTCTTCTCCGACGGCTTCTTCCTCACGGAGAAGACCATGGACTGGTACCGCGACCACTACCTTCCGGACCCTTCCGCGGCGCTCGATCCGGCCGCCTCACCGCTTCTCGCCGCGGACCTCTCCGGGCTCGCTCCGGCACACGTGGTGACGGCCGGCTTCGATCCGCTTCGCGACGAGGGTGAGGCGTACGCGCAGCGGCTCGAGGCCGCCGGCGGAGCGGTCACCCTCCGGAGATATCCGGGCCTCGTGCACGGCTTCGTGAACTCGACCTCGCTCGGAACGAGCTCCCGGGCCGCGATGGAGGAGATCGCGGCGGCACTCCGCACCGGGCTCGCGGGGCGCTAGGCCGCAAGCCTCTCGGGTCTTTCCCGGGCTCGATGCCGCCCGGGCTCAAGCAGAGCGCCGGGCTCCCCGATCCCGTTTCCCGTGGAGCGCCGTACCGAAGGCAAGGGGGAGACGCTCGTCCCGGGCTTCGCCCCGCGTCGCTGGCTCGACGAGCTGTTGAGCGGCGGCCGCGTCGCGGCCGCCTCCGATCAGGGGGAACCGGGATCGCTCCGGCTGCTTCGAACGCAGAACGCCTGCTGGACGATCCTCTCGCTCTCCGCGCTCGTGACGACGTGGGTGTTCTGGAACTGCGGCGATCACTTCGCCGCACTCGCGACGGCGAGCACGATCGGCGTCACGCTCGCGGCGATGCTCGCCGTGCGCCGCGGCGGCGACCTCCGGATCGCGATGCACGTCACGAACACGACGTTTCTCGCTCTTCTCGTCCTGCTCCAGGCGAGGCTCGGCGGGATCGACGCACCGGGATCGGGATGGATGGCCGTCCCGGCCGTCTATGCCGGGCTCGTACTCGGCATGCGGGCCGCACTCGCCTATGGCGTCGCGGCGATCGTCGCGACGCTCGCATTCGCGACCCTGCACCATTCCGGATACCCGCTCGCGTCGAGCCTCTCTCCGGCGCTCCTCGATGGTTTCGCCGTCTTCGCGCAGGTGAACCTGGTCGGCGCGATGCTCGCGATCGTCTACGCGTACGTCTCGACCCAGCGCGAGGCCGAGCAGGCGCTCCGCACTGCGAACCACGAGCTCGAAGCCTCGCGGAATGCCGCCGAGCAGGCGGCGCGAGCGAAGAGCGAGTTCCTCGCCAACAGGAGCCACGAGATCCGCACGCCCATGAACGGGATCATGGGAATGACCGAGCTCGCACTCGACACCGAGCTCGACCCCGAGCAACGCGAGTACCTCGACGTGGCGCGCTCGTCCGCCGAATCGCTCCTCGGGCTCATCAACGACATCCTCGACTTCTCGAAGATCGAGGCCGGAAAGCTCGATCTCGAGTCGATCCCGTTCCCCCTTCGCGACCGGATCGGAGACGCGCTCAAACTCTTCGCCGTGAGAGCCCATCAGAAGAATCTCGAGCTCGTCTGCGACGTCGGCGACGACGTCCCCGACGGCCTCGTCGGCGACCCGGGGCGCCTGCGGCAGGTGCTCGTGAACCTGATCGGGAACGCCGTCAAGTTCACCGACCACGGCGAGATCGTCGTCTCGGTCTCGAGAGAGGACACTTCGGACGGGGTGGTCCGGCTCCGCTTCGACGTCGCGGATACGGGGATCGGGATCGATCCTGCCCACCGCGAGCGGATCTTCTCGGCGTTCACACAGGCCGATGGCTCGACGACCCGGCGCTACGGAGGGACCGGCCTCGGGCTTTCGATCTGCCAGCAGCTCGTCGCGCTCATGGGCGGCCGCATCTGGGTCGAGAGTTCGCCCGGACGGGGCAGCACCTTCTCGTTCACGGCGTCGTTCCCGATCGACGAGGACGCCGCGTTCCGGGCCTCTGCCGCCGAGCCGCGTGCGCTCGTCGGTCGCGCCGTTCTCGTCGTCGACGACAACGCGACGAATCGTCGGATTCTCGAGGCGAACCTTCGCAACTGGGGAGCGCATCCGACCGCCGCCGACGGCGGACGCACCGCCCTCGAGGCACTCGCTCACGCCTTCGAGCGTGGCGAGATCTTCGACCTCGCGGTGATCGACCTGCACATGCCGGAGATGGATGGCGTCGAGCTCACCGGTCGCATTCTCGCCGATCCCCGCTTCGCGCGGATCGGAATCGTCGTGCTGAGCTCGGCGGGGCCCTCGGAGTACGCGGCCCGCTGCCGCGCGCTCGGTGCCGCCGACTATCTGGTGAAGCCCGTTCGCGCTGCCGACTTGATGCTGGCGCTCGAGCGGGTCCTCGGGGACCGCGAACGAGACGCAGGGCGGGCGTCGCCCGCCGATCCGGTCCTGCGCGCATCGGGAGCCCGCGATTCGGTATGGACTGCGCTCGGCCAGGAGGGCGACCCGCCGCGACACGCGCTTCGTGTGCTGCTTGCCGAGGACAACGGGGTGAACCGCAAAGTGGCGCTCGGAATGCTCGAGCGCGCGGGACACTCGGTCGTGGCGGTCGTCGACGGCTCCGAAGCCGTGATGGCATGGCGATCGGGGAGCTTCGACGTCGTGCTGATGGACGTGCAGATGCCCGAGATGGACGGCTTCGAGGCGACGCGCAGGATCCGCGCCGAGGAGGCGGCGACGGGACGCCGCACTCCGATCGTCGCGCTCACGGCGCACGCCATGAAGGGCGACCGCGAGCGTTGCCTCGAGGCCGGAATGGACGATTACGTCTCGAAGCCGCTTCGCGCGGCCGACCTTTCCGAAGTCCTCGCGCGCGTTGCGGGTCCAGGAGCGAGCTCGACGGACGACCCGCCCGAGGCGAGCGCGTGGGCGTGAGCGAGCCCCGGGAGCCGTCGATCCTCGCCCGCGCGGCAGACGCACTTCTTCCCGAATCCCTCGCCGAGGCCGCCACCGATACACGCCTGCGGGCGCGCTTCCTCGTGGTGGGATGCGGGCTCGGCGTTCTGCTCGGTTCGGTCGGGCTCCCGGTCATGCTCTTCCAGGGGTATCGCGCGAACACCGCCGTGATGGCGCTCATGCTGCTCGCCGTCCTCTCGCTGCCGATCGTCCTTCGCAGGACCGGGTCGCTCTTCGTCGCCGGAAACCTCGCGGCGTCGATCTTCTTCTTCGGCTTCGGGGGGCTCGCCTTTGCGACCGCCGGAAGGACGCTCCCGCCCTTTCTCTTCATCGGGGTCGCTCCGATCGTCGCGACGCTCCTCGCCGGGGGCCGCTCCGGCTCGTTCTGGGCACTCGCCGTCTGCGCCCTCGTTGGAGTGCTCGGTCTCTTCGTCGCGGCCGGTCTCGAGCCGGTGGTCGCGCTCCCAGGATCGCTCGAAGCGTCGAAGTACCTGGGCGTCGTCTTCCTCGTTCTCGGTCAGCTCGGGTTTTCGCTCGCCTATGAGCGGCTCAAGAACCGGGCGCTCGACGGCATGGCGGTGGCACGCGAGCAGGCCGTCGCGGCGACGCATGCCAAGAGCCGCTTCCTCGCCGGCATGAGCCACGAGCTCCGCACGCCGATGAACGGCGTGATCGGAATCACCGATCTCCTGCTCGAGACGAAGCTCGACGCCGAGCAGCGGGATCATGCCGAGACGATCCGGCGGTCGGCCAACGCGCTCCTTTCGATCCTGAATGATCTGCTCGACTTCTCGCAGATCGAGGCGGAACGGCTCGAGCTCGAATCGGTCGACGTCGACCTCGACGTCCTGGTCCGCGAAGTGACCGATCTTCTCGCGGTACGAGCAGCCGAGAAGGGGCTCGCGATCGGCCTCGACATCCGCCCCGGGGCGCCGCTCCGGCTTCGCGGAGACCCGACGAGACTTCGACAAGTCGTGATGAACCTGGTCGGAAACGCCATCAAGTTCACGGAGCAAGGAAGCGTTCGAGTCGAGCTCTCCGGCGAGACACGGCAAGGCGGGCTCGAGCGGGTCTGCGTCGCGGTGAGCGATACGGGGATCGGGATCCCCGCGGATCGGATTTCGGGGATCTTCGACGAGTTCGCACAGGGACACTCCTCGACGACCCGCCGATTCGGTGGCACGGGGCTCGGCCTTGCGATCTCACGCGGCATCGCCGAGCAGATGGGCGGGAGGATCCGTGTCGAGAGCGCTCCGGGCGCCGGATCGACCTTCCGCTTCGAGGTCGATCTCCCGAAGGCCGTGGGGGGGCGCGTCTCGAACGATCCGACTTCGACGGGCCTCGCACCGCAGTCGCGACTCGCCGCACGCGTACTCGTCGCCGAGGACAACGCCGTGAACCAGAAGCTCGTGCGAAAGCTCCTCGAGCGGATCGGTTGCGAGGTCGATCTGGTGGCGACCGGCACGGCCGCCGTCGAGGCCGCAGACAAGCACGACTACGACGTGATCCTGATGGATTGCGAGATGCCCGGGATGGACGGCATCGAGGCGACGCGAGAGATCCGCCGTCGGGAGCGAGCGGGGAAGCGGGTTCCGGTGGTCGCGCTCACGGCCAACGCGATGCGAGGCGATCGCGAGCGCTGCCTCGAGGCCGGGATGGACGACTACGTCTCGAAGCCCTTTGGCCGCGCGGAGCTCGAAGCGGCACTCGCCCGGGTCGGTATCGCTTGATCGCGAGGGCCTGGCGTCGAGACCGGGCCGAAGCCGTGCTCGAGCGGCGAAGCTCGCAGCGCCCCGAGACGATCAGGACCTCGGTGCGGCCTGGAGGGGCTCGATGCAGCGTGGATCGTCGAACGCCGCACCGTTCACGAGCGTCGCGACGGGACGAGCCACGAAGCCCGACTCGGGAGCCGGCGCGAGGAGATCCCGGAGCTCGTCGATGGGCGTCCCGGGATCGAGCCAGCGGCCGAGGTCCTCGGGCGCCAGGATCGCCGGCATGCGGTCGTGGATGCGTCGCACGAGTGCGTTCGCGGCCGTGGTGAGGATCGCGAACGAGCGGATCTCGTCTTCGCGATCGGGATGCCAGCGCTCGCAGAGGCCCGCCATCGCGAACGGAGCCCCGTCGCTCCGATGCATCCAGTACGGTTGCTTGCGGCGACCCTCGGGCTTCCACTCGTAGAAGCCGTCTGCCGGAACGAGACAGCGATGCTTCCGGAAAGCGCTCCGGAAGGCCGGCTTCTCGGCAACGGACTCGGAGCGTGCATTGATGAGGCGGCTACCGATCGAGGCATCTTTCGCAAAGAAGGGAACGAGTCCGAAGCGCCGGAGCTCGAGCTTGCGACGACCGCTCGAGACGACGATGACGGGCGCGTGCTGCGTCGGGGCGATGTTGAATCGCGGCGAGAACTCCAGGATCTCGTCGAGCCCGAAGGTCGCGGCGATCCGCTCCGGACGGGCCCCGAGTGTGTAGCGGCCGCACATGGGGCGAAGTTCGCAGACGCCGGGTGCCGCGCCAGCCGCAGCCCCGAGAGCGCCCTTCTCGACCCTCTGCTATCCCGGTTCGAGGGAGGAGCCCATGACCGACGACGTGCTGCGCTTCGGGATCATCGGAACCGGGATGATGGGGTGCGAGCACATCCGCAACCTGCGGCTCGTTCCCGGGGTTCGGGTGACGGCGATCGCCGATCGCAATGCCCAGAGCCGCGCTTTCGGAAAACTCTCGGCGGGCGAAGACGTCGAGGTCTACGAGGATCACCGGGAGCTCCTCGCGAAGGCTCCCGTCGATGCCGTCGTGATCGCGACGCCGAACTTCTCCCACGCCGAGGTGCTCGCCGACGTCTTCCGGACCGGGAAGCACGTGCTCGTCGAGAAGCCGCTTTGCACCACCGTCGAGGATTGCCGGCGCGTGATCGATGCCGCAGCGAAGCATCGGGGAATCGTCTGGGTGGGGATGGAGTACCGCTTCATGCGCCCAGTCGAACGGCTCGTCGAGGAGGTGCATGCCGGGGCGATCGGGGCGCTTCGCATGCTCGCGATCCGCGAGCACCGCTTCCCCTTCTTGAAGAAGGTCGACGATTGGAACCGCTTCGCGAAGAACACGGGGGGAACGCTCGTCGAGAAGTGTTGCCATTTCTTCGACCTCATGAACCTGGTGACGCGGCAGCGGCCCGTTCGGGTCTACGGCTCGGGAGCCATGGACGTGAACCACCGCGATGAGCGTTACGGCGGGGAGGCTCCGGACATCCTCGACAACGCCTACGTCGTCGTCGACTTCGACGGCGGCGCGCGCGGGCTGCTCGATCTCTGCATGTTCGCCGAGAACTCGCGAAACGAGATGGAGATCGCGGCCACCGGCGATCGCGGGAAGGCCGAGGCGTTCCTGCCGGCGCATCGCCTCGTGCTGACGCGTCGCGATCGGAACGAGCCGACGACGGTCGAGTTTCCGATCGACCGCAACCTCGCGCATGCCGGTGCGCATCACGGCTCGACCTTCTTCGAGCACGTGGCGTTCCGTGACGCGGTGCGAAGCGGCGGGCGTCCGATCGTCTCGGTCGAGGATGGCGCGCTCGCGGTCGCGGTCGGCGCGGCCGCCGAGCGGAGCTGCCGGGAGAAGCGGCCGGTTTCGATCGAGGAGATGGGGCTCTAGACGATGAGCCGCGGGCCGGCTGGAGGAGAACCCCCCGCGGCCGCACACGCCAGTGCAGGCACGCGTCAGCGCCGGCCGAGGAGCGCGAGCGTCCCGTGTTCGACGACGGCCCGAGCCCGCTCGCGCGAGAGCCCCTGATCGGTGCGAAGCCGATCCCAGGCCTCGAAGGAGAGCCAGAGGTCGAGTGCGTCGATCCGTTCGCCGGGCGCCGAGGCGAGCTCGGGGAGCCAGGCGAGGATCTGCGTCCGCAGCGCCCGCACCAGCGCACGGTTGCGTGCCGCGAGGTACGGAGATCGCCAGCGCTGCACGACCCCGGCGCGCCGGTACGGCGCGATCCGTTCGAAGACCGTGACGCGGGTCGCGACGAGTCCGAGCGCGCGCTCCCGCAGCGCTCCTCTCGGGGCCTCGCGGAGCAGCGCGGGCGCCACCTCGGCGGACAGGCGTTCGTCCATCTCCGCGTAGAGACGTTCGAAGTCGTTGAAATGGCGGAACACGCTCCGCAACCCGACGCCTGCGCGATCGGCCACCTGCTGGACCGTCGGCTTCACGATCCCTTCGCCGACGAGTTCCATGAGCGCGTCGACGATCGAATGGCGGCTCCGCTCGCCGCGCAGGATCCGTCCGTCACCGGCGCTCCCGGCTTCTTTCCGTCGTGCCCTCGTCGCCACCCGACCTCCGCTCTCGCGCACCGGCCTCATGGCGTCGGAGCCCTCCCCGCCGCCCGGTCAAAGTGACAGAATGACTGCCAGAATCTAGCCTCGCCGCATCCGGAGAGGGAGATGCGGAGGGCCCCGGTGAACGGACGCGGAAAAGGAGAGCGCCCCCTCGGCACGATCTCGCGACGCGTCTCGCCCGCGGTCGCCGCGGCGCTCACCAGCTCGAGAACGCGAACTCTGTTGCGGATCGTCGCAGAGGCACGCCGGCGCCTGCGGGGGGACCCACATCGGATCGTCTATTTCCACCAGGCCGACGATCCGTATTCACATCTCGCGGCGCAGATCCTCGATGCGCTCGGCGAGCGTTACGACGTGGTCCTCGAACCGGCTCTCGTCGGTCCCCCCTCCGACACTGCCGCGCCCGAGCGCGAGCGCCTCGAGGCCTTCGCGAGACGCGACGCGGCCGACGTCGCGCCGGGCTACGGTCTCTCGTTTCCGGCCACCGCCCGGGTGCCCGATCGGAGCGCGGTCCGGCTCGCCGAGCGGCTTCTCGAATCCGCGATCGCCGCGGGCTCGTTCGCGAGGTTCGCACGCCGCGTCGGCGATGCGCTCTGGAGTGCAGACGCATCCGGCCTCGAAGCGCTCGCGAAGGAGACGGGGATCGCCGACGAGACGCGCACGCGAAGCTCGATCGAGGAAGGCAATCGCCGTCGCGAGCAGCTCGGCCACTATCTCGGCGCGATGTTCCACTACGGCGGCGAGTGGTATTGGGGCGTCGATCGGCTCACGCATCTCGAGCGCCGCCTGCGGGCGCTCGGGCTCGCGAGACCGGGGGTTCCGGGAGCGCCCCTCGTCGAACGTCCCGTCTTCCCCGACCGCCCGCCCGCTTCGAAGCAGCGCTTCAAGCTCGAGTTCTACGTTTCGCTCCGGAGCCCCTATACGGCGATCGTCTTCGATCGGGTCCTCGCGCTTTGCGACCGGCTTCCCGTCGACCTCGTGCTCCGTCCCGTTCTGCCGATGGTGATGCGCGGGCTTCCGGTCCCAGCGGCCAAGCGGCTCTACATCACCCTCGATACCAAGCGCGAAGCCGAGGATGCCGGCGTCGCATTCGGACGCGTGGCCGATCCGGTCGGACGCCCCGTCGAGCGCGCCTTCTCGCTCTGGCCCTTCGCCCGTTCGAAGGGGCGTGGCGCCGAGTGGCTTCGCGAGTTCCTCGTGGCCTCGTTCGCCGATGGCATCGACACGGGGACCGATGCGGGGCTTCGCCTCGTCGCCGAGCGGGCCGGCCTCGAATGGGACGACGCACTTCCCCATCTCGATCGGGAGGGCTGGCGAGACGAGCTCGAGGGCAATCGCGAGCGACTCCTGGCGCTCGGACTCTGGGGCGTCCCGAGCTTCCATCTCCTCGCGGGAGAGGGGGAGAGCGCGTACTCGACCTGGGGGCAGGATCGGCTCTGGCGCGTCGAGGCCGAGATCCGCTCGCGGATCGGATAGGAGACCGACCCGAGACGGGTCGGTCTCCCAGGAATCGGATCCCTTCTCAGGGCGTCACGATCGCGAAGCCCTCGTCGACCGGATCGAGGAGCCCGAAGAACGACAGCAGCGCCATCCGGCTCCCCTCGACTTCGAGCTCGTCGGAGAAGACGAGGTCGCGGATGCCGGCTTCTCCCGTGCCGAGCTTCTGGAAGAGCGCTCTCGTCACGCGGACGGTGGCGTCGGCGTTCGGCATTGGATCGCCGCGGCGATGGTGGAGCACGCCGTTCTCGAGCTCGAGAACGTGCGTCTCGCCGACGTCGCTGAAGACGAAATTGAAGCTGCGCGGCTCGCCGGCGGCGGCCTTCGCGCCGTCGATCCGCGTCGCCATCGCGGCGAAGAAGAGATCGAGCGGGATCTGCGCGAGGAGCTCGCCAGCGAAGCGCTTCCCGAGGTCGCCCCGCTCCGGAACCCCATGTCGGAGCTCGCTCGCCCCCGTGAGGTAGACGGATCGCCAGACTCCATTCTCGGCCTGATAGCCGAGCTGATCGTAGGTCGTGGCGAGAAGCTCTCTCGCCTCGTCGTCATCGGGGTCCGTGAAGACGAGGTGGTCGAGGAGCGTCGCCGCCCAGCGGTACTCCCCGGAGTCCATCGCGGCCTTCGCCTTCTGCTTCGCTGCGTCGGGACCGCCGACCGCGTCGACCCACTTCCGGCCGAGGTCGACCGGCGGGAGCGGGTCGAGATTCGCAGGGTTCGCGTCGTACCAGCCGAAGTAGAACTGGTAGATGGCCTTCGCATTGTGCCGAACGCTTCCGTAGTAGCCTCGGTTGGCTGCGTGCCGGGCCAGCGACGGAGGAAGCTCGAGCTGCTCGGCGATCTCGCGAGGCGTCGCCCCCTGGTTGGCGAGCCGGAGCGTCTGATCGTGGAGGAAGCGGTAGGTGTCGCGCTGTCCCTTCAGGAAGTCGATCGAGCGGTCGTGGCCGAATGTCGGCCAATTGTGGCTCGTGAAAACGATCTCGACGTCGGGGAAGCGCCGGATTGCGTCGTCGATGTAACCGCTCCAGCGCAGCGCGTCGCGCACCTTGGCGCCGCGGAGCGTGTAGAGATTGTGCATCGTCCGATTCACGATCTCCGCGCCGCAATAGGCCTTCTGCTCGGGGAGGTAGAAAGTGAGCTCCGCGGGCGCTTCCGATTCCGGCGTGTACTGGAAGACGAAAGGCACTCCGTCGATCGACATCTCCTGTGGAGTGTGATCGATGAGGTCGGTCGGCGTCGCGAGGCTCGTCGTGTAGACGCGCGGCTGCTTCCCGAGGCCGGAGTCGACGTATCCGCGTGGGCCGATGGGCAGGTCCCTGCCGAACTGATAGATGGCACGACGCCCCATCGCGACGCCGGCGAGGACGTTCTCGCTCGCAACCTCCTCGACGAAGCGGCGCGGGGCGATGATCCGGACACCTTCCGGAGAGCCGTTCGGGAGCACGGCCCGCACGCCACCGAAATGATCGATGTGGCTGTGCGTGAAGATCACGGCCACCACGGGAGCGGGGTCGAGGTGCTTTCGGGCGAGTGCTGCGGCCGCCTCGGCGCTCTCGACGCTCGTGAGCGGGTCGACGACGATCCATCCCGTCCGGCCGCGGATCCAGCTCATGTTCGAGACGTCGTAGCCGCGCACCTGGTAGATGCCATCGGCCACCTGGAAGAGGCCGTGGTTCCCGTTGAGCTTCGCCTGCCGCCAGAGGCTCGGGTTCACGCTCTTCGGAGAATCGCCCTCGACGAAAGCGAAGACCGACTGGCTGAAGCTCCCGCCGTCCGGGGTGCGGACCGACATCTCGGGATCGCTCGCGACGAGACCGCGGCGAGCCTCGTCGAAGTCCTCGTTCCCCTCGACCGGAAACGACTCGGCGAAACGCGCGTTCGCTTCGGCGGTCGCTTCGCTCGCGGGCGTGGATCCGTGCTCGTCGGGCCCCGGCGGCTCGCCGGTCCCGGAGGGGCCGCAGCCCGGGGCGATGGCGATCGCGAGCAGGGCGAGAGCGAGGCTCGAGGCGCGCATGGATCTCCTTCTCCGTCGTGCGGGGCCGGCACGAGGAGCCTACCAGAGCCGGCCGAGCGACCCGACTCGTCTCGGGTCGATCTTCTAGCCCGTCGTTCGGGTCTCGATCCGCTGCAGCGGAGCCGCCGGATCCGGCCCCCGGCGCACGTGCAGGCGCCCCTCGCCGAGCTCCATCGCGACCGTCGCGACCGTGCCGACCTCGACTCCGGGAACGAGATCGAGCGGCGCGTACGCGCGACAGATCGGATGTTCCGCATCGGCCCGGTCGGCGAGAAAGCCGATGAGATCGTCGAACGACTCGACGCCGCGCTCGAGCTCGTGCGCGCGGGCGAGCCTCGCGAGCGAGTTCTCCCAGAAGGGGCCGCCCGTCGATCGATCGTCGCCGACGTGGTTGGTGTGCGAGAAGGGCGCGTCGGAGATCGACGTCCATACGCGACGATTGCCGAGCCAGGTGACGTCGAAGCCGCCGTCGCTCGCGCTGCCGACGAGGACGTTCGCGGCTCGGCCCGTCCCGGCCGCGTCGACGCGCTTTCGAGCGGCCGAGAGATCGCTCTGGTGGAGAAGATCGCGCAGCACGACGTGAACGGGGACGCCGTCGAGCGGCCCCGGCGCGTAGACGAAGTTCAAACACACGCCGATCCCCGCGGCATTGCAGCCGATCTTTCCGACCATCCCGGGCTCGGTGAGCGTCGCGAGACGTACTCCGTCGCGCCGCTCGATCCGCACCACGACGACGAGGGGCTCGAGGAGCGCGAGCCAATCCCAGTTCTGCCCGAGGACCCCGGCGCGCGGAGCGAAGAGCGCCGTGCAGCCGTCCGAGGCCCCGGCCATGAGCTCGCTTCGGGCGTTCAGGACGTGGATCCGATGGGGCTCGACCCGGGCACCTTCGGCGATCCCCTCGATCTCCTCGGCGAGATCGGGAGAGAAGGAGCGGATCCGCGCCGCGATGGATGCGCCGGCTTCGCGAAGCTCGGCCTCGCTTCGCGCGAGCGCGATCGAATAGATGCCGAGCGCCGAAGCGATCCGGTCGCGGAGCGCCTCGCCGTGGGAGCGGCCGATCTCACGCGGCGTTCCGCGAAGGTCGATCACGGGGACTTCGTTCATCCGGCTCCCTCCGCGAGGCCTCGCCGCAGTCGGGCGGTTCGAGGCGCGAAGGGTCGCGCGGATCGCCTCGATCGTCGAGCATGTCGCCGAAGCGGATCGGGAGCGTCCGGGCGACGTCGCGGCACGGCCCGGCGCCGGGAGGGGCGGATGAAGATCATCGTTCTCGGCGGAGCGGGTGGGATGGGAGCGACCGCATGCCGGCAGCTCGCGGCGGGCGGTGCCCTCGACGAACTCGTCGTTGCCGACCTCGACGGTGCGCGCGCTGCGAAGGTCGCGAACGAGCTCGCGGCGAAGGGCGCGCGGGCGACTTCTCGCGCGATCGACGTCCTCGACGCCTCTGCGCTTCGAGCGCTTCTCGGTGGCACGGATCTCGTGCTCAACTGCGCGGGGCCTTTCTTCCGGCTCGGCGTTCCGACCCTCGAGGCGGCGATCGATTCCGGGACCCACTACCTCGACATCTGCGACGATCCCGAACCGACGCTCGCGATGCTCGAGCTCGACGAGAAGGCGCGCGGCGCCGGCGTCTTTGCCGTGATCGGGATGGGAGCGAGCCCGGGGGTCTCGAACCTCCTCGCGGCGCGCGCTGCGAAGCGCCTCGAGCGGGTCGACGATTGCTTCACGGCCTGGCCCCTCGACGGAGCGGCCATTCCGGGGGGAGACGGGGATCTGCGCGAGGCCGGGAGCGATGCGGCGGGGCGTCCTTCGGCGGCGGCCGTGCATCTGATGGAGCAGATCTCGGGGACGATCCGCATCGTCGAGGGGGGGCGTCTCGTCGAGCGAGCGCCGCTTCGTCCGATCGAGATCGACTATCCGGGCGCCGGCCGCGGAACGGTCTACGGCGTCGGGCATCCCGAGCCGCTCACGCTTCTCGGTTCGCTCGGGATCCGCGGCCGCGCCGCGAATGCGATGCTGCTCCGCCCCGCGACTGCGGCCTATCTCGAGAGCCTCGCAAAGGAGATCGATTCGGGAGCGCTCACGCACGAAGCCGCTGCTTCAGAGATCCTCTCGCCACGGACGGGACGCGGGCTCGCTGCGGCCGCGAAAGGCCTGCTCCTGCGCGGAGCGGGCGCTCTCCCCCCTTTCTTCGCATGGCTTCGCGGCGCGAGGCAGGGGCGAAGCGTCACCGTCGGGTGTCACGTGACGAGCCTGCCGCCGGGAATGGACGGCGCCACCGCGATTCCCGCAGCGCTCGCCGTCGAAGCGCTGCTTCGCGAGAGACCGGCTCCGGGCGTACACGCCCCCGAGGCGGTGATCGACCCGGACGCCTTCCTTTCGGTGCTCGCGAGGCACTGCCCCGGATCTCCGGAGTCGGCCGACGCACTCGCGCCCGTGGTCGAGCGGGAGGAGGCCGCGCGCTGAGCCGACTCGCTGGTTTGCGCGGTGGCCCGCTCGAGACTATGCGTCCGGGCGGAGACGAAGCGTGACCCGCCCGCGATCCACCTCTGCTCCCGCCGTTCGCTCGAAGCGGCCGCCGATGCGGCGCGAGATGATCGTCTCGGCCGCGGCGAACCTCTTCCGCGAGAGGGGCTACAGCGGTACGAGCCTCGACGACATCGGCGCGGCCGTCGGAACGACGGGCCCGGCGATCTACCGGCACTTCCCGAGCAAGGAGGCGCTTCTCACCGAGCTTCTCGAGCGTGCCGTCGAGCGCGCGCAGCGCGACGTGAAGAGCGTCGCCTCGCAACGGCTCGCGCCTCGCCCGGCGCTCGAAGCGATCGTCCGGCGCTCGGTCGCGCACGCGCTCGAGGAGAGCGACCTGGTCGTGATGGCATCGGAAGGGGTCCGGAACCTCTCGGCCTCGACGCGGCAGCGGATCTCGCGGGGCCAGCGCGTCGTGATCGAGGCCTGGGTCGCCGCGCTCCGTCGTGCCCGGCCCGAACTCGACCGTGAGCAGGCGCGCGCGATCGTCCGCGGTGTCGTGGCGCTCGCGCAGGCCGTGAGCAGGAGCGGCCGCGTCGACCGTGCGTGGGCAGAGGATCGCTTCGTCCGGATGGCGCTCGCCGCGCTCTCGATCGACTGAGGAGCGCTTCTCGCCGTCCACCGACGTTTCCCTTGCCTTTCGCAAAAAAGTAAGTCTAGAATAACATGTGGCGGTGAGGGGGGACGGAGGCTCGGGATGGGCGCTCGCGGGTCCTCGAGAAGTGGATGTGCCGGATCGTGGCTGCTGGCGGTCGGCGTGGCCGTCGGTGCGGGAGGCTGCCGGCCGGAGCCGACGGACGCCTCGCGTTGCGCGCGAGAGGGCATCGCCTGGTTCGAAGCGGTGGCGCACGCCGAGCGTGAGACCGCCGAAGCCTGCGTGCGAGGCGGCCAGGGGGCACTCGGAGCGCTTTCGCTCGCCGATTGCAGGGCCAGCGACCCGCTTCGGCTCGTCGAGCGGGCGCGACATCGAAGCCTCGACGCGGAGCAGCGCCACTGCGAAACCGGCGCGCCGCTTCCGGTCGGCTTCGCAGGCGCAGAGGCCGCGAACCGCTTTGCGCGCGAGGCTGCGGACGACGCGGTCCGCGGTCTTTTCGGACTCGATCCCGACGCGGCGCTCCGCGGCCGCGAAGCGAGCGGGTCCCGCTGCCAGCGGGCGGTTCTCGATCGTGCCTACCGCTGCTCGGCGCGCTTCGTCCGCGCCTACGTCGATTGTGCGAGCTCCCTTCTCGAGCGCGGCGTCGACGACCCCTTCGAGCTCGTCGCCTGCAAGGGGGTCGACCCGGGCGGCGAGGTCTCGGCCGCCTGCGGCAGCGCTCTCGAAGACGAAGTCACGACGAGCTGCGCCGGCGAGGAGATCGCGACGCTCTTCCCGGGCTGTGCGGGAGATCTCGCGGCCTGCGCCCGAGCGCACGCACGACGAAGTGCGAGCCTCGCGTCGAATGGCGCGGCGGCGCTCTGTTCCGGCGTTCGAGAGGGAACCCTCGACGAAGAGACGTTGCTCCGGTGCTTCGAGCCCCCTGCCGAGGAACCGATCGTGTTCCGGGACGTTCCGCTTCCGGAAGGCGTGAATCCGGGAGGAGCGAGCTTCACGGAGTCGGGCGACTCGATCGTCCTCGCCTTCACGGCACCCGGAGTCGCGGGCACGCAGCTCGCGATCGTGGGAAAGGACGGCTCCGGCTTCCGCTGCCTCACGTGCGGATCGGCGGTGAGCGGCAACCAGCGCCCGGCGCAGATCTTCCGTGACGGACGCCGCGTTCTCGTCGCAGGCCCCAACGGTCCGGCGCCGAAGTGGAGCGTCCTCGAATGCGAGCCGAGCCTCCTCGATTGCGCGAGCTCGACGCTCGTTCCGATCGAGCTTCCGCCGAATCCGGATCCGACGACTCCCATTCTCCAGTACCGAGTGCCGCACGTGACCTACGACGACGGATGGTTCCTCTGGACGGAGGTCCGCCTGCGCGGGCCGGGGGGGAACCTCGTGGCGATGGGACGCCTCGTCCGCGACGCGGATCGTTACGTCGTCGCCGACGCACGCGTTGTCACTCCCGCGGCCGGCTCGCTCGATCCCGGAGACGATCCGGCCGTCTGGCAGGGCATCACGCAGCCCTTCGAGGCGAAGGAGGCGCAGCTCCGCGGAGGACGCGACTGGGTGATCGCCGGAACGCCGGCAGCGGGACAGTACGACAACCTGCTCCTCGACCTCGAGACCGGAACGCTTCGTCGTTTGACGCATCATCCCGATCACGACGAGGGCCTCAATTACTCGCGCGACGAGGAGTGGGTCGTCATGTCGAGCGCGAGAACCGACGAGCGCGTCGAGTTCCTCGGCCTCGTGCCGAGGCCGCCCTACATCGACTGGCTCGCGTTCTCGGTGCATTTCGTAGGGATCGCCGGGGCTCCGAGCGATGGACTCAGCCCCGGGAGCAACCCGATCGAGCGCGATTGCTACCTCGACCCCTGGATCCTCGACCGCTGGATGGAGCGGGGGGACTACCTCGGGCAGCGTCTGCTGCGTCCGGCAGACGGCTGGCAGTCGGCCGCGGGGGGCTTCGATTGGAGCCCGGACGGAACCGAGATCCTGACCCGTGAGCTCGGCTGGAGACGTCTCACACCGCCCGGAGGGAGCGAGCCCTCGAGGATCCGGATCGCGAAGCTCACGAACCGGCCTGCGCTCGATCCGGCCGCCTTCGTCCCGCAGGCGCCGACTCCCGAGCCGACCTGGGCGATCCGCTACGAGGATTGGATCGTTCCGAACGGGTTCGGCGAGACGCGGATCCGCGGTGCGCACTCGGGCCGGGCGATCGTTCGCAACGCGCTGCCGGCAGTCGTGCAGGGGACGCTCGAGGTCGAGTTCCAGGACTATTCCGACGACGGCCTCGTCTTCCTCGACGGGATCGAACGCATCGAGATCCCCGTCCTGATCAACCTCGGCGTCCGCTACTCGGTCGATCTCGTCGTCTCGGGCTTCCACCAGGGCTCGATGCGGGGCGAGATCCTCTACGATTTCGAGCGCGACGTGAACGAGGGCGAGGTCGTCGCCGAGCTCGACGGCCGTGTGCTCCGGGGGCCGAAGACCTGCTTCGAGGCGGGGCTCATCCCGTCGCCCTAGACCATCTTCGCGATCCTCGGCGAGCTCGAGAACCTGCGCAACTACGACTTCTCGCGCATCCGCCACGTCACGAACACTGCAGATGCATTGCACGTCGAGCACATCCCGATGCTGAAGGGCCTCTTCCCGGGATCCCGCATCTACTCGATGTGCGGCCTCACCGAGTACGAGCGCTGCACCGACCTGCCTCCCGAGGACATCGACCGCAAGCCCGAGAGCGTCGGGATCGCCATCCCCGATACCGAGCTCTGGATCGTGGACGACGAGGGGTACCTCGACTTCGTCGGGCGGGTGGACGATGTGATCGAGTCGAGGGGAGAGATTCTCGGACGGGAGGTCGAGGCGGTGGTCGTGCTGGAGCGGGGAGCCGCGCCGACCGAAAAGGAGATCCAGCGGGAGTGTCAGACCGGGCTGGAGAACTTCATGGTGCCGAAGTACGTCGAATTCGTCGCCGAGCTTCCTGGGACGGACACCGGGAAGCTCGAGAAGACGGGGCTTTCGTGAACGTCGCAGCGACCTACGAGCGGGGCCACGTCGAGTTCATGGGGCTCGATCTGCTGGTGAGCCGCGGCGCGCTCGTGCCTCGCTCCGAGACCGAGCTGCTGGCGCGCACCGCGATCGACGCACTCGCGCGCATGGGCACGTCCGCTCCTCACGTGATCGACATGTGCACCGGCTCCGGCAACCTCGCCTGCGCGATCGCCCACCACGTCCCCTCGGCCACGGTCTGGTGCAGCGACGTCACGGAGGCCTGCGTCGCGGCCACGCGCCGCAACGTCGAGCACCTCGGGCTCGAGGATCGCGTGACGGTGCTGCAGGGAGATCTCTTCTCCTCCCTCGCGGGCCGGGGCCTCGAGGGCGGGATCGACCTCGTCGTCTGCAACCCTCCCTACATCTCCCAAAAGCGCCTCGCGGGAGATCGCGCCGAGCTGCTGAGCGAGGAGCCGCGGGAGGCGTTCGACGGCGGGCCCTACGGGCTCACCATCCATCAGCGGGTGGTCCGGGAGGCGTTGCCCTTCCTGCGCGAGGGGGGCACGCTCGCCTTCGAGATCGGACTCGGCCAGGAGCGCCAGGTCGAGATCCTGTTCGGACGCACCCGCAGCTACGAGGACGTCCGCCTGATCGCGACGGACGCGGGCGAGGTCCGCGTCGTCACGGGCCGCAAGAAGGCGAGCTGAAGCCCCGCGCGTGGAGCCGTCATGGACATCGAGCAGCAGCGGATGGGAACTCCAAGGGGGTCTTTCGAGGTCCGGGAACTCCGGGTCATGACCAATCCCCGTGGGAGTCCAGGCTAGAGCGACCCCAGCCCCCCGGCGCCGGTCCGTTGCGCCGCGAGGAGCAACGCTTCGCGCACCCCGAAGTACGCGGGCTTCGGCCGGTAGTCGGCGTCGAAGAGGAGCGGCTCGCCCGAGCGGCCGACGAATCGCTCCATGCTCGTCGGGTGGCGGTCCGTGAAGAGCCAGACGGTGACGGCGCGGCAACGCGGAACCGAGGTGGCCGCTCGCAACGCACGCCGGTAGATCTCGCGCTGCTTCGCGAGTCGTGCGCCGCGATCGCCATCGAATCGCCAGGTGTGGACGTTGAGCTCGGTGATCTCGACGTCGAGGCCGAGCTCGGCGAAGCGTCCGAGCGTGGTGGCGATCGCATCCTCACTCGGGAGATCGATCGCCCCTGGCGGCGCCGCGGGGAGGAAACAGAGATGACCCTGGAATCCGACGCCGTGAAGCGGGGCACCGACGTCGAGCAGATCGTGAACCAGCCGGAAGTAGCGCTCCTGCTTCGGCCCCGACGCGAGGACGAAGAAGTCGTTCACGAACAGGCGTGCACCGGGGTCGACCTCGTGCGCGAGACGGAGCGCGTCGGCGATGTGCCCCGCCCCGAGCCGGTCGAGAAAGACGTTCTCGCGCAGCCCATCGGATCGCCCGGGATCGCCGAGGACCGTGAGCGGCTCGTTCACGACGTCCCAGCGATCGATCCGTCCGGCCCAGCGGCCGACCACGGTCGCAATGTGTGATTCCACGGCTTCACGAAGCTCGGCTTCGCTCGTGACGCCGGCGATGTACGCCGGGTTCGGAGGGTCCGTGGCACCGCCCCAGACGAGCGTATGCCCGCGAATGCGCATCTGGTTCGCCGTGGCGAATTCGACGATCGCGTCGCCGCCCGAGAAGTCGTAGCGATCGGGCTCGGGATGGAGGACTCCCCACTTCATTGCGGTGTAGGGCGTGATCGAGTCGAACTCGTGCGCGAGCACGCGTGCGTAGTCGGGGTCGGACGCGAGGAGGTCGTGGTGCGCCGCGCTGCCGATCGAGAGTCCGGCGGCGGCGGCGAGCTCGCGGAGGCCCGTTCGAGAGGTCGTCTCCGTCATCCCGTGCCGATCGTCACGGCACGCCGGGCCATTCGGGCTTCGGCGGCGGGTCGGTCACGCCCGGGCGTGCCTCGACGAGCTCGGACATGAGGCGGATCCAGAGCTCGAGAAACGGTTCGAACTCGCGCGGTGAAGTGGCGAAGCGCTGATCCATCGACATGCCTCGGAAGAGCCATTGCGAGAGGAGCATCATCGAGTGGACGTCGATGTCGTCGCGCTTCGGCGCGAAGAAATGATCTGCCGATCGACGGAAGGCTTCCATGCCCGCGCGGGCGAACGGCTTCAAGCGCTCGAGGAGCTCCGGATCCCGCTTGCTCGCGACGAGGATCTCGAGGAAGGCGTCGATCTTCTCGGGGTCGAAGACCTCGCGCCAGGTCGCGCCGAGGAGCGCCGCGAGTCGATCCTGGGCATGACCGACGCCGAGCAGCGCGCGTCCGAAGCGGCGGTAGGCGTCGCGGACGAGCTCTTCTGCGGCTTCTTGCAGCAGCGCCGCCTTGGTCGGGAAATGATGCCCACTCGCGCCGTGGGAGAGACCCGCTTCGGAGACGATCCGTTGGATGGTCGTTCCCGCGTAGCCGTCGCGCGCGAGGCAGCGGAGCGTCGCCTCGATCAGCCGGCGTCGGGTCTCCTCGCGGCGCTCCGCCTGCGTGCGGCGGCCCTTCGCGAGCGGTTGGCCGGAGGGGCTCGCGAGGGCCGCGGGCTTGGTCATGCGGTGCTCTCCCGATTGGCGTGGAGCGAGCCGGCCGCGCCCGAAGGGCCTTGACGCCGGTCCGTCCGCGGGGCAGGATACATGAAACATTTTGGACGTCCATCGTGTAATATGCTCGTACGGCTCCGAACCGGCGGAATCCGGTACGGCGCCGCCCCGAGGAGTCGCCCTTGCCCACTTCGTTCGCCGCCTCGCCCCCCGTCGCCCCGATGATCCCGCGGACGCTCTTCGGCCCCGACCACGAGGCCTTCCGAAGCACGGTGCGCCGCTTCTTCGAAGAGGAGATCGTTCCGAACCACGACCGCTACGAAGCGCAGCACTACGTCGACCGCGAGGCCTGGAAGAAGGCGGGCGAGCTCGGCCTTCTCTGCTGCACGATGCCCGAGCAATACGGGGGCTCGGGAGTCGATCGCCTCTACAGCACGATCCTCTTCGAGGAGCAGGCCCGAGTCGGCGCGTCCGGCGTCGGCTTCGGACTCCATTCCGACATCGTCGCCAACTATCTCCTCAACTTCGGAACCGAGGATCAGAAGCGCCGCTGGCTCCCGATCATGGCGACGGGCGAGATCATCACGGCGATCGCCATGACCGAACCGGGGACCGGGTCGGACCTCCAGGCGATCACCACGACCGCCGTCGCCGACGGTGACGACTACGTCGTGAGCGGCGCCAAGACCTTCATCACGAACGGACTCCTCTGCGACATGGTGATCGTCGCCGTCAAGACGGGCGAGGTCTCGTCCGGGGCGCAGGGCACCTCGCTGCTCCTGATCGAGGCCGATCGCGCGGGCTTCACCAAGGGCAAGCCGCTCGACAAGGTCGGCATGAGGGCGCAGGACACCTGCGAGCTCTTCTTCGACGGAGTCCGGGTGCCGCGCTCGAATCTCCTCGGTGGGGTCGAGGGGCAGGGCTTCTTGATGCTGATGCGCGAGCTCGCGTGGGAGCGGATGATCATCGCCGTCACCTGCGTGGCGGGTGCCGAGGCCGCCCTCGCGACCACCGTCGACTACACGAAGCGAAGGAAGGCCTTCGGAAAGCCGATCGCGAGCTTCCAGAACACCCGCTTCAAGCTCGCCGAGCTCCGCTCGGAAGTCCAGATCGGTCGCGTTTACGTCGACCGCTGCCTCGAGCTCGTCCTCGAGAAGAAGCTCGACGTCGCTGCGGCCGCGGCGGCCAAGTACTGGTGCTCCGACCTGCTCTCGCGTGTCGTCGACGAGTGCGTCCAGCTTCATGGCGGCTACGGCTACATGCTCGAATACCCGATCGCGCGGGCGTACATCGATGGCCGCGCGAATCGGATCTACGGCGGCACGAACGAGATCATGAAGGACATCATTTCGCGCACCCTCTAGACGGCTTTCGCCATCCGGGAGATTCCATGAGCCACGAGCTTCGCTTCGACGGTCGGGTCGCCATCGTGACGGGCGCCGGAGGCGGCCTCGGCCGCACGCACGCGCTGCTCCTCGCATCGCGCGGAGCGCGGGTCGTCGTGAACGATCTCGGCGGAGGCCCCCACGGAGGCGGCGCGTCGACCTCGGCCGCCGATCGGGTCGTCGAGGAGATCCGCGCCGCGGGCGGCGAGGCCGTCGCGAGCCACCACTCGGTCACCGACGGAGATGCGATCGTCGAGGCTGCGGTCGCCGCCTTCGGGACGGTGGACATCGTCGTCAACAACGCGGGGATCCTCCGCGACGCGACCTTCCAGAAGATGTCACCCGAGGATTGGGACCTCGTGCTGCGCGTTCACCTCGAAGGGACGAAGTCGGTCACGAAGGCCACTTGGCCGATCCTGCGCGAGAAGGGGTACGGCCGGATCGTCATGACGACCTCCGCCGCCGGGATCTACGGGAACTTCGGACAGGCGAACTACTGCGCGGCGAAGCTCGGGATCCTGGGCCTCGCGAACTGCCTCGCCGAAGAGGGGCGAAGCCGCGGAATCCACGTGAATACGATCGCGCCGATCGCGGCCTCGCGGCTCACCGAGACGGTCATGCCGGCCGAACTCCTCGCTGCGCTCAAGCCCGAGTACGTGAGCCCGCTCGTCGCGTGGCTCTGCCACGAGCGATGCGACGAGACGAAGGGCCTGTTCGAAGTGGGTGCGGGCTACGTCGCCAAGCTCCGCACCGAGCGCGCGCAGGGAGTGAGCTTTCCGCTCGGCAGGGTCTTCTCGATCGAGGACGTCTCGCGGCGCTGGCAGCGGATCGTGAGCTTCGAGGACGCCGAGCATCCCGCCAGCACTGCGGATTCGATCCAGCCGATCCTTCGCAATCTCGATCGCCCCGCGCGGGGAGGCAACGAGTTCGTCGACCTCGACGTTGCCGCTCGAACCGACCTCGTCCTCGAGTCTTCGTACGATTCGCGCGATCTCGCCCTCTATGCCCTCGGCGTGGGCGCCGCTCGGGATCCCCTCGACGCATCGGAGCGGAAGTTCGTCTACGAGCTCGATCCGACGTTCCAGGCGCTCCCGACCTTCGGAGTGATGCCGCAGTCCTCGGCGATGCTCGCCGCCGCGAAGGACGGGACCCTCTCGCTCCCCGGGATGAGCTTCGGTCTCGACCGACTCCTCCACGGCGAGCAGTACATGGAGCTCCGCGGGCCTCTGCCGCGTGCGGCGAAGCTCCGGCACCGCTTCCGCATGAAGGAGGCGTACGACAAGGACCCGAACGCGGTCATCGTCTTCGCGATCTCGTCGGAGGACGAGAACGGCGAGGAGATCGTCTACAACGAAATGACGGCCTTCGTGAAGGGGGTCGGCGGATGGGGAGGAGATCGCGGACCGAGCGGCGACGTGAACGTCCCTCCCGATCGCGAACCCGATGCGGTGATCGAGGAGCGCACCGATCCGAACCAGACCCTCCTCTATCGCCTCTCGGGCGATTGGAATCCTCTCCATGCCGACCCGGCCTTCGCGACGGCCTTCGGCTACGAGAAGCCGATCCTCCACGGCCTGTGCACCTTCGGACACTGCGGACGCCATCTCGTCCGGGCCTTCTGCGAGAACGACGGGCGCTGGCTCAAGAGCATCAAGGTGCGCTTCGCGAAGAACGTCTATCCGGGAGAGACGCTCGTGACTCGCATGTGGAAGGAGGACGAGCAGCGGATCGTGTTCGAGACGATCGTGAAGGAGCGCGGCGAGGTCGTGATCCGCAACGCCGTGGCCGAGCTCCATCGTGAACTCCCGAAGCCGTCCGACGCCGGAGCACCGCGAGCACGGGCAGCGTCGAACGACACGCTGCCGGACGAATCCTCGCAGGCGATCTCGTCGGAGGACGTTTTCGGGGTCGTCGCCGAGTACCTGGCGGCGCATCCCGAGCTCGTCGAGAAGACGAAGGCCGTTTTCCAGTTCCGGCTCCGGAACCCGGAATCGAGCTGGGTGATCGATCTCGCGAGCCCGCCGGGCTCCTGCGTCCGCGGAAGCGTCGAGAAGCCGGACGTGACGCTCGAGCTCGACGAAGCCGATATCCCGACCGTCATGACGGGAACCCTCGCCGACGTACAGAAGCTCTTCTTCGGCGGAAAGCTCAAGGTGCTCGGAAACCTGATGGCGTCTAACAAGCTCGCCGTCCTCCAGGCGATCGAGAAGGAGCGTTTCGAAGCGGCTCGCGCGCGGCGGCTGGGGAAGACCGCCGCGACTCCTGCGACCGGGGCGCCGGCGGCTGCGGCCGCTGCGCCCCGCGAGGCGCGGGCAAAGGCGATCTTCGAGGCGCTCGCCGAGCGCCTCGAAGCGCGGGCTTCGCGGGCCGGAAGGCCGGGCCTCGTGATCGAGTTCCGGATCCGGGAGCCCGAGGACCGCTTCGTCGTCGATCTCTCGGGCGAGAGGCCTCGCGTCGCCGCGGGAGAGGCCGCAAGCCCCGCGGTGATCTTCACGCTCACGGACGAGGCGCTCGCGAAGCTCGCTTCGGGGGACGCCGAGCCGCGCTCGCTCCACCAAAGAGGGGAGCTTCGGATCGACGGAGACGTGCTTCTCGCCCGAGAGCTCGGGTGGCTCCGCTCTTGAGCCGCCGCGCGGTGGATCCTGGAGTTTCCCTTCGGATCGAGGAGGTCGCATGAAGCGTCGCGTGAACGTGATCGGTGTCGGGATGACGAAGTTCGTGAAGCCCGGGACGAGCCCCGAGTACTACGTGATGGCCGCCGAGGCCGGACGGCTCGCGCTCGCGGATGCCGGGATCCCGTATTCGGACGTCGAGCAGGCGTATTGCGGCTACGTCTACGGCGACTCGACCTGCGGCCAGCGATCGGTCTATGAGCTCGGCCTCACCGGGATTCCCGTCGTGAACCTGAACAACAACTGCTCGACGGGGTCGACCGCGCTCTGGATGGCGCGCCAGGCGGTCGAGACGGGAGCGGCGGAATGCGCGCTCGCGCTCGGCTTCGAGAAGATGGCCAAGGGCGCGCTCGCTGCGAAGTTCGACGATCGTGAGCCGCCGATGGGCTTGCACGCGCCCGTCATGATCGAACTCCAGGGCGTGACGGGCGCTCCGCCCGCCGCACAGATGTTCGGCGGTGCGGGGCGCGAGTACCGCTTCGAGCACGGGACGAAGCGAGAGACCTTCGCGGCCATCTCGGTGAAGGCGCGCCGCCACGCGAGCCGGAACCCCTACGCGCTCTTCAACCAGATCCTGACGGTCGAGGAGGTGCTGGCATCCGAGGAGGTCTTCGACCCGCTCACCCGCTTCCAGTGCTGCCCTCCGACCTGTGGCGCGGCCGCTGCGATCCTCTGCTCCGACGATTTCGCCGATTGTCATGGGATTCGGGGTGCCGTCACGATCGCCGCGCAGGCGATGACGACCGACACCCTCTCGAGCTTCGAGCCGAAGAGCATGATCCGGATGGTCGGCTACGACATGTCGAGGGATGCCGCCCGGAAGGTCTACGAGGCGAGCGGGATCGGCCCCGAGGACGTCGACGTCGTCGAGCTCCACGATTGCTTCACCGCGAACGAGATCCTGACCTACGAGGCGCTCGGACTCTGTCCCGAGGGGGGCGCCGAGAAGTACGTGGTCGAAGGCGACAACACCTACGGAGGCAAGCACGTGACGAATCCCTCCGGCGGCCTCCTCTCGAAGGGGCATCCGCTCGGCGCGACGGGGCTCGCGCAGTGCACGGAGCTCGTCTGGCAGCTCCGCGGCAGGGCGGGGGACCGGCAGGTCGAAGACGCACGCATCGCGCTCCAGCACAACATCGGCCTCGGTGGCGCGTGCGTGGTGACGCTCTATCGGCGGGGCTAGGCGAGAGAAGGCATGCGGCTCGGCGCCGTTCTCGGCGGGGTGGCCGTCGCTCTCCCGCACCTGGTCGAAATGTGGCGGGTCGGAAGCGACGAGACCCGGACCTGCGCCGGGGCGATCCTCGAGCGCAACGCAGCTCGCTACGGCGACGCGCTCGCGCTCGCGGATGGCGAACGCCGCTTCGGCTGGAGCCGGCTCAACGCCGAAGCGAACCGGGTTGCGGCCTGGGCGAAAGCCGCCGGGCTTCGCAGGGGCGATTGCGTGGCGCTGCATGCGGAGAACCGTGCCGAGGTGGTCTCGCTCGTCGTGGGGCTCAACAAGGTCGGAGTCGTGACGGCGGTCCTGAACCCGAGGCTCCACGGAGACCCGCTTCGTCACGTTCTCGAGCGATGCGCCCCGAGGATCGTGGTGGCCGAAGCGGCTGCGGTCGCCGGGATCGGAGCGGCCGTCGAGCGGCTCGCGTCGCCACGTCCTCTTCTCTTCCGGATCGGCGAGGCTTCTGGCGGCCAATTCCCGCACGCTCGCGAAACTCCCGAGCTCGCGAGCGTGCTCCCCGACGAGGCGCCGGATCCGCGCGAGACCCGCGATCAGCTCGGACGCGACGTCATGATGCTTCTCTTCACCTCGGGAACCACAGGGCTCCCGAAAGCCGCCTTGATCCGGAATCGCCGCTTCGTCTCGATGGCGCACGGCTTCGCCGGAGTTCTCCTCCAGGCGCGCCATGACGACGTGATCTACCTCCCGCTTCCGCTCCACCACGCGACGGGTGCGATCGCGGCCTTCGGCTCTTCACTCGTCTCGGGAGCCGCTCTCGCGATTCGCGGCCGCTTTTCGGCGCGCGAGTTCTGGTCGGATTGCGACCGCCTCGGAGCGACGCTCTTCGTCTACATCGGCGAGGTCTGTCGCTATCTGCTGGCGTCTCCTCCGCACCCGCTCGAGCGGTCGCATCGTCTCCGGCTCGCTGCCGGAGCGGGTCTTCGCGAGGACGTCTGGCGCGCGTTCGAAGAGCGCTTCTCGATTCCACGGATCGTCGAGTTCTACGGCTCGACCGAAGGAAACGTCGGGATCGTGAATCTCGAGGGCCGGCCGGGGATGCTCGGGCGGCTGCTCCCGGGGCAGTGCGTCGTTCGGATCGATCCCGAGACCGAGGAGCGCGTTCGCGACGCGAGAGGAAGGCTCGTCGAGGCACGGGTCGGTGAGCGCGGCATCCTGATCGGACGTATCGGGAAGAGCACCCCTTTCGACGGATATCTCGATGCGTCGGCGACCCGGGCCAAGGTGCTTCGAGATCCATTCGGCGATGGCATCGATTGGTTCGATACCGGCGATCTCGTCGAGCTCCATGCCGGGCGCTGGGTCTCGTTCGCCGACCGGCTCGGCGATACCTACCGCTGGAAGGGCGAGAACGTCTCGACGCTCGAAGTCGAGGATCTCCTCTCGCGCTGTCGCGGGGTGCGCGAGGCGACCGTGTACGGCGTCGAGGTCCCGAAGGCCGACGGCCGCGCGGGGATGGCCGCGGTGGTTCCCGCGGAGGGATTCGAGATCGGCGACTTCTCGGCCGAGGTGAGGGCAGCGTTCCCGATCCGGCTCCGACCGTCGTTTCTCCGGCTCCGACGAGAGCTCGAGACGACGGCGAGCTTCAAGCACGTGAAGACGAGGCTCCGGAGCGAGGGGATCGACGTTTCGAAGATCGCCGACCCGCTCCTTTACCTCGATCCCATCGCGAGCGAGTACCGGCCCCTCGATGCCGAGATCCTTCGCCGGCTTTCGAGTGGGGAGCTTCGCTTGTGAAAGCGCAGTCTCCCGCTCGCGTGCTCGTGACGGGCGGCGCCGGGTTCATCGGAGCCCACGTCGTGAAGGCTCTTCGCGAGCGATATCCGGAATCCGGGCTTCGGGTGCTGCATCTTCCGCGAGAGCGTCTCGACAACCTCGACGGTCTCGACGGATTGGAGTTCGTGGCCGGCGACGTGACCGTCCGAGAGGAGGTCGACGCCGCCGTCGCGGGATGCGATGTCGTCTTCCATCTCGCCGCGATCTATGCGCTCTGGCTTCCCGACATGGACGTGATGCGCCGCGTGAACGTGGAGGGGACGCGCAACGTCCTCGACGCCTGCCGGCGACACGGGGTTCGTCGCGTCGTCCACACGAGCTCCGCGGTCTGCTTCTGCGGTCAGGGCCTCGACGTCGAGAGCGACGAGCGATCGCCATTCTCGATGGAAGGGATGCCGTACGCCGCGACGAAGCGTGCGTCGCACGAGCTCGCAGAGCGCTTCGCCGCCGACGGCCTCGACGTCGTGATCGTCTGCCCCGCGGCTCCGATCGGTCCGGGCGACATCGGACCGACGCCCACGGGTCGGATGATCGTCGAGATCTTCCGGCTGCCCTTCGCGGTGGCGCTCCGCACGCTCGTGAACGTGATCGACGTCCGCGACTGCGCTCTCGGCCACGTGCTCGCGCTCGAGCGAGGTCGGAAGGGAGAAAGTTATCTCTTGGCGGGAGAGAACTTCGGACATGCGGAGATCCTCGAGCGGGCGCTCGCGCTCTGCGGGAGGAAGGCCCGGATCATCGAACTCCCCCCTTCGACGCTGCTTCCGCTCGCGCACCTCCTCGCGCTCGCTGCGCAGATCACCGGCAGAGCGCCCCTCTTGACGCCCGCCGAGATCCGGCAGGCGAGGGGAGGTCTCGTCTGCGACGGCGCAAAGGCGCGCCGCGAGCTCGGCCTCCACGTCCGCCCGCTCGACGAGTCGCTCCGTGATGCCGTGGCCTGGTTCGCCGAGCGGGGACGGATCCGGCTGCGCGGGTCGCGGCGGGAGCCGCCGGGTGCCACGTGACGGCCGCGGCGGCCACCTCCCATCGAGGGGGAGCGGAGAGCCCATGCGCAAGAGCCGTGCGACGAGGGTCTGGATCGGTGTGGGGATCGCGGGGATCGGGCTTGCGCTCGCGCCGGCTCCGGCGCATGCCGGAAGCTTCTCGGCGCTCACCTACAACGTGGCGGGTCTCCCGCAGGGCACGAACCCCGATCAGTTCCCGGCCGTCCACACGGTCGAGATCAGCCCCCGGCTCGTCCCCTTCGACCTCGTCCTCGTGCAGGAGGATTTCTTCTACCACGACGACCTGGTCTCGCAGGTCGACCATCCGTATCGGTCGGTGAAGGATACGAGCGGTCGCGATCCGTACTTCCTCGGTTTCGGCGACGGGCTCAACACGCTCTCGCGGAGCCCCTTCTCTGGCTTCACGAGAGTGATGTGGACGGCCTGCAGCGGATACTTCGACAAGGCGAGCGATTGCCTCGCGCCGAAGGGGTTCTCGTTCGCGCGGCACGAGATCGCTCCCGGGATCGAGATCGACGTCTACGACCTCCATGCGGACGCGGGAAGCGATCCAGAAGATCTCGCCGCGCGAGCGGCGAATCTCCGCCAGCTCGCGGATTTCCTCGAGACCACGTCCGCCGGTCGTGCCGTCCTCGTGATGGGCGACACCAACAGCCGCTACACGCGCGCCGGCGACATCCTTCCGGAGTGGCTCGCAGCCACGGGCCTCGACGACGTCTGGCTCGAGCTCGTCCGCAACGGGAGCGTTCCGCCGGTCGGCGATTCCGTTCGCGCGGGCTGCGAGACGGATCCGAGCGGCGCCGAATGCGAGATCGTCGACAAGGTCTTCTATCGGAGTGGGGGTGGCGTCCTTCTCTCCCCGCTCGACTATGCCGTCCTCGCTTCGGAGTTCGTCGACGGGAACGGAAACCCGCTCTCGGATCACGATCCGGTCGCGGTCCGTTTCGGGTTCTCCGTCGTTCCCGAGCCCGGAACGGCAGTTCTTCTCGGCCTCGGGTTGCTCGGCTTCGCAATGCGGAAGCGCTGAGTGCAAGGCCCGGCGCCCGTCCGCGATCAGGGGACGAACCAGATCGGCGACGTCCAGGCGCGCTCCTGGAGCGTGCGGGGGATCCGCGGATCCGAGCAGCCGTCGGGGCGCTCGTCCGGGGGGATCGAGAGGCATCGCCAGGTCGACCATCGGCAGCTCGGCCCCTCGACGATTCGCGCATAGTAGACGGCGGCTCGCGTCGCATCGAACTCGGGATCGGCCCACGAGGCGCAGAGCGAGTCGGCGCCACTGCCTTCGAGGACGCACGTCTCCGCGTCGACGCTCGATGCCTCGCGCGCTCGCGCCACCTCGTGCACCGCCTCGTGGAACTTTCCGTCCCGGCCGTACCACGCCTTCACGATCTCGATCCGCTCGAGCGGGGCGCTTCGCGGGTCGCGGCTCGCCGCGACGGCGAAGCGAAGCGTCGCGCCCGGCGGCTTCCCCGGGAGCGTGCCTCCCATTGCGACTCCTCCCGCGTAGCCGCGCGCGGCGAGATCGCCGCTCGAGCACGGATCGGCGGGGAGATCCCAACCCGCGAAGAAGCGCGGCACAATCCGGGTTCCGCTCGTCGCGAACGTCTCGCGCCGCGAGAGCGCGTCGAAGATCGCGTCCCGCGAGTTCTCCTCGGCCCAGACCCCGGCGAGCCCGCCCGCGCTCCTGAAGACGGTCGCATTCACGTCGTCGCCGATCGTGAGCTGGTCGCGGAGCGGCGCCGCGCTCGCTCCGGGAAACTCGCGCTCGGAGACCGCTCCCGCGGTCCCGAGGTGCGTGTCGGTGCTCCCGATGAACCCGACGACGTACGGATTCACCCCGATCCGCTCGGACTCACGGAGGCCCTCGATGAGCGCGTAGCGCGCGTAATCGAGCCTCGAGACGCAGCCGCGTCCGCGCTGCGCCCCCTCGCCGGTGCCCTCCTCGCAATCCTCGAGCGGAGTTCCCGGCATGTCGCGGAGTTTCTCGAAGCCACAGAGCTCGTCGGGGCCGCCGACCACTCCGTACATCCCGCTACGGCACTCCGACTCGCCCTTCACCTGCACCATCTCGACGAGCGGTTCGAGCCCCGCACGAAGCCGCGCCTGCTCGCGTTGCTCTTCGAGCGGAAGATCGCGGTACCAGATCGCGAAGAGCTGCCCGTTCGAGAGGTTCGGGTTGTGGGGGATCGCGATCGCATCGCAGCCCGAGTCGGTGTCGACACATTGCGAGCGGAGCTTTCTCCAGAACTCGGGCTCGCTCGGCGTGTCGATCCACGAGATCGGAAGCTCGGGGACGATCTCGTTGCGGAAGATCACGTTGCGATGGATCTTGGTCGAAGACGGCGAGCGGCTGTACTCGTAGCCGTGGAGCGTCGTGAAGCGGCATTCGGAGCTGCGATCGTACCAGCGCTCGGTCGCTTCCTGGTTCTTCTGCCACGCCGTTCGTGTCTGTTCCCGGCAAAGGGTGGAACCGTCTCCGCAGATCTCGTGGTTCCGACCGCGAAGCGAGACCGCTCCGACGAGCCGTTTGCGGAAGCCCTGGAGTCCGAGCACCCGAGCGAGGAAGGACTCCTCCTCGCCGCGGAAGATCCGACACGATGGCGTGTCGTAGGAGGGAGACTCCGGGTCGGTGCAGAGCCGGACCTCGCCGAGCCACTCGGCATGGTCGGTGACGGCGGCGAAGTCGAGCGGCTGCGAGATCTGCGCGAAAAGCGCCGGACGGCCGGCCGCATCGTGGGGCGGAAGACCGATCGCCTCGCCACGAGCGAAGCGGTAGGCGTCGTCCGGGGTTGCGATCGTCCCCATGAGCCACGCGTCCATCGAGAAGCCGGTGTGGACGTGGAGATCGCCGTAGAGCGGGCGCCGCAGCGGATCGCGCTTCTCGCACGCAGCACGCGGGGCCGGCGTCGCCTTCGCGGCAGGGGCGGACTCCGGCACCCACGGCTCCTTTCCGGGATCGAGGCCGCACGCGGCGGTCAGGATCGCCGGCGCGACGAGCACCGCGAGTCGGCTCGCGAGGGCGCAGGTGGAACGAGGTGCGTGATTCAAGTCGGTCTCTCCGTGGCGCCGCCGCAGCGCGCTCCGCCGTAGCCGGGGCGCCTGTGCGGCGCCCGGCGCGCCCGCAGCTTACCGCGCGCCGGTCCGGACGTGGGAACCGAACGCAGCTCGTCCGGCGGCGCTCCAGGATCCGAGGTGCTTCGGCTTCGACACACCGAGAGGGAGAGCCGGGAGCGATCCGGCCCCACGGGGCGGAGCGCGGCACGAAGGCGCGTGCTCTGTCGAGGGTCCCGGCGCCGACGATGAGACGGCCGACATACCGCCGGAGTCGAGGATCGGGCATGGTCGCGGGTCCGGTCCGAGAAGCGGGCCGCTTGATCGGAGGAGTCGACGATGTTCTCGCGGATGGGCGGCGAAGGCGCCGCAGAACAACTGCCCCCCACGCATCCCGTGCGGATCCTGATGGAGGAGCACGATCAGCTCCTCGGCTTTCTCGACGAGATCGAATCGGCCGCGACGGCCGCGAGGAAATCGACCGCAGGGCTCGAGCCCGGAGGAACGCTGCGCGTCTCCCTCCACGGTCTCGCCCTCCGCTTGCTCGATGCCGAGCCGCATCACCAGCGCGAGGAGCAGGCGCTCTTTCCGCGAATGGAGCGGGTCGGCATCGAAGGCCCGCCGCACATGATGCGCATGGAGCACGAGATGCTGCGCGCGTCGAAGCGCGCCCTCGCCGAGCAGATGAAGAGTGACGACGCGGCCGACGAGGCTTTCGTCGCCCGCCTTTGCAGGACGGCGAGCGACCTCGTCGGAATGCTTCGCGCACACATCCAGAAGGAGAACCAGATCCTCTACCCGATGGCGCTCGAAGCACTCCCTCCGGAGGAGTGGAGCGAGATTGCCGCCGACTGCGAGAAAATCGGGCCCTGTTCGTTCAGCAACTGGCGGTGATCGATGCGTCGCCCGCCGCTGGGCCACGCGCATTCGACCCGTGCGCGGCTCCTCGGAGCCGCGCTCCTCTCGCTCGCCGCATGCGGTCGTGACGGCGGACCCGATCACGTCCTCCACGGTGGGACGATCCGCACGCTGAACGAGCGCGACGACGTCGCCGAGGCGATCGCCTTGCGCGATGGCACGATCGTCGCGATCGGGAAGTCGAGCGAGATCCTCCCGCTCGCGACCGGGAGGACCGAGGTTCGCGATCTCGACGGCCGCACGGTCCTGCCGGGGTTCGTCGGGGCGCACGAGCACCCGACCCTCTCGGCCGTCTTCGGCGGCGTCATCGATGTGAGCGGGTTCGAGCGCGCGACGAGCGAAGAGGTCTGGGAGGCTCTCCGGGCCGGTGTTGCCGGTGCCGCGCCCGGCGACTGGGTCTACGCGATGGGAATCGATCCGATCCTCGTTCCCGACCTCGAGATGCCATCGCGCGAGCGACTCGATGCCATCGCGCCCGAGAATCCTCTCGTCGTCGTATCGCAGACGATGCACTCGTTCTGGGCGAACTCCCGTGCCTTCGATGCCGCGGGGATCGACGGCAATACCCCCGATCCCGGACATGGCTCCCATTACGAGCGCGATTCGCAGGGGAACCTCACGGGATTCGTCGCAGAGGTCGTGGCGGCGAAGCCTCTC
Organism: Myxococcaceae bacterium; assembly: GCA_905339255.1. Lineage (GTDB taxonomy): Bacteria > Myxococcota_A > UBA9160 > UBA9160 > UBA9160 > MYXO. The sequence goes on from CAJPFO010000085.1 coordinate 42,707, forward strand.
CTCGCCGAGCTTCAGTCGCCTTGGCGGCTCGCGACCCGCTACGAGGAGGTCCTCAACGATCTTCTCGAAGCCGGCTTCACGTCGGTTGCGTCGCTCGGGATGAACGTGCCTCCGCTCCTCGCGCGCTTCGCCGCCTCGGAGAATCTGGAGCCGCGCATCCGGCAGTTCTTCTATCTCGCGCCCGACGAGCGGGGCTCGCTTCCGGAGCATCCCGATCGAAGCCACCCCTTCTTCCGGATCCTCGGCGTGAAGATCTGGCACGACGGATCCCCCACGACCGGAAGCATGTTTCTCGAGACTCCCTACCTCGATTCGCCGCTCGCGAAACGGCTCGGAATCCCGCGCGGAGGCCGCGGCGCTCCGATCGTCTCCGACGAAGCGCTCGATTCGGAGATCGCGAGCGCCGAGGAAGCCGGCTGGCAGGTGGCGATCCACAGCCATGGCGACGCTTCGAGTCGGGAGGTCGTTCGCGCGTTCGCACGCGCGGCCGAGCCGCGGGCGGGCGCGCTTCCGCGGCGCATGGAGCATTGCGGGCTGATCCCGGTCGATCTCCTGCCCGAGCTCGCCCGCCTCGGCGTGAGCCCGAGCTTCCACATCAATCATCTCTACTACTACGGCGACGCACTCGCAGATTCGATTCTCGGCGCGGAGCGGGCCGATCGCCTCCTCCCCGTGCGGTCGGCCTTCGAGCTCGGCCTCTCGCCGACCCTCCACGCCGACTCGCCGATGTTCCCGGCCGAGCCGCTCTCGCTCGTCCGGACCGCGGTGTTGCGACGTACACGAAGCGGCCGATCGATCGGAGCCGGCGAGGCGATCCGCATCGATCAGGCCCTGCGCGCCGTGACGCTGAACGCGGCCCGCCAGCTCGGAATGGAATCCGAGATTGGAAGTCTCGAGGTCGGAAAGGCTGCCGATCTCGTCGTGCTCGACGCCGATCCGGTTGCAGTCCGTGCCGAGGATCTCGACGAGATCGACGTCATCGGCGTCTACGTGGCGGGCCGGCGTAGGGATCTCCGCTCTCGCTGATTCCGGCCGAGGGATGATTCGTAGTCGCCGGGCTTTGGCCGAGCACGAAAGCGAGCGGTTCGTGGCTGGCGAGCGCTCGCACCAGCTCACCGAGATGGTCCGGACAGATTCCATGCGACACGTGCGCAGAACGGTCCGCCGGCGCGCACCAAGAGCATCTGACCGCGATCTTCATCGATCGCGCCCTCCAGTTTCGGGTGCACGCGCAGGCGCGGCACCGATCGCGAGTGCTTCCTCGAGCGTTCCGGCGCGCGCCTCGGCGACGGAACTCCGACCCGACCGCTAGCCCCTGCGCGGGCGGCCGAGCCAGGCGAGGCCGGCGAGCCCCGCGCTCGAGAGCAGGAGCGTGCCCGGTTCGGGCACCGCCATGAGGGCGCGGTCGCCCTCGGCTTCGGCGCTCGTCACGGGAGGAAGCACGCCTCCCTCCGTCGATGCAGACGCCACGTTCGGCACGAGCAGAACCCACAAGAGCAGCCACGGAAACCGCCGCATGAATCTCTCCGGTTTTCGATCGGATCGCTCGCGTGGGTGAACCGCTTCACGTCGCGAACTCCCCTCCCCGACGCGCAAGGTGCAGCACGCATCCGTCGCTCGCGTGACTCGATGATGGAGTCGCGACGAAGTGCCCGAGACGGAACGCAGCGGATTCTTTCGAGAGCCCGATGTCGCATCGAAACGATTGCCACTTCGCGAAAGAGCGAAGTCGATTCATCGCATGCACCGTCGAGCGAACGATCGATCGCGGATTCTCCGCTCGTTCGCCGCACGGACGACGGAGGACCGTCATCTCCACGTGCAGATCTGGACCCGCACCCACGTCCTGGTCCATCCTCCGTCGGGCGCCGACCCGGACGCGGAGGTTTTTGCGGATGGACTACCGCTTCGCGAGCGACAACACCGCCGGACTCTGCGCAGAGGCCTGGGAAGCCCTGCATGCCGCCGACGGGGGAGCGTGCCCTTCGTACGGCGAGGATCCGTGGACGGCGAGGGCGGCCGATGCGATTCGCGAGGTGGTCGGCCGGGAATCCGAGGTGTTCTTCGTCTTCAACGGCACGGCCGCCAACTCGCTGGCGCTCGCGGCTTGCTGCAGGTCGTACCACGGCGTGATCTGCTCCGATGTCGCGCACATCGTGACCGACGAGTGTGGTGCACCGGAGTTCTTCTCGAACGGAACGAAGCTCCTCACGGCGCGGAGCGAGCGCGGGAAGGTCCTGCCCGCCGAGGTCGAGCGACTCGTGACCGAGCGGAGTGATCTCCATTACCCGAAGCCCCGCGTCCTGAGTCTCACGCTCCCGACCGAGCTCGGAACCGTGTATTCGCTCGACGAACTCCGCGAGCTCGCGGTCGTGTCGCGTCGCCACGGCCTCGCGGTACACGTCGATGGCGCCCGCTTCGCGAACGCGGTGGTCGCGCTCGGAGTCCCTCCGGCCGAAATCCTCGCCGCCGCGGGTGCCGACGTGCTCTGTTTCGGCGCCGTCAAGAACGGCCTCGGCTTCGCGGAGGCGGTGGTGTTCCGCAACCCGGAATGGTCGACCGAGTTCAGCTGGCGATGCAAGCAGGCGGGCCAGCTCGCGAGCAAGATGCGCTACCTCGCGGCGCCATGGGTGCGCGGCTTCGAGGACGACCTCTGGCTTCGGAACGCCGCGCACGCGAACCGCTGTGCCGCGAGGCTCGCTCGGCGCCTGGCCGGCGTCCCCGGAGCGCGCCTCGTGCAGCCCGTCGAGGCGAACGCCGTCTTCGTCGAGCTCACCCCCGAGCACCACGCGAAGCTCGCGGCCGCGGGCTGGGCCTACTACGACTTCATCGGCGGCGCGGCGCGCTTCGTCTGCTCCTGGGCGACCAGCGATGCCGACATCGAGGCTCTGGTCGGCGCGCTTCTCTGACGCCGCCGACGGCGGAGCTCCGCTTCGGGGCCGCCGTCATCGCCAGCGCGCGAGAGTCAGTCGAGGAGCCGTGAGACGATCTGCTCGACGAGCGCACCCCCGAGCCACGATCCGATCGGCAGCAGCACGAACGCGAGGAGGCGCGCCAGCGTCGGGACGTCGAAGGGCCACTCGCGAACGGCCTCGATCCGCGCCTCGTAGGCGAGGAGGTCGGCGACCGCCATCTGCTCCCGCCACGCTGCGAGGGGGGATTCGCGAAGCGCGCCGCCGTCGCCTCGGATCGCCCTTCGCACCCGCCCGAGCTCGGCCTGTTTTTCCTCGACGATGCGACGGCGGACGCCTCGAACCGGAAGCAGGAAAGCCGTCGTGGCAACGGCGATCCCGGTCGCGGCGAGCGCCAGGTCGAGAGGTTCCCCTCGCTCGCCGAAGATCGGCCGCAGGCCCTCGAGCGTCGCACGCAGACTCCGCACACCCCATCCATACGCGGCCGGCGCGTAGCCGATCACGAGCGCAAGGACGAAACCGATCCGCACCTCACGAAGGTCGGCCGGCACGGTCCCGTTGCCGGTGGAGAAGGGACCGGTTTCGGAGATGGAGAAGGCGATGCCGCGCGCTCCGAGCATTGCGAGGGCGAGGAGCACCCCGAGTCGAAACGGCGTGATCCGCCCCGCTTCGAACGCGCCGAGGATCGGGAGTGCCGGGACGAGCGCCGTCTTGGAGCGGCTGGTCACCTTTCCACTCTACAAGAGGCGGGGAGCGACGTCGGCGAGCCGGCGGGCGACCCGCAGCGGATCCTGCAAACGACCGCAGGCGATCGTCGATCCGACCAGACGACCGTGTGGGCATGGAGCTTGCGAATGGGGTCACCCACCGAGCGTCGAACGCTCGAAGGAAAGGAACCCCATGCGCAAGTCCGTCCGCCTCCTGGCTCTTGCTTTCCTTCTCGCTCCTGGAGGTGTCGCCTCGGCGATCTCCGTCACTCCCGCACCCTCCGGATCTCCCGGCCCCTCGCTCTTCCAGGTGGAGAACAAGGCGTTCGCCCAGGGCAACTGGGAAGCGGGCATCTGGATTCCGGTGAGCGGCACACCATCGAACCTGAAGGCGCAGGCCGACGTCGCGTGGTCGAGTGGGGTGTCGAAGGAGTTCGTCCTCACGCTCGACGCGGCCCTGACCACGCTGAGCTTCAGCATCGGAGGCGTGAGCCTCTCATCGCCCTACTCGGGTGGTGCACACCAAGCGCTCCAGCTGGCCGGGCGAACGACCGTGAACGCCCAGACGACGGCGTCGAGTGTCGTGCTCTCGAACCTGGAACTCGACGGCATGCCCATCTCCGGCGGGCTTTCCGGCTCCGGCGGCGGCTGGGTCTCCGGCTGGCTCGAGTCTCCGGATCTGCTCGACGGATATGTTCTCACCGGCACGGCCACCCTGACCTGGAGCGGCGCGGTGCCGAGGAACTCGAACCTGGCGTTCCACTTCTACGGGGCCCGGGTCGTACCGGAGCCGGGTACGCTGGCGCTCGTCACGGTGGGCTTCGTCGGGCTCGCGGCCGGGGTTCGCCGCCGGCGTTCATGAAGGTCGCGGAGCCCCGCTTTGGTGGCTCCTAGAGAACCAGCACGGCTCGCGCGGGCGCGCGGCCCCGGTAGGCGGCATCCCAGCGCAGGAGGTGCTCGAGCCCCGCATCGATCTCGACGCCCCCGAAGCGCGCAAACTGCAACGCGGCCGCGAGCGTGCAATCGGCGATCGTCGCTCGCTCGCCCGCCAGGAAGGGTCTCCCGTCAGAAAGACGTTCGTCGAGCAGCTTGCAGGCTTCCGGAAGGATGCGACGGAAGAGCGCCGCGACCTCGGGCGAGGCGGGCAGGCCGAGCGGCGACTTCGTCGCGTGGACGATGCGAGCGCACGGGACGAGAACGCCGAGGTCCGCGATCCGTTCGAGCTCACGAACGCGCGCGCGCTCGCGCGGGGAGCGGCCGATCATCGGCGGTTCGGGGCACGTCTCCTCGAGGTACTCGATGATCGGAAGCGACTCCGTCAGATGGCTGCCGTCATCGAGCTCGAGGACGGGCAAGCGCCCGAGCGGATTGCGTGCGAGGTGAGCGGGCGTCTTCTGCTCTCCCGAGCGAAGGTCGACGACCTCCGGGACGACGTCGAGCCGTCCTCCGGCGGCGCGCTTCTCTTCGATGTAGAGCCGCACCTTGGTCGGATTCGGGGCCACCGGAAAGAAGTAGAGCTTCACACCCCGGAGGATAGCCCGCATCCGCGACCGGATCGTGCGCGCATCCGACGCCGTACGACGCCCCCGCCGCGGGCTTCTCGAAGCCGCTCTCGAGACCGGCCGCCGCAGCGGCGAGCCCTGCCCCTTCCCATCGAGCGGCCGCGCTCAAGGCGCGGCGGCGCGTTCCGCGAGAAAGCCGAGCTGACGCTCGTGGGCGTCGCGCCCGGCACGGTTCGGGAAGGCCGTGAAGCCGTGGATGCAGCCGGGGTAGAGCGCGAGATCGGAGCGGTTTCCTGAGGCGAGCCAGCGTGCGTGCATGAAGAGACTGTCGTCGAGGAGCGGGTCGAGGGTTCCGACCGTGAAGAGCGCCGGCGGGAGCCCGGCGAGGTCGGCATGGATCGGAGAGACGTCGGGGTCGCGGCGCCGCTCGGCTGCGACGAAGTGATCGGCGAACCAGTCCATGATCGGGGTGCTGAGGACGAGGTTGCGATCGCCCCAGCGCCGCGCGCTCGGCGTGAGGCCGAGGTCGTAGCAGCCGAACACGAGGTTTGCGCCGGCGAAGGCGCGAAAGCCGTGGCGATCCCGCATCCGGACGAGCGTCACGGCCGAGAGGTGCGCTCCCGCCGATTCGCCGCCGATCAAGAGCCGATCGCTCCCGAACTCCGACTTGGCGTGGCGAACGAGCCAGGAGGCCGCAGCTTCGCAATCGTCGGGGCCGGCCGGGTAGGGATGCTCGGGGGCGAGCCGGTAGTCGACGCTCACGACCGCGAGCGAGCAGCGGTCGGCGATCGACTCGAGCAGGGGATCCTGCTGGTGGGCGGCACCGAGTACCCAGCCTCCGCCGTGAATGTGGAGGTAGACGCCTCGCGGCGCTGCGGGTTCGAAGATCCGCAGCGGGATCGGACCGTCGGGGCCCGGGATGCTGCGGGTCTTCGCGCGCGGCGAGATCTGGAGCGCCGGAAGCGGCCCCTCTCCCCGCTCGCGCGCGGCACGGATCTCGGCGGGCGTCTGGGTGTGAATCGGGGCAATCGCCGCGAGCACCTGCTCGACGATCCGGTTCACACTCCTCGTCTCGTCGTCGATCGTCGCTTCGTCGAACGCCTCGGCTCCGAGGTCGCGTGCCAGGCTCATCGTGCCTCCTTTGCGCCCAGTCTAGTCGAGAGCCCGCGCTTCGATCACCCGCGGCTCGATGGTCACCTTGCAAGCCGAGGTGGCGGATCACTCGCCGGACGCACTCGTCACGCAGTCGGGTGGCAAGTCACTACTGTGAGACCTCGAAGTATCCCTCGCCGACCTTTTCATTCGCTGAGTAAATGCCGACTACGTATCGACCCGGGTCGATCTTGCCGCGCTCACGAGCGCCATATCCTTGCAGCACAACTCCGTATTGATCGTCGCTCTTGACCTCCAGCGTCGCGGTGGGAAGCCACGTCACCAGTGACCGGTCCTCACCCCTTCTAACGTCCGCAGTCAGCACTGCCGATCCCGGCAAGAACCCATCGTCCGGAGAGATGAAGACACAGATCCAGACGAAAGACGTATCCGTCCGTGAGAATTGTCCTCTCGGCTTGGCGGTGTTGCATCGTCCTAGAAAATCGGCCAAACGCTGAGGATCGATCTCGTCGTCAACGAAGAAGACAACGTTCGCAACGTGTCCATGGATGGACCTGATCGCCTGAAGGCGGTCGAGGTCGTCACCTTCATTCGATGGCGGATCGGCGGTGGCCGGCCGAGCTGCTATGCGGGGCGAGGACGTCCCAGGCGAACCGGTCCGGCCCTTGGCCAATTCGACGGCTCGGGCTCGAATGGCGTCCGCCACGCCCTGCGAAACCCTCGCAACGAAATTGGGTTGGAACCAAGTGGCCTCTGCTGTGGTGTAAATGCTGGTCCACTCCGACTGGTCCTCGGCGAATTGCTGCGAGAAGACGACCTCACCCGTCGCCGCATCCATGACCTTCACATGAAGGACCTCGTGCACCGTCGCTTCGTTGATCGGCGCACCGAACGTCCCTGCGAACGGAATCCATTCGCGGCCTCGAGTTCCCACGTACGAGGTGTGATCATATCTGCCAGAGACGATGAAATCTGCGGAAGGGCCAGCCGACGAGCGCTTCACTGTTCGAAAGGCGCGCCCGCCGGCCAATGCTCCGAACAGAGCGTTTCCGATCATGATGGGCATATCTTGGCGAAATTGCCTCATGTCCTGCGCGCCAAAGTTGGTCTTGATCTCGCCGAGGGTGAAAGAGTCGACCTGGACGACCACCTCAACAGGTGCCTCGAGATTCGTTTGAACGGCAATATGCTGCGGATCTACCGGCCTCGGGAGGGTCATGTTTGCGCGGCAGCCCGTGATGAGGAACAGCGCAATTGCGATGGCTGAGAGCCGTGTTGAATCGATGATCGGTTGGACGCACTTTCTGGCAGCGAGCGGTGCGCTCGACTCTCCTGGAAGAGAAACAAGTGTCCGGAGGTGAGAGGGTTGCCGAGCGGAATCGATGCGGTGGGCCTCAGCGGACGAAATCGCGATCATTGGAATCTCCTGCGCGAGTCTCGACTCCGATACCGCCCGGGTGCTGAGGGCCCCCCGCGCGCCCGCAGTCTAGTCGAAGCGCGGAGCACGTAGGCGACGAAGGGCGATCGCGAGGAGCCCGAGCCCGGTGAGGAGGCACGACCCCGGCTCGGGAACCGCGAGCAGTGCTTCGCGCACGGCGAAGTAGGCGGGCTTCGGCGCGAGGTTCTCGTCGAAGAGCAGCGGGCGGTTCGGCGCGAGCCCGGGCCAGATCAGCGCTCGATCGAGCCAGGTGTCGCCGTCCTCGAAACCCCAGAGCGTGATGCCGGTTCAGCGCGAGACCGCGAGGCAGGCGCGGACGATCTCCGCGTACGCGTCACCTTGCGCAGTAGGAGGGTAGGGTTCGGCCGAGAGCGGCGCGATCGGGAGATCGACCTCCGTGAGCTCGACGTCGAGGCCGAGATCCGCGACGCGCTGCAAGCGTGTGCGCAGATCGTCGAAGGCCGGCCTCGTCAAGAAGTGACCCTGGAAGCCGATCCCGTCGAGCGGCGCTCCTGCCGCGAGGAGGCTCGTGGCGAGGGCGAGCGTCGCGTCGAACTTCGCGTCGTCGCGTTCGAGCAGGACCTCGTTCACGAAGAGCCGCGCTGCGGGATCTGCCGTGCGCGCAGCGCGCAGCGCGTGGTCGATGTACGAGCTTCCGAGCGCCTGGTGGAACGGGCTTTCTGCATCGAGCGCACCGCCGACGGTCGCGAACGGTTCGTTCACCACGTCCCAGCTCTCGATCCGCCCGGCCCAGCGGCCGACCACCGTCGCCACGTGCGAATCGATCCGCTCGCGGGCCCGCTCAGCGGGATCCGGTGCGGACGCCAGATCGTCGCTCCACCAGGGAGGAGGTCCGTTCGCGCGGCCCCAGACGAGCGTGTGCCCGCGGATGCGCTGGCCATTCGCTTCGGCGAACTCCACGAGGGCGTCCGCGTCATCGAAATCGTAGCACCCGGGCGACGGCGAGAGCTCACGCCACTTCATCGCATTCTCGGCCGTCACCGAGCTCGCCTCCCGCGCGGCGAGCGCGGCGCCCGGCCGAGCGCCCGAGATCACGGAGCGATCGAGGGCGAAGCCGAGGTGGATCCCTGCCGCGGCCGCAGCCTCACGAAGGGTGCAGGCGCCCGGGCCATCCACGCAGGCCGGAAGGGCCGCCGCACCCGGCGGGGCGTTCGCCACGCCCGAGAGGGTTACGATCGCGAGGATCCAGAGGGGCGGGCGTGTCGCGGGGGGGCCGATCCAGCTCACTCGTGGAAGTGGCTCGCGAAGGCCCTGCGTGTCACGAGGCGGCGCCTGCTCCCTCCCCCCACGCGCAGAACCCGGGTGTCTCGCGGTAGCCTCCGCGGATCGCCAAGCGGAGGTGCGCGATGAAGGAGTTCCGGGGACGGATCGCGGTGGTGACGGGTGGCGGCACCGGGATGGGGCGCGAACTCGCGCGCCAGCTCTCGGCCGAGGGCTGCCACGTGGCGATCTGCGACGTGTCGGCCGAGCACATGGCGGAGACGAAGGCGCTCTGTGAGCGGCAGGCTCCACGCGGGACGCGGGTGACGACGCATCTTTGCGACGTCTCCGACGAGCGCCAGATGCTCGCGTTTCGCGACGCCGTGCAGGAGTCGCATGCCACCGACCACATCCACCTGCTCTTCAACAACGCCGGCATTGGAGGTGGCGGGAGCTTTCTGAAGACCGACCGTGAGGAGTGGGACCGCACCTTCGCGATCTGCTGGGGAGGCGTCTACTACGGGACGCGCGCTTTCTTGCCGCTCCTCGTCGCGAGCCGCGAGGCGCACATCGTGAACACCAGCAGCGTGAACGGCTTCTGGGCCGTCCTCGGTCCCAACATCGCTCACACGGCGTACAGCGCGGCGAAGTTCGCCGTGAAGGGCTTCACCGAGGCGCTCATCACCGACCTGCGGTTGAACGCGCCCCACGTGAAGGTCTCCCTCGTGATGCCGGGCCACGTCGGAACGTCGATCGTCATGAATAGCGCGGCCGTGCTCGGTCGCCCGAGCCCGAAGGAGATGACTACCGAGGATCTCGTGCCGTACCGCGATCAGATGTCGCACCAGGGAATCCCGCGCGACGCCCTGAGCGATGACCAGCTCCGCGCCGCGCTCCAGAAGATCGGCGAGGACTTCCGCGACAAGGCGCCGCTCACGGGCGCCGCAGCCGCGACGATCATCCTGGAAGGCGTGCGATCGGACACCTGGCGGATCCTCGTCGGCGAGGACGCGAAGGCCCTCGACCGCATGGTTCGCACCGCGCCCGAGGATGCCTACGAGCCCGATTTCATGACCCGCCTGCGCGCGAAGGGGCTCTTCGACCTTTCGCTGCAGCCCGAAGAGTGAACCCGGGCCGGTTTCCGCAGCTTCGATTTCGAGTTTCGCGGCAGAATCGGCGACTGGCTTCGATCGAGGAGGGGACCGTGCGCCAATCGAGCTCGAGGGGACTGCTCCGGATTCTCGTGATCCTGCTCGCGGCCGCTCCGGCAGAGGCGGAAAGCGTCGTGATGCCCCCTGCACCCGACGAGATCGTCCGCAGGATGACGAACCTGCTCGCTTCGACGAAGCAGTTCTCCTTTCGTGCCGAGATCACCTTCGACACGCGCGCCCGCTGGGGGGATCTCGTCGAGCTCGGCGGTGCGCTGGAGCTGAGCGTCGCGCGGCCCGATCGCGTGTTCGTCGAGTATCAGGATGACGCGTCGGCGAGGAGGCTCTGGATCGATGGCGCGAACGTGACCTTGCTCGATCCGGTCGATGGTTTCTACGCCACGCGGCCCCAGCCGGGGGACATCGACGCGACCGTCGACGCGCTTCGCGAGCGTCTTTCGCTCAGGCTTCCACTCGGCGAGTTGATCGCCAACGACCCATCGGAGCTGCTCGAACTCACGCGGGGCAAGGGGCGCTACGTCGGTCGCCACGAGGTCGACGGCGTCCCGTGCGATCAGATCGCGTTCGCGGCCCCGGAAGTCGACCTCCAGCTCTGGATCCAGGCCGAAGGCGAGCCCCTGCCGCGGCGGATCGTGATCGTCTTCCGCAAGGAGGCAGGGCTTCCACGCTACGAGGCGACGCTCGGCGACTGGAAGCTCGGAGCGCAGCTCGCCCCCGCCGTTTTCGAGGCGGTGCTTCCAGAGGGTGTTCGCAGGATCGAGTTTCTCGAGGTGAGGGGGAGCGTGCAATGAAGAGCCCGCGACGATTGCATCGGCTCGCCGTCGCATCGATTGCCGTCCTCATCGTGGCGCTCCTGCCGGTGATGGACGCGTTTGCACGAGGGGGAGGGCGCGGTGGTGGCGGTCGCGGCGGTGGTGGCGCTCGCGGTGGCGGAGGCGGTGCGGCGCGGATGGGCGGTGTTCCGAGGGGAGGCGGTGGCTTCGATCGAGGCAGCCTCCAGGGTTCTCGCGCGCAACGTCCCTCCGGTGGCGTCGATCGAGGGAGCTTGAACCCGAGCGGCATGGACCGGAGCCGCACGCCGTCGGGAGGCTCGGATCGCGCGCGAGCCGGGTCGCTGGACCGGACCCGCGGCGAGACCGCTCGCGAGCGGGCGCCGGGCGCCGAAGGCGATCGTCGCGACAACGCGGAGCAGCGCGCCGAGGAGCGCCGGGACGGTCTCACGGAGCGCCAGCAGTCGGCCGCCGATCGCCAGCAGAACCGCGACCAGACGCGCACGGAGGCGCGGGAAGACTGGCAGGAGTACGGCAGGGAGATCCAGGAGAACCGCGAGGATTTCTGGGAAGACAACTATGGGTGGGGATGGGGTCCCTACTCGAGCACGTCGTCGTTCTGGGCCGGCATGATCATTGGCGCAGCGATCGCCTCGCTGCCACCGAACACGACGACGGTGGTCGTGGGCGGCGTGCCCTATTACTACTACAACGGCGTCTACTACCAGGAGCAGGGCACGGGTTACGCCGTCGTCGAAGCGCCTCCCGGCGCCGTCGTCGAGGTGCTGCCCGATGCGTCCGCGCCCGTCCATGTCGAGAATGCGGCTCCGCTCGAGTACGCCAACGGCGCCTTCTACCAGAAGCAGGCGGCGGCCGCCGACGCGACCGCTACGCGATACGAGGTCGTGAAGCCGCCGGCCGGCGTCGTCGTGACGGAGCTTCCGGGAGATGCGGTCGAGAAGACCGTCGGCGATACGACCTACTACACGCATACGGGAACCTGGTACCGCCCCTTCTACAGCGGGAGTTCGGTCGTCTACATGGTGGTCGGGGCGCCCGCGCCGGGCTGAGGTCTTCCCTTCGACGAGCGTCCTTCGCGAGGATCTCGGTCCTTCGACGCCGGGGATGCCGCGTTCAGGGCCGCCGCCCGGAGCCTCTTGGGTGGAGCGGTCGCAGGCGCGGACTTGCGGGGAGCCTCGCGCGCGCCACGATCGCTGCGTGACGACGCCCCCGACGCGAGTCCCTTCCGACGACAGGTCGCGGCGGCCCCGTGGCGAGCTCTCGCTCGACTGGCGCATCACACTCGGCCTCGCGCTCACGGCGGCGTGGCTCGGCGGCGGCGCCTTCTACATCGGCGCGGGGATGGGCTGGTCGGCTTTCTTCGAGCAGCCGCTCGGGAACATGGGCGAGTTTCTCGACGGCGCCTTCGCGCCGCTCGCATTCCTGTGGCTCGTCCTCGGTCTCTTCATGCAGCAGCGCGAGCTTTCGGAGAACAACCGGACGATCCAGCGCCAGCACGAGATCATGCTCCGGACCGCCGAGCAGGCCGAGATCCAGACTCGGGCCATCGCCGCCAACGAGCTCCATGCCCGGCAGGACACGTTCATGGATCTCGCGAAGCTCGTCGCGAACCAGCTCGAGGTGATCGCGGGGATGCTCTACCTCTCGAGCCAGGGCACCCCGGGCGACGGCGTGGTCTCCGATGCCGAGATGGATGGGCTCTGGGGCCGCCTCAGCTCCGGCGAAGCCTCGATCTTCAGCCGGCGAATGATCTCGTTGCGCTTCGGCTCGGGCTCTCCCGCGGAGAAGTGGGCGCTCTTCTACGGAACTCCCATCCGCGAGCGCCACTGCGGGAGCTTCATCGAGAGCTTCGAGCGGCTCCTCCGAGCGGCGCAGGGCTGCGACCCCGATGGGATGATCGTCGATGCGCTCGCTGGAAGCGCGCAGGGCCGCCTGTACCGGATCATGTGCGAGCTCCGCGACGGCCCGCCGACCGGCACGGCATGAGCCGGAACGTCGATCGTCATGAATGGCGCGGCCGTGCTCGGTCGCCCGCGCCCGGAGGAGATGAGCACCCGGGATTTCGCGCCGTTCCGCCATCAGATCTCGCACGACGGAATCCCGCGCGACGCCCGCCCGCTCTGACGAGATCCCTCTTCCGTGCCGAAATCGGCATCGTCACGCGAGTCCCTCCTCGATGCGGTCGATCGGCGCCCCCTTGCGCGCCACGCCTGGCCACGGCCCGGTGTTAGAATCGAATCGAGATCGGCATCGGATCGCCTCGATTGCGATGCGCGCCCCCGCCGCGCGCGTCGAAGACGCAGTGGGTTGCGATGCTCGGCGGAGTCATCGCGATCCGTGCCATGAGCTCGAATCGACCCCTGCGGCGGGTGGAGGATCGGACATGCATTTCGCGGCCAAGGTGGCATTCGGGGTGGCCGCAGCAGCGTTGCTGCCGCTCACGGTGGCGTTTCCGGCGTCGGCGCAGCAGAAGAAGCCGAACATCTTGATCATCTGGGGGGACGATATCGGGCAGTTCAACGTCAGCGCCTACAACATGGGCATGATGGGCTACAAGACGCCGAACATCGACAGCATTGCGCGTCAGGGTGCAGTCTTCACCGACTGGTACGGCCAGCAGAGCTGCACCGCGGGGCGTGCTGCCTTCATCACCGGGCAGTCGCCGATCCGCACCGGTCTCACGAAAGTCGGCCTGCCGGGCGCACCCGAAGGAATGAAGAAAGAAGATCCGACGATCGCCACGCTGCTGAAGGCACAGGGATATGTCACTGGCCAGTTCGGCAAGAACCACCTCGGCGACCGTGACGACATGTTGCCGACTGCGCACGGCTTCGATGAGTTCTTCGGAAATCTGTACCACCTGAACGCCGAAGAGGAGCCGGAGAACGCGGACTACCCGAAGAGCCCCGAGTTCAAGAAGAAGTTCGGCCCGCGCGGCGTGATCCACAGCTTTGCCGACGGACGCGTCACCGACACCGGACCGTTGACGCGCAAGCGGATGGAAACCATCGATGACGAGGTGATGGCAAAGTCTCTCGACTTCATCGAGCGCGCGAAGAAGTCGGAAAAGCCATTCTTCGTTTGGTGGAACTCCACGAGGATGCACGTCTTCACGCACCTCAAGGCCGCTTCCGAGGGAAAGACGGGACTCGGAATCTACGCAGACGGCATGGCCGAGCACGACGGCCACGTCGGCCGGTTGCTGGCGAAGCTCGAGGAACTCGGTCTCGACCAGAACACCATCGTCATGTACTCGACCGACAACGGCGCCGAGACCTTCACTTGGCCCGACGGCGGAACCACCATGTTCCGTGGTGAGAAGAACACCAATTGGGAAGGCGGCTACCGCGTGCCCACGATGATCCGGTGGCCGGGAGTCATCGAGCCGGGCATGGTCGTGAACGACATCGCGGCGCACGAGGACATGCTGCTCACCCTGGTGAATGCGGCAGGAGGCAAGAACGTCGCGGAGAACCTGAAGAAGGGCACCCAGATCGGTGGCCGCAGCTACAAGGTCCACCTCGATGGTCACGACCTCGGGCCGGCGCTCCGCGGTGAGGCCCCGTGGCCGAGACGGGAGTTCATCTACTGGACAGACGACGGCCAAGTTGCCGCGCTGCGGTACGACAACTGGAAGATCACATTCCTCGAGCAGAAGGGCGAAGGCCTGAGGGTCTGGCAGGAGCCGTTCACGCCGCTTCGGGCGCCGTTGATCACCAATCTGCGCATGGACCCGTTCGAGCGAGCCGAGGCCGAGCACGCCATGGGCTACCAGCGCTGGTACATGGAGCGCATGTTCACGATCGCTCCAGCCGGCGCTTACGTCGGTCGGTGGCTGCAGAGTTTCAGGGAGTTTCCACCGCGGCAGAAGCCGGGCAGCTTCAACCTCGAGCGCGTGATGGAGACGGTCTCGAAGTCGGCGCAGAACTGATCGAAGCGCCGCAGCAATCGAGAAGCGGCCGCCGCGCGCTCTGGCCCGCAGGCGCGGTTCGGACGGAGGCCCCGGAGTAGGACCTGTCGGGTAAAAATAGTCATCCTTGACTAGTTTTCCCGGTTGGGGTATTCGGAGCTCATGAATGCGTCGCCTGCCGTCGCCGCCATGCCCCGACGCGTCCAGGCCCGGGGCGAGGCCACGCGTCTTCGCATCCTCGAAGCAACGCTCGCCTGCATCGCCGAGGAGGGTTACGAGCACACCAGCACCGTCCGCGTCTGCGAACGCTCGGGCGCTTCGCGCGGTTCGCTGCTGCACCAGTTCTCGACCCGCGCCGAGCTGATGGCAGCCGCGGTCGCATACCTCTTCGAGCGGCTGACCGCGGATTACGTCGAGGCCTTCGCCGCGCTCCGCGCCGACGCGCTCCAGAGCGCTGCCCGGCGCATCGAAGTCGCGGGCGAGCTGCTGCTCGCAGGCTACGCAGATCCGCGCCTCGCTGCGGTGCTCGACATCTATGCGGCGGCTCGAACCGATGCGGACCTCATGGCCGCCCTGAAGCCGGTCGCCGCCCGGCACCGCGAGGTCGTCTGGGGGCTGGCGCACGAGCTCTTCCCGGCAATCGCGACTTCGAAGCGCACCGCGCGGCGCCTCGCGGTCGCACTCGATGCGCTGCAGGGTCTCGCGTTCCGAAGCGTCGTGAACCCGGAGGGCGCCCGTGACACGATCGAAGGGGCGCACGAGCTTCTCGTCGAAGTCTTCACCCGCGCTGCGACGGAATCCGCATGAACCATCCGATCCGGATCGCCGTGCGTGCCCGCAGGCAAGAATCCCTCGAAGCGGGTGTTCGACACG
This sequence comes from Myxococcaceae bacterium, assembly GCA_905339255.1. Lineage (GTDB taxonomy): Bacteria > Myxococcota_A > UBA9160 > UBA9160 > UBA9160 > MYXO. Next base: position 58,343 of record CAJPFO010000085.1, read on the forward strand.
ACCGTGATCACGCACCCCAGCAGTCGACGCCACCAGAAGAGGAGCTGCCAGATGCGAGAGGACCGAGTCATCACGCCGGAGCACATCTACGCGAAGGCGAGGATCTTTTCCGAGGGCGCGATCATCGACGGAGAAGACACTCCGCCGTTCGCACAAGGCCTGGGATACCTGGCGAAGGCTCGCCGTCGCAACAACCTCTGCACGATCCCACCGATCGCACCACAGCCTCCCGAGATCGCGCCCGAGCAGGTGGAGGCGATCTGGTCGGCCACGTCACGCGTTCTGAAGGCATCGGCGAGCGAGTCGAAGCCGAGCTCGGGAATGAGGTTCACCTTCGACGGATCCGGCCTGACCACCTTCGTGCACGCAAACCCGTACTCGAGGCTCGTCGTCGAGCAGGACGGCGACCGGGTGACCGTCATGGACGGGAAGCACGTGCTCGTGAGCGGACTCGCCGACGAGTCGTTCGATTGGCTGGACGAGCCGATCTCGAACGGGCTGCCGGCGTCGACCTTCCTGCCCGGAGCCTCGAACGAGATCCTCAACCTGATCTTCTACCTGTCGTGCGACAACTACAACACCGGGCGCGGATGCAAGTACTGCAATCTGTTCTCCAACCCGCTCTCCCAGATGAGCGACGTGTTCCCGATGGCACTGCAGGAGAGCTGGGCGAAGCACCAGGCAGAAGCCGTCAAGGTCGCGATCGATCACGGCTGGAACGGACACATCGCATTGAGCGGCGGCGCCCTTCCTCCCAGCGCGCGGGCTCGATATCTCGATCTCATGAGGCTGTCGCTCGAGGCGCTGCGGAAAGAGCTCGGTGAACGGGTCTTCGAGGAGTTGGACATCGTCTACAACCACTATCCCCCGGAGCACTTCGAAGACATGGCGGAGTGGAAGAAGATGGGGATCAAGAGAACGGCGATCGACCTCGAAGTCATGGACCCCGCCTACTTCCCGGTGATCTGCCCCGGGAAGGCGGTCTACAAGCCGCATTCCTTCTGGAAGGACGCCCAGGATGCATCGGTCGAGGTCTTCGGTTCGTTCGCCAATACGACGGGCAACATCGTTCTCGGAATCGAGCCGATGTCGAGCGTGCTGAACGGCATCGAAGAGCGCCTTGCCCGCGGCGTGATGCCGAGGCCCGTCATCTTCTGCTCGGCGCCGAACTCGGAATACTGGGGCTTTCGTCCGCCCACCGCGGATTGGCTGATGGAGGTCACGGAGCGGATGGCGACCCAGTACGTCGAGCACATCGATTTCGGGGTCGATTCCGGGCCGATCGCGACCGGGCCCACGATGCTGGTGTTCGACATGATCAATCAGAAGCGGCAGAGCGCCGCATGACCGCGGGGGTCCGGACGAAGCCGAGCCGCCCGTCGCGGCAATCGGATGCCCCGACCCGGCGCGCGTCCACCGCGAACGAGCGAGGTCCTCGATGGCCAGGCGCACTCTGAACGAACGAGACATCCCCGGCGCGCTGCTGGCGGGCGCCCGTTGGCTCGTGAACCCGGTCTCGGAAGGAGGCGCGAAGCAGGTCCCGCGTATCAAGCTCCTGGCGGCCGGCCCGGAGATCCTCGCCGACATCGACCGGATGCGGACCCATCCGACCGGCAAGCGGATCCTCGACGAGCGGCCCGATCTCGGCACGGCCCTCTCGGACTCCGACACCTTGAAGGCCATGCCCGCAGGAAGCCTCGGCCGGACGTTCTACGACGCGATCGAGATCCCCGGAGGCATTCCCGGCTTCCTCCTGGCGGCGACGATCTACAAGGACGGGTTCTTCGATTCCTTCGAGATGAGCGAGGAGGCGCAGTACTACATCGCACGCTCCCGGTGGCTTCACGACCTCTTCCACATCGTGACCGGGTACGGCACCGATCTGCCGGGAGAGGGACTCCTCATCTACTTCGCGCTCGGCTACGAGCACCGTTTGCCGTACTGGGCGGCGTCGATCGCTCCCCTCGGCATCGGCCCGCGATTCTTCATCCGACCGAGTGTCGGACAACGACGTTGGCGAGCGCTCCTCCGGGACGCCCATTCGCGCGGGCTCGCGGCCAATCGGGTCTGCCCGCCCCAGTGCGTCCCCTGGGAGGAGCTGCTTCCGCGCCCCGTGGCGGAGGTCCGCGCGGAACTCGGCATCGTCCCTTTCCCCGACGATACCTCGCGCTGGCTCGACCACAGCTGGTTCGGGCGCCAGGCGGCGACGGGCTTCGGTGCCTACCCGAGATCGGCAAAGCGCGCACGGCTCGCCCTGGCCATCGTGAAGGCGGGCGTCGACTACCGGGATCTCTACCGCTTCAGCGACGAGAAGACGCGCGAGCTGTTCGACCTCGCCGCCGCAGGCGCCTCCGCCGAAGCGATCCGCACTGCCGCGGCGGCCTGACCCTTTACGGCGCCGAGAGGAGGTACTGATGAGCGGCGAGCTTTTCCGGGGCGTGAAGCAGTTCGAGTTCCCGAGCCCGGCCGACGCCCCACGGCTCGGGAAGGACTCGTACAGGATCCCCGTCTACTACTACGACAACTCGTCGCTCACCGTGATCCATACGGCGTCGACGGCTCGAATCCGGCCGTACCTGCCCGACCCGCGAATGCACCCGCTCGAGCTCACTCCGGGTCGCTCTCTCGTGGCGTTCACCGCGTTCGAGTACCGCAAGACGGACATCGACCCGTACAACGAATTCAGCATCGCGATCCTGATCAACTTCGACAAGGCCGTCATTCCCGGTCTATCGGTGCTACGCCAACTGCTGAGCAACGTCTTTCATGCCCACGTATGGCACCTGCCGGTGACGACCGAGATCGCCCGCTACGGCGGTGTCGAGCTCTACGGCTATCCCAAGTTCGTCGCCGATATCGCGTTCACTCGCGCCAGCGGACACGCGGAGTGCGCGCTCTCCGAGAACGGGAGGCTCATCCTGCGGCTGCGCGGGCGGGAGCTTCCGACGCGGCCGGGCAAGACCGTGCGCTTCAAGACCTACCCGGTGAAGGACGGCATCACCCTTTGCGGCAACGTCTACACGCGGCACGTGCGCTTCGCCGAGTCGCGCCGCGGGGCAGACTCGAGCTTGACGATCGGGACGGACCATCCGATCTGCGCCGAGCTGCGCGGCATCGAGCTGGGCGAGAAGGCGCTGGTCTACCAGTACAGCGCGGAGAACGAAGCCATTCTCTTCGGCCCCCACAACCTGATCGACGACTGACCCGGCGATGCGCTTGACCCGCCAGGAACGGCGCGAGTACCTGCGGCGCGAACCTCGCGTCGACGGGGTGATGAACAGCGTCGAGGGACTGGCGGAGCTTCCGCGCGTGGTCCGAAGGGACATCTGCACCGCGGTGGCGCTGGCGCGCAAGTTCAACGACCTCGTCGTCCGCCCGGTGTACCGCGAAATCGACGAGCGAGTCCGGCGTGACCACGACTTCCTGCCTCACGACTTCATTCGCACCGCCAACCGATGGGGCCTGTTCTCGCTGTGGATCCCGAAGGTGCTCGGCGGTGGCGGCCTCGACTTGCTGTCCCTCTACCCGTTCCTCGAGGAGGTCTCGTCGGTCTGCGTCGGACTCGCCAACGTGATCGGCGTCCACTACCTCGGCGTCAGCACCCTCGCAGCGAGCTGGAACGTGCGCCTCATGGACGTCATCTACCGGGAGGTGAGCCGGGCCTCCCACGGCGACGACGCCTGCCTGATCTCGCTCGCGATCACGGAGCCACTCGCGGGCACCGACATGGAGGAGCCGGAGCTGCTCCAGCGGGCGCGCATCGGGACCGTGGCGACGCGCACGGCGGGCGGTTGGGTTCTCGACGGCCGCAAGGTGTTCATCTCCAACGGCCACGTTTCGACGTGGCACATGGTCATCGCGTACGGCGACCGTCGCAACCCGCTCGAAACCGCCGTCATGGCAGCGGTTCGAACGGGAACGCGGGGCTTCCGCTTCGGGGCGCACGAGAAGAAGATGGGGCAGCGCGCCTGCGTGGCGAGCGAGCTGGTCTTCGACGAGTGCTTCGTTCCCGATGAGCTCATCTGCGCTGCACCGGCGGCCTTCGCGGAGTGCGTGAAGGACCCGAGGCAGATCACCCAGGACATGATCGACTTCGTGGTGGCGTCGTCGCGCGCGGGAGTGGGAGCCTTCGCCACCGGCGCGGCGCGTGGTGCGTACGAAGCGGCACTCGCGCTCGCCTGCCGCACGCACGTGGATGGAGACCTCCTCGTGAACCGCCAGGAAGCGCAACTCGCGCTCGCCGAGATGTACCGCAACGTGAACATGGCGAGAACGCTCTATCTCGAAGCGGCCTACGCGAATGCGCTGCGTGGGATGTTCCGGGACCTCTACGGGCGTGCGGTGCATCTCCTCGCGCGGCTCACGCCGCGCTGGTGCTTCACCGCCTTCCTCTCGCCGCTCTTGCGCCGGGAGTCGCTGAGCGAGCGAATCCGGCGGCGCGCCTTCGACGGCTACGGGGAGGAGGACGGCCGTGTCGCCTCGGGATGGGCGTCGATCGCGAAGTTCTCGTGCAGCGACCTGGCCATCCGCAACTGCGACATGGCCATGGACCTCGTGGGCGCGGAGGGGCTGCGCCTCGACGGCGGAGTGGAGAAGCACCTCCGCGACGCCAAGCTCCTCCAGATCTACGAGGGCACGAACGAGCTCAACCGGCTGAACCTCTTGAAGACCCTCGTGGTGCCGAACGTACCGGAAGCGCGGGTGTTCGAGTGACCCTCGGCCCGTCGGAGTACGAGGCGCTTCGCGAGCTCGGCGCTTCGTTCGCGCGGCGCGAGCTCTCGAACGATCGCGAGACGCACGACCGCCATCCGATCACACCGCTCTGGGACGGCGTGTTGCGGCGCGCCTCGGAGCTGGGGTTCTTCGCCATGACGCTCGGCGAGCGGCACGGTGGCAGCGGCGCAGGCACGACGGCGCTGGTTCCGTTGTGCGAAGAGATCAGCCGTGTCGACGCAAGCCTGGCGGGCGCGATCTTCGCCAACGCCGCCGCGATCGAGGTCGTGAACGTCGCGGCCGAGTCGTCGGACTGCACGCCGGCTCTGGAATCGATCTCGACGGCCGGCGCGCTACCGCTGGCATTCGCGGCGTGCAGCTCTCCGGTGGAGTCCGTCCTGCCTTCGGAGCGACCGGCGGGCCCGACCGTCGCGATCACCGGATCGGCACGCAACGTCTTCCTCGGAGGCGTTGCAAGGTATGCGGTGATTGCGGTCGGGGGCGACGCCGGTCGTTCGTACGTCTTCGTCGATCTCCACGCACCGGGCGTCCACGCTTCGCAGCCGGTGCCCTGCATCGGCTTTCGCGCCTGCCCGATGGTGGACCTCTCCTTCGACGGCGCCGTTGCGTTCTCCATTGGAGCCGCAGGTGGCGGACTCGAGCTCTTTCGCCGCATGGCGGAGCGGCTGGCCCCGGCAGCCGCCGCGATCTCGCTCGGCATCATGAAGGGTTGCTTCGACGAGGCGCACGCCTACGCGCAGGAGCGCCGTCAGGGAGGCCGCCGCATCCTCGACTGGCCGGCCGTGGCCGCGATGCTCGGTGAGATGTCCGTGGACATCCTCTTGGGCGAGACATGCCTGCTCGCAGCCGCGCAGGGCGGTGCGGAGACGGATGCATCCGCGCTGGCAGTGCGGCTCGGCGAGTGGGCGTGCCGGGCCACCACCGACGGAGTCCAGGTCCTCGGAGGCTACGGCTACATGAGCGACTACGGCCAGGAGAAGCGCATGCGCGACGCCCGCATGGCCCGCCAGCTCCTCGGCATGCCGGCGCTGCGGCGTCAGGATTGGTTCGGGCGGCGGTGGGGTCCGTCACTGCAGCCGACGGGTTCGAGAAAGGGCGCCTGCGGCTGATCAGCCCGGCGAACGCTCGGCCCCTCGAACTGCCGTGTCTCGAACGTCGGGTTCCGCAGGCAGGGCAGCGGTGCAGCCGAGCCGTGATCCCGCGCCCTGACGGACGCGGAACCGCGTGCGCAATACGGCCGACGGGCGAGTCCCGGACCGCGCCAGATCGGAGGTGGGTGGAGCTGCAGGCGGTGCTGGCGCGCCGAGAGGGATTCGAACCCCCGACCCCCAGGTTCGAAGCCTGGTGCTCTATCCAGCTGAGCTATCGGCGCGGGCGGCGCGAGGGTATCGGAATCCGCTTCTGCGCGCGGGGGCGGGCGAGCGACGCGGGTGCCGCGAGACGGGCGGCCCGATCGAGGAGGGCCCGCGGCGTCCGGCCTCACGGAGCCGCTCGATCCCCGCAGGGACATTGCGGGTGTCGGATTCACACGTATGATTGAAACGTTCGTTGGAGCGCGCCCACGCCGGACGAATCGATGCCCCGACCGGATCGATCATGAAGCGCGCCCAGAACCGTCCCGTGCCCGCGGGCGAGGCGACGCGCGAGCGCATCCTCGACGCGGCCGAAACCTGCTTCGCGGAGCAGGGGTTCGGCGCCACGTCGGTGCGTGCAATCACCGCGGCCGCCGGGGTCAATCTCGCCGCCGTCCATTACCACTTCGGCGGCAAGGAGGCGCTGCTCGACGCCGTGCTCACCCGGCGCATCGCTCCCGTGAACGACGAGAGGCTCCGGCGCCTCGAGGCCTTGCGACGGGCGCATGCTCCCGACGCGGCTCCGGTGCCGGCACTCCTCGAAGCGCTCCTCGAGCCGGTCTTCCGCCACTTCCGCGACGACGCGGCCGGGGTCGAGCGGATCGCACGGATCCTCGCGCGCTGCGAGATCGAGGAGCCCGAGCGTCTCGAGACCGCCGTCCTCGAGCATTTCCGCGAGACGGGCGAAGCGTTTCTCGATGCGCTCGGCGAAGCGCTCCCGAGCCTCGACCCCGCACTCGTACACGAGCGCTTCCGCTGGACGCTCGGCGTGATGACCCACACCCTCGCATGGAGACACCGTATCGTGTCGCTCCCGCAGCCCCTCCCGGACGATCGCCCGGACGCGCTCCTCCAACGCATGATCGTCTTCCTCTCCGCAGCGTTTCGCGCACCGGCCGCGGCGCCCGAAGTCTCCGATCCGCCGAACTCCCCCTCTCGAGGAGAAGTGTCATGACCTCCGACGGCCGTCTCGATGCGCTCGGACGCGGCGCGACGGGCCACGAGCCCGCCCGCGCCGAATCCGCCGGAAAGGCCTCGCGTCGCGCACGCCGGCTTCGCTGGCTCCTGCCGCTCGCCGTCCTCGCGCTCGGAGTCGTGATCGCCGGCGTGCTCGTCGTGACACGACCCGTCGCCGATGCGAGGCCTCCCGAGATCGTGGCACCGCTCGTCCGCGTCGTGGTGGCGTCTCCCGAGCCCATGACGCTCACGGTCGAGGCGCAGGGGACGGTGCAGCCGAGGACGGAGAGCGACCTCGTCTCCGAGGCGTCGGGGCGCGTGGTGTGGATCTCGCCGAGCTTCGCCTCGGGAGGTTTTTTCGCCGAGGGAGAGCCGCTACTGCGGATCGATCCGCGCGATTACGAAGCCGCGCTCGAGCGGACCGAGGCGCAGCTTCTCCGAAGCGAAAGCCAGGCCGAGCTGGCCCGTCGGACTCTCGAGCGGCGCCAGGGGCTCGCGTCGCGCGATGCCGTTTCGGAATCCGCCCTCGACGAAGCGTCGCATTCGGCGCGTGCGGCCGACGCCGCGGTCCGCGAGGCGCGGGCGGCGCTCGCGCAGGCGCGACTCGACCTCGAACGGACGGAGATCCGGGCGCCGTACGCGGGCCGGGTTCGCGATGCGAAAGCCGATGTCGGGCAGTACGTCGCTCGCGGCACGCCGCTCGGCAGGGTCTACGCCACCGACTACGCCGAGATCGCGCTTCCGATCCCGACCTCCGAGCTCGCCTTCGTCGACCTCCCGCTTCAGCCCGTCGCTGCCGGGGCTTCGGCGGGCCCGCCCGTGCGACTGCACGCGACGATCGGAGGCGAGCATCACGGCTGGACGGGGCACATCGTTCGAACGGAGGGCGCGATCGACCCTCTCACGCGAACGGTGCAGGCCGTGGTTCGTGTCGACGACCCGTTCCGCCTCGCCGACGGAGCGGCGAGTGGCCCTCCGCTCGCGCCGGGGCTTTTCGTGACGGCCGAAGTGGCGGGACGGCAGGTGCCGTCGGCGACCCTCCTCCCGCGCGTCGCATTGCGCGACGACCGCAGCGTCTTCGTCGTCGACGCCGAGGGGAAGCTCCGCCGCCGCGAGGTCGAGCTGCTGCGCCTCGATCGTGACTCCGTCGTGGTGGGCGAGGGCCTGCGCGCGGGCGAGCGGGTCATGGTTTCGTCGCTCGCCGCGGCCACCGAGGCGATGGCCGTCCGCACCGCCGACGGCGACGCGAGCTCTCCCGCGCCGCAAGACGGCGGGAGCGTTGCGCCATGAACTCGATGATCGCCTGGTTCGCCCGCAACGGCGTCGCTGCGAACCTGCTCCTGCTCGCGATCGTCGTCGCCGGACTCTTCACGATCGGGAACATCAAGCAGGAGATCTTTCCCGAGGTCGATACGGGGCTCGTTTCGGTCGCCGTCGAGTATCCGGGCGCCTCCCCCGAGGAGATCGAGGAGTCGATCGTCGTCCGGATCGAGGAGCAGCTCCAGGGCGTCGACGGCGTGAAGCGGATCCGCTCGACGGCGGCCGAGGGGGCCGGCGTGGTCGTCGTCGAGCTCATGGACGATGCCGACGTCGCGCGCGTTCTCGACGACGTGAAGAACCGCGTCGATGCGATCGACACCTTTCCCGAAGAAGCCGAGAAGCCGACCATCGAGGAGGTCCTCCTCCGCCGGGCCGTGCTCACGGTGGCCGTCTCCGGAAGCGGCGACGAGCGCACGCTCAAGACGCTCGGCCAGCGGATCCGCGACGAGATCACGATGCTCCCGGGCATCACGCAGGCCGAACTCGTCGCCGCACGTCCGTTCGAGATCTCGATCGAGGTCTCGGAGGAGGCGCTCCAGCGTTATGGATTGAGCTTCGATCAGGTCGCGCAAGCGGTCGCCCGATCGTCGCTCGATCTTCCGGGAGGACTGATCCGGGGTCGGGAGGGAGAAATCCTCCTGCGCACCAAGGGGCAGGCGTACCGCGGCGAGGAGTTCGAGGATCTCCCCGTGGTGAACCGCCCCGACGGCACACGGCTTCGCCTGCGCGACGTGGCGAAGGTCCGGGATGCCTTCGCGGACGCCGACCTCGAGGCGCGCTTCGACGGCGAGCCGTCCGTGCTGGTCGAGGTCTATCGCGTGGGCTCGCAGAGCGCGCCGGACATCTCGACGACGGTCCGCGACTACGTCGACTCGATGGAGGGGCGTCTTCCCGAGGGTATCTCGCTCACGGTCTGGAACGACGATACGCGGATCCTCGAGGCGCGGCGCGACACGCTCATCAACAACGGCATGCAGGGATTTCTCCTCGTGCTGATCTCGCTCGCGCTCTTCTTGCGGCTGCGGATCGCGCTCTGGGTGGCCGCGGGCGTCCCCGTCTCGGTGCTCGGCGCGCTCTGGTTGATGCCGCAGCTCGGCGTGACGGTGAACCTGCTCTCGCTCTTCGCCTTCATCGTCGTGATCGGCATCCTGGTCGACGATGCGATCGTGACGGGCGAGAACGTCTATCGTCTCCAGACCGAAGGCATGGATCCCGAGCGGGCCGCGATCGAGGGAACCCAGGAGGTCTCGACTCCCGTGACCTTCGGCATGCTCACGACGGTGGCGGCCTTCCTCCCGCTGCTCACGCTGCCCGGGACGTTCGGCAAGCTCTCCGTGACGATTCCCGTCGTCGTGATCTCGGCACTCGCCGTCTCGCTCATCGAATCGAAGTTCTGCCTTCCCTACCACCTCGCGCACGCGGGCGACGACGGCTCCGCCGAGGGGAACGCGCTCGGTCGCCGGCTTCGCGAAGTACAGGACGCCGTCTCCCGCGGGCTCCAGCGCTTTCTCGCGACGGCCTACGGGCCCTTCCTCGAACGGGCGATCGCTTGGCGCTGGCTCACGCTCTCGATCGGCATCGCGGTCCTGATCGTGAGCCTCGCGTACGTGGCCGGCGGACACATCCGCTTCGTCTTTTTCCCGGCCGTCGAAGGCGACAACGTCGTCGCGCTCCTCACCATGCCCGAAGGCACCTCCGCCGACGTGACCCGTGCGGAGATCGAGCGGATCGCCGCCGCGGGCGAGGAGATCCGCCGTGAGATCGACGGCGTCGACGAGGAGCGAGATTCGGTCTTCGAGCACGTGCTCGCGACGGTCGGCGACCAGCCCTTCCGGCAGCGGCAATCACGCGATGCGAGCGACTCGAAATCGGGCGCGACCGCCGGCCATCTCGGCGAGGTGAACGTGATGCTCGTGCCCTCCGAGAAGCGGGACGTCTCGAGCGAAGAAGTCGCCCGGCGCTGGCGCGAGCGCGTGGGCGAGATTCCGGACGCCGTCGAGCTCAGCTTCACGGCGTCGCTCTTCTCGACGGGCAAGGCGATCGACCTCCAGCTCGAAGGCGCGAACGTGGCCGAGCTCCGCATGGCGGCCGAGGCGCTCAAGGCGAAGCTCCGGGACTACGAAGGCGTCTACGACGTCTCCGACAGCTTCCGGGAGGGAAAGCGCGAGCTTCGCCTTGCAATCCTCCCGGCCGCCGAGGCGTCGGGACTCACGCTCCGCGATCTCGCGCGCCAGGTGCGTCAGGCCTTCTACGGCGAAGAAGCGCAGCGGATCCAGCGCGGGCAGGACGACGTCAAGGTCATGGTTCGCTTCCCCGAGGAGGCGCGCCGCTCGCTCGGCGACCTCGAAGCGATGCGGATCCGGTTGCCCGATGGCACCGCCGTCCCCTTTGCGTCGGTGGCCCGAGCGGACCTCGGCTCCGGAACTTCGACCATCAAGCGTTCGGATCGGCGTCGCATCATCCACGTGACGGCCGAGGTCGACCTCTCGCGAGCGAACCCGAACGAGGTGCTCGCGAGCCTCCGAGCCGATTCGCTGCCGCGGATCCTCGCCGAGCATCCCGGGGTCTCGTACGGGCTCGAAGGCGAGCAGCGCGAGCAGAACGAAACGCTCGACGCGATGCGAGGCGCCTTCGGAATGGCGTTGCTTTCGATCTTCGCGCTCCTTGCGATCCCACTCCGCTCGTGGACGCAGCCCTTTCTCATCATGAGCGCGATCCCGTTCGGGATCGTCGGAGCGATCTGGGGCCACGTGCTCTTCGGGCGCGATCTCAGCATGCTCTCGGTGATCGGAATGGTGGCGCTCTCGGGTGTCGTCGTGAACGACAGCCTGGTCCTGATCGACTGGATGAACGCGCACGTATCGTCGGGTCTCTCGCTCGAGCAGGCCGCGAGGCGGGCGGGCGCCGATCGCTTCCGGGCCGTACTGCTCACGAGCCTCACGACGGTGCTCGGGCTCGTCCCGATGCTCGCCGAAACGAGTGTCCAGGCGCAGTTCCTGATCCCGATGGCGATCTCGGTCGCATCGGGGCTCACGCTGGCGACGGCCGTCACGCTGATCCTCGTCCCGTGTGCGACGCTCGCGCTCGACGACGTGGTTCGCGCGATCGGCCGCGGAGCGCGCCGTCTTGCGGGACGGGGCGGCGCGGCAGGGCCGGGTGCCGGGGTCGGGCTTCCGGTTTCCGGTCGCTAGGAGATCGACCCGGGATCGAGGCTCCGCAATGGAGGACCCACCCTAGACCCGGCCGAGGGCCGCGCTTGGCCGCGGGCTGGGATAGCATGGGCGCCATGTGCGACTGCCTCGTGGCCGTCGGAGCCGAGACCGCCACCGACGTCACGCTCTTCGCCAAGAACAGCGACCGGAAGAGCCGGGAGTGCCAGCCATTCCTGCAGTTTCCTGCGGCGATGCACCCGCCCGGCGCGACGGTCCGCTGCACGCACCTCGAGATTCCGCAGGTGGCCGAGACCTACCGCGTGATGGGCCACTCGCCGTGGTGGGTCTTCGGCTTCGAGCACGGCGTGAACGAGCACGCGGTGGCGATCGGCAACGAGACGGTCTTTTCCCGCGAGCCGGTCGAGGAGACGCCGGGCTTGATCGGCATGGATCTCGTCCGCCTCGGCCTCGAGCGAGGCCGGACGGCGCGAGAGGCGCTCGAGGTGATCGCGACGCTTCTCGAAACCCATGGGCAGGGGGGCGCAGCGCTCGCTCCCGGCGCAGCCGGCTATCACAACGGCTTCTTGCTCGCCGACCCCGACGAGGCCTGGGTGCTGCAGACCTCGGGTCGCCACTGGGCAGCGCGGCGTGTGCGCCGCGATGCGATCTCGAACCACATCTCGCTCGGCGCCGACTGGGAGATCGGCTCTCGCGATCTCGATAGCTTCGCGAGGGCGTCGGGGTGGTGGACGGGCGCCGGACGGCTCGACGTGGCGGCGGCCTACCGGAACCCCGGCGTCCCGGGGCGGATCTCGGATGGGCGGATGCGTCGCTCGCGCGAACTCCTCGCGCAGGCGAAGGATGGCGTGAGCGTCGCCTCGATGCAGGCCGCGCTTCGCGACCATCTCGAGGGAGGCCCGGTTCGGCGCTCCGGGACGACCCTCGACGACGAGGCGCATTTCACGATCTGCATGCACGCCGAGCCGATCGGAACGACGACCGCGAGTCTCGTCGCTCCGCTTCCCCGCGATCGCTCGACGCCCTGGCCCGTCTGGATCTCCTTCGCCGCGCCCTGCACCGGCGTCTTCCTCCCCGTCTATCTCGACGGCGTGATTCCCGCGGCGCTCGCACGCGGCGGCATGAACGCGTCCGAAGGCTCGTTCTGGTGGGCGATGAAGCGTCTCGAGGAGGCGGCCGAGATCGATTTCGAGCGGCGGGTTCCCGTGCTTCGCGAGGGCTGGTCGGGCTTCGAGGAGAAGGTCGAGTCCGAGCGCGTGAGACTCGAGGCGCAGGCCGCCGACGCGATGCGTGAGGGAGACGCCGACGCGGCGGCGCAGATCCTCTCGGATTTCATGCAGCGGAGCTTCGACGAAGCCGAACACCGCGCCACCGAGTTGCATTCGCGGATCGCTTCTCTCTAGCAGGCATCGATCGGGCCGAGGTCGAAGCTCGGGATCGGGCACGGTTCGAGGAACGTCGGAACCGGGGCGATCGAACGCCTCGACGGGGGAGGGCACCGGGCGATGCGCGGCGACGCGAGGGTGATCGAGCTCTTGAACGGCTACCTGCAGATCGAGCTCTGCGGGTACAAGCAATACCTCGTGGCGGCCGCGGCGGCCGAGAACTGGGGCTACGACCGCCTCCGCGATCGGCAACGCGAGTACGTGAAAGAGGAGATGGAGCACGCGGGTCGCATCCTGCACCGGATCCTCTACCTCGAAGGGACGCCGGTGCCGAGCGACGCCGGCGAGATCGTCGTGGCGTCTTCGATCGAGGACCCGCTTCGTCGCGACGAAGCGCTCGTCCGTCGCGCCATCGTCCACTTGCGCGGCGCGATCGACCATTGCACGGAACAGGGCGACGCCGGAACCCGCGAGTTGCTCGAGGAGATGCTCGTCGACGAGGAGCACCATCTCGATTGGCTCGAGATCCAGCTCCGGCTGGTCGCCTCGCTCGGCCTCGACGGCTACCTCCAGGAGCAGATGCACGGATAGCGCGGCACACGGGACGGCGACGCTTCGCGTCGAGCGACACTCCCGACTTCGCGGAGGGATGCGATGGAAGTCACGATCCACTACTGCGGCCGCTGAGGCTACGAGCCCCGGGCTGCCAGTCTGGCGGCCGCGATCGAGAAGCGCTTCGGAAGTCGCGTGAGGCTCGTCCGCGGAGACGGCGGCATCTTCGACGTGATCGCCGGGGGCAAGAAGATCTTCTCGAAACACGAGGCCGACCGCTTTCCCGACGAGCGCGAGATCCTCGAGCGGCTCGCCGGCGAGGGCGCGTAGCGCGCGAACCGCGAGCCGCGAGGCTCCGGGGCTCATGCGACCTCCGCGACCTGCCTCGGCCACCGCACGACCTCGGAGGCGCCGACGGGTTGCTCGGGGCCGACGGCGCGACGCTCGGCGCTATCCGAAGAGCGACTCGCAGCCGCTTCCGGCGAGCGCTCCGTCCACTGCCGCGCGATCGGTCGGCGCGAGCGCCCGATGGGCGCTCCGGAGTGCCGTGAGGCACTTCGCCTGGTACGGAAACGGCCGCTGTACCCAGGCATGCCCGTCGATCAGGCACTCGACCCGTTCGCAACCGCGCGAGATCGCATCCGCGTTCGCGAGCAGGAAGGGCACGTAGACACGGCCGATCTCCGCGAAGATCGAGCGCAGCGCATCCGGAATCCGGTCGCGCGGAACCCAATCCCCTTCGCGTGGCTCGATGCCAGAGCCATCCTCGACCACGTCGACCCATGCGACGACGCGTGGGGCGATCGAGAGCGCGATTGCCGAAGGCGTCGGATCGAAGCCCGCGAGCTGGGTGAGCTGTCCGTAGAGGGCGAAATCGCTCGCGGCGGGACGCGAACCGAAGACGAAGCGGGACTCCGTGAGGCGCGCGTCGAGCAGGCGCAGCATGCGCACGTAGCTCTCCTCGATGAGCGGCGCAGTCGCTTCGCTCGAGCCGACGACTCCGAGCCGGCCGATCTGGCGCTTTGCGAAGAGAGTGCCGTTGGCCACGGCCTCCGTCTCGGGCTGATCGGTGCGGAACCAGCGCGGCAGGATCGCGGCCGCCTTGGCGATGTCCGGCGCGAACGCCCAGCGATAGTGGAACATCGCCTTCGTCAGCCACTCGTCGGCGTAGTCCTCGAGGAGTGCGTCGAGGAAGGCGAGCGCAGGGTCGTCCGGGATCACGCTCCGTCCGTGGTGCGAGGCCTCGAGGCGACGGATGAGCGGCGTCGAGTCCGTGAGCGCCTCGGGCGCTCCTCCGGCACCGGGAACGATGAGCTGCGGCAGGAGATCGACGCGCGGGCGAGGTAGATCGCTCGCCTCCGGAGAGCCCCGGTTCACCCAGACGTGCGCGATGCGCCGATAGCGCAGTACGGCACGCAGCTTTCGGCTGTAGGGCGAGCCGGGGGCGCCCACGATCACGATCATGTCGTCGTCTCCGGGAGCTGCGAGCCCGACGAGGAGCGCTCGATCCGGCGCTCGGAGGAGCCGCTCCGAAGCGGCCCCGGCCCCTTCGCTCCGAACCAAGCGGTCGGCATCCGGACCGACATCCCGAACCTCGTCTGCGGTCGTTTTCCTGGCACTCATGATGCCATAATCTCGGGCGGGCGCGAGCGGGGGGGAAGGAGGAGCATGAGCGGGCTCTCGATCTGGCTCGGTGCGGGGGTGCTCTATGGCCTGTTCCGCGCCTGGTACGACAACTGGCGTGGGCCCCTGAGGCCCGAGGAGATCGAGCGTTTCCTGGCGGCCATGCCGTCGATGCCCGGCGCCGGCGGAAACGACGCCGAGACCCTTCGCCGCTTTCTCGAGGCCGACGATGGCCGCGAGTTCTACATGCTGAACCTGGTGCGACTGGCCGACGACGCCGTGCCGCATCCGAAGACGGGGGCACCGACGAAGCCGATGGCCCTTCTGCGGGAATACTTCCGGAGCTTCGTCTCGGTCCTCGCTCGTCACGCGGGCCATCCCGCGCTGCAGGCGCGCAAGATCGGCGGCTATGTCGACGCGTGGAACGTTCCGCCCGATCCCGGCTGGAGCATCGTCGGCATGGTCCGCTACCGGAGCCGCCGCGACATGATCGAGCTCGCTTCCGATCCGCGGTTTCTCGCCGCGCATCCATTCAAGATCGCGGCGATCCCCGTGACGGCATCGTTTCCGACGAAGCCCGGCTTCGTGCTCGTCTTCGGACCGCGGGTCTGGGTCGCGCTGCTGCTCGGCCTCGGCGCCGCGCTCCTCACCTGAAAGCCCACCGCGAGCGGCCCACAGGGCCGGGCAGCGAGCCTACCGCTCGCGAGAAGACCCCGCGTGGCTTGCGTGACGCCGCCGGCAAGGGCCTCGCTGGCCGATCATTCCGACCGCGATGCGGCCACGAGGAGCAAGGCAACCGCGACCTCGATCGCGATGAAGGTCGCCGCGAACGCCGCGCCGTGAAACGCCCAGGCGATCCCGCGACCGAGCGCAGCTGCGGAAAGGGCGCCTGCCGGAACGAGCAGGAGTCGCGACGCACCGGGCCGGGCGCCCGCGAGCATCGTCGCGCCGACCACGAGGAAGAACGCTGCGAAATCTCCCACCTGCGTGCTGCGCGCGACGCCGTCGAGAAGCGGCATCCCGAGCCCCTCGGCGGCGCGGGCGGGGAGCGCGAGCCAGACGATTCCCTGGAGCGCGAAGAACGCGCCGAGCACGATGGTGGCGATGCGGAGCGGTGAGCTCACGGGACGTCCCCTCCGTCGCTTCGAAAGCTTCCGCTTCGACGCGCGCACGCCGTCGCGCGTCGCCCGGAGCGAGATTCTGGCATACGGTGTGCCTTCTTCACAAGCGCCGGACGGGGATCGCAGCGAATGGACTGGACGCTTTGGGGCTCGACGCTCTCGCCCTTCGCGCTCAAGGTCGAGGCCCTCCTGCGCTTTGCGGGGCTCGCGTATCGTTGGATGCCGGCGCAGGCGCCCTTCGCCGAGGCGCTCCGCTTCGCGCGCCGTCGAGGGCAACTCGTTCGCGGAGCGATCCCGCTCACCTGGCCGCGGATGGACGCACTCGACGAGTTCCCTCTCGTTCCGTTTCTCTTCGGCCCGCGCGGCGAGAACCTCTTCGACTCGTCGGCGATCGCCGGCTGGCTCGACGCGGAGGGGTACACGCGAGAAGCTCCGCTCGTCCCCACCGGCGACGAAGCGCTCGGCTTCGTCGTTCGACTCGTCGACGAGGCCTTCGACGAAGTCGGTCTCTACCTCGTACACCATCTGCGCTGGGTGGTGTCGGCGCGAGACAACGACGCCGGAAGACGCCTCGCCGCGGAGATGCGTCCCCTGCTCGGGCCCGTTGCGAGCGCAGTCGCGGTCGCGTTTCCGGCCCGGCAAGTGCGGCGCCATCCGGACCTCATGAGCGTCGCGCCGCGCGATGCGCACTTCGGCGATCTCCCGCGGCGGCTCCGGCCACCATCGCGCGACGGCTTCCCTCCCACGCACGCACTCCTCGAAAGCGCGTACGGGAGGCTCCTCGCGGCCCTCGAGCCCCTTCTTGCGGAGCAACCCTTCCTCTTCGGCGAGCGCTTCACGCTCGCGGATGCGAGTCTCTATGGGCAGCTCGGCATGAACCGCGCCGATCCGAGCGCGAACGCGAGGCTCGCCCGAATGGCGCCTGCGGTGCATGCCTTCGTCGAGCGGGTCGCGAAGGGCGACGTCGGCGCCGATCGCAAGAGCGGCGCGCTCGCGCTCGGGAGCGGGCATGCGCCACTTCTCGGCTGGATTGCGGAGACCTTCGTCCCCTTGATGCAGCAAAACCGCGAGGCCTTCGAGCGCCATCGTGCTGCGGGGGAGACCGTCTTCGGCGAGCGTGCCTTCGACGCGGGCCGTGCGCTCTACGACGGCGTCCTGCTCGGATCGGCGTTCCGCAGCGTCGCGAAGGGCTTCCAGGTCCGTGTCTGGCGCGATCTCCTCGCGGGCTGGGAGTCGCTGCCCGGTCCGGAGCGCGCGCGCGTCTCGAGGCTCTTTCCGCCCGGCGCCGGGCCCGAGTTCGAAGGAGAGGCGAGATGAGCCTGCCGCTACGAGTCCATGGGTCGGCGATCTCGTACTTCACCGGGAAGCTCGAGGGCTACCTTCGCTACAAGGAGATCCCGTACGAGCGGGTGGCGATGACACCGCTCGTACGCGCGAAGGTCCGCCGTCGGACCGGCACGGCGCAGATGCCGGCCGTCGAACTCCCCGACGGCCGCTGGATGACCGACACCACCCCGATGATCGAATGGTTCGAGGCGCAGCATCCCGAACCGGCCGTGATTCCGATCGATCCGGTGCAGGGATTCTTCTCCCGCCTCGTCGAGGACTACGCCGACGAGTGGCTCTGGCGTCCGGCGCTCCACTATCGCTGGTCGTATCGCGGCGATGCGCTCCTCCTCTCGCGACGCATCGTCGACGAGATGATGCCGCGGGTGCCGCTTCCCGGCGCCTGGAAGCGCTTCTTGGTCCGCGAGCGGCAGCTCCGTCGCTACGTTCGCGGCGACGCCATCGATGCAGGAACCCGCGCGCACGTCGAAAGCGTCTACTTGCGGACGCTCGATCGTCTCGAAGCGATCTTCGGGCGCCGGCCGTTTCTTCTCGGGGAACGCCCGACCCTCGCAGACTTCGGCTTCTTCGCGTCGATGTTCCGGCACTTCTCGCTCGACCCGACGCCGTGCGCTCTCATGCTCGAGCGAGCACCGGCCGTGTACGAATGGACGGCGCGCACCTGGAACGCGCGCAGCTCGACCCCGTGCGGTGCGCTCCTCGAAGGAATCCCCGCCGACTGGAGTCCGATCCTCCATGACGCCGGCGCGACGTACCTGCCCTACCTCTGCGCGAACGCCGAGGCATGGGGAAGGCGCGAGCGGCGCTTCGACCTCGGGATCGAAGGGGTCGTCTACCGGAGGCTTCCCACCTCGCGCTACCGGGTCTGGTGCCTCGAACGCCTGCAGCGACACCTCGAGGCGTTGCCGGCGCAGGCGCGCGACGAGGCCGAGCGCCTTCTGGAATCGAACGGCTGCAAAGAGCCGCTCTGGCGCGTCGCGCGTCCCGAATCGGGTTACGACGTCGCGCACGCAGCGCCCTTCGCACCGGGCCTCGGCGTCTTCGAGTGCTGAATCCGCCGAGTCCAGCGACTCGTTCCGCGACGCGTCGGCCATGGACACGCGGGAATCTTGCACGCGGGCGTGCGAAGCCCGCGCCCGACGGTCGGCGAAGAGGAAATCCTTTCGCCAATCAGGGTAAGAGTTTTCCGGGGATCGGACCGTACGAGGGGATCCGAGAGAGCGGGAAACCGCCAAGCGTCCGACACAGAAGAGCGTTTTCCGTCGGGCCCGGCGGGCCGCTCCTGGCACGCGGGTTGCTTCATGCACGGGGCGGGAAGGGGAGGCGTGCGCGCGCCATGTGCGACTCCCGTTTTCTTTGCGCCCCGCGACGGGCGCGCTGGGAGGAACGCACGGTGAAGTTCGGACGCGTCGGAGGGGGGCTCCTCGCGGCCCTCGCGTGGGCGGTGCTCGGGAACCCGGCACCGGCGTCGGCGGTGACGGTGGACTGGGTCTTCATCGGAGACCCGGGCAATCCCGCGGACCCGAACCCGGATACGGTCAAATGCGCGCCCTCGGCCATTTCGCCCTGCGGCTCCGTTGCGCACGAGTACGCGATCTCGAAGTACGAGGTCACGAACACCCAGTACGCGGAGTTCTTGAACGCAAAGGCCGCAGCGGATCCGCTGGCGCTCTACCACACCAACATGAACGCGAGCTCGAACGGTGGCATCACGCGGAGCGGAGTCTCCGGGAGCTACGGCTACTCGGTGAAAGCCGGCATGGAGAGCATGCCGATCAACTACGTCTCGTTCTGGGACGCGACGCGGTTCGCGAACTGGCTCCACAACGGGCAAGGAAGCGGAGACACGGAGACGGGCGCCTACACGCTCCTCGGCGGGACACCGACTCCGAGCAACGGAGCGACCGTGACGCGGAATCCCGGTGCGATCGTCTTCTTGCCGAGCGAGAACGAATGGTACAAGGCGGCGTACTACGATCCGATCTCGGACGTGTATTACGCCTATCCGACGGGAACGGATACGCCGACCGTCTGCTCCGGACCGACCGGGACGGCCAATCATGCGAACTGCTTCACCGGCTCGTACGCCGTGGCGGCCGTGGGCGCCTACCCGGGCTCGGCGAGCCCGAACGGGACCTTCGATCAGGGCGGGAACGTGGCGGAGTGGAACGATTCGGTCGTGTACGGCTCGAGCCGTGGCCGTCGGGGCGGTTCGTTCTACGGCGGTGCAGGCGAACTCGCGGCCGATTACCCGGTCGGCATCGCCCCGACGCTCCAGAACGACGACACCGGCTTCCGCATCGCGATGATCCCCGAGCCTTCCACGGGACTGCTCGTCGCGGCGGGCCTCGCAGGTCTCGCGCTTCGGCGCCGGAGCAGGTCGTCGCCGAGAGCGCAGAGATCGCGACCGTAGGGGTTGTTCGGGCCGTCGGGGCGTAGGGGGGCGCGGTCGAGCGCCGGTCGTACGGGTTGCCGCCGAGATTGCCGAGATCGCGCTGCGGGTGCGCCTCGCTGGCGGCGACCGCGAGAACGATCGCGGCCGATCGGACCACTCTCGAGTCTCACATCGTGTCCAGGAAGCCCTGCCACGGCAGAGCCCGGACGCCGGGAGCGACGGCGCTCGTCGTCGCCCCGGCCTTCGGGGCCTCGTGAACGAGATCGAGGCGTACGGACACGGGAGTCCGTCGGGTGCGACGCAGGGCCTCGGCGAGCTTCTGCATCGGAGCGGCGTCGGATGGAGTCACGGACCGCGCCGCCTTGCATTCGATCAGGCGGATCTCGCCGGAGCGGCCGGGAACGAGGAGATCGACCTCGAGGCCCTGCTCGTCGCGGAAGTAGTAGAGCTGCTGGCGCTGCCCGGCGTTCGCTTGGATCTTGGCGACCTCGAAGGCGACGAAGCCTTCGAAGAGTGCGCCGATGAACGGCGACTTCGCGAGCTCCGCCTGCGAATCGATGCCCAGCAGGTGACACGCGAGTCCGGAGTCGGCGATGAAGACCTTCGGCGACTTGATGAGCCGCTTGCCGAGGTTCTCGTAGAAGGGGGGGACGATCAGAATCTGCGCCGTCGTCTCGAGAACGCCGAGCCACTGCGTGATCGTAGGCACGCTCACGCCGAGTGGCGCTGCGAGCGCCGTCTTGTTCAGGATCTGACCGTGGCGGCTCGCCACGAGCGCGAGGAACCGGCGGAAGGTCGCGAGGTCCCGGACGGCAAGGGCGGCCCGCACGTCGCGCTCGAGGTACGTCTGAACGTACGAGCTGAACCACAGGCGCGCGGCGCCCGGACGCGCCACGACTTCGGGATACGCCCCTCGCAGCAGGGAGACCTTCGGTGTCTCGCGCGCCGAAAACGGCAGCAGCCTGAGCACCGCGGCCCGCCCGGCCATCGACTCCGTCACGCCCTGCATGAGAGGCGCGTCCTGGGACCCCGTCAGCATCCACTGGCCTGCGCGGCGGGGCCGGCGATCGATCCGGGCGCGCACGTGGGCGAACACCTCGGGAACGTTCTGCACCTCGTCGAGGATTGCGGGCGTGCGAGCCGCGTCGAGGAAACCCTGCGGATCGGCTCGCACGCGCGCGACGAGCTCCGGGTCTTCGAGCAGGAAGTAGCTCGCGTTTGGAAACATGTGTTGCAGCAGCGACGTCTTGCCCGCCCTTCGGGGACCGGTCAGCACCACCGCCGGGAAGGAGCGGGCCGCCCGGTCGACCGCACTCTCGATCGCTCGCGTCACGTACTTCACGATTTGAGAATCATAATGTATCAGTTCAGGATCCTCAATACATCGCCGCACGACGACGCTCGTTCCGGCGGCGTCGAGACGACGCGCTGCCGCCCCCGGCCCGAGACCCTTCTCCTCGTCGGTCCGCTGGCCCTCTGAGGGAGCCGACTGCGCGAGCCGTGACGCCATGCGGGCCCGCACCAGGCTCTGGCGCGACGCCGTGCGGTAAAGCGCGCGGCGCCCCCCACCGCGGAAAACACTTCGCGATCGTGGGCAAGGATTTTCCTCGGCTCACGCCGAACGCGCCCCCCTCGAATGAGAGGGGCGGCGTCCAAGCGGCCGACACCAAAGGGCGTTCTCTGTCGGGTCCGGAGCACCCGTTCTGGCACGCGGGTTGCTTCGTGCACGGGGCGGGAAGGGGAGGCGTGCGCGCGCCGTGTGCGGCTCCCGCTGGCTTTGCGCCCCGAGACGGGCGCCGGGAGGAACGCAGGATGAGGCTTGGGCGCGTTGGAGCGGGGCTCGTGGCGGCTCTCGCGTGGGTGGTGCTCGGGACCGCTGCGCCGGCAGCGGCGGTGACGGTGGACTGGGTCTTCGTCGGAGATCCTGGCAACGCGGCGGACACGCCGGCGAGCAACTGCTACGCCGCGAGCTGCGGCTCGGTGTCGCACGGGTACTACATCTCGAAGTACGAGGTCACGAACGCCCAGTACGCGGAGTTCTTGAACGCGAAGGCGGCCACGGACCCGAACGGCCTGTACAACGGCGCAATGGCCTCGAGCACGCACGGCGGCATCACGCGAAGCGGGGGCCCCGGGAGCTACAGCTATGCGGTGAAGTCCGGTATGGCGAGCAAGCCGGTCAACTACGTCTCGTTCTGGGACGCGACGCGTTTCACGAACTGGCTCGGCAACGGGGAGGGGAGCGGCGACACGGAGACGGGGGCGTACACGCTCACGCCGGCCGCGATCTCGGCGAATTCGGTGGTTCGCAATCTCGGCGCGCAGGTCTTCTTGCCGAGCGAGAACGAGTGGTACAAGGCGGCGTACTACGACCCGATTGCAAATCTCTACTACGACTATCCTGCTGGGACGAACGTGGCGACCATCTGCTCCAGCCCGACGGGCGTGGCCAATCACGCGAATTGCAGTGCAGCCGCTGCTACGCTGACCGGTGCAGGCTCTTATCCGGGCTCGGCGAGCCCGAACGGGACGTTCGATCAGGGCGGGAACGTGGACGAGTGGAACGAGCAGGTGGTCTCCGGCCCGTACCGCGGCCATCGGGGCGGCTCGTGGTCCTTCGGCGGCGGTGGCGCGGCCGCCCTCTCGGCCGCCGTCCCGGGGCGATACTCCCCGTCGGTCGAAGGCGACTTCCTCGGCTTTCGCGTCGCAATGATCCCCGAGCCCTCGACGGGCCTCCTCGTCGCGGCGGGCGTCGCCACCCTCGCGGCGAGGCGAAGGCGTCCTCCGAGCGTGCGCTGATCCGGCGCAGGCTCACCGGGCGGCGCGTCGGATCCGCGCGGAGCAGAAGGGACTTCGGGCTCAGGCGCCCGCCTGCTTCACGACCTCCGGCGCCGCGCCCGGGCGGTAGTACGTCCAGCGCACCGGCGGCGCGTGCGTCGACGCGGGCGCCGGCGGAGACTCCGCGAAGGCGCGGATCCTTTCGGAGAGCGCGCGCCCGAGGGTTCGCTGCGTCTCGTCCGGCTCGCCGAAGGCCTCGCGCCAGCGCTCGGCCACGTCCCGCGCGCGCTCGCGGACGCGCTCCGAAGGCGCATTGTCGAGGATCGCCTCGACCATCGGATACTGGGCGCGAACGGTTTCGCCGAGCATGCGGCCGCGAGCGTGGAGCGCCGGATCGGAGTGGTCGCGGAGCCTCGCGTGTCCGCGGAGCGCGATGTCCATGTGCTTGAGCGCCGAGGGGCCGTTCTCGTGGTAGAGGCGCTGGTTCGAGTCGTCGATCACCTTCGAGAGCGTCGGCCAGTCGAAGTGGAGCGGCGCCACCGGCGGGTTTCTCTGGAATCCTCCCTGGACGGTCCAGCCGAAGCGAGGATCGAGCCGCCCCGCCTGCTTCATCCGGTCGTAGAGCCGCGTTCCCGAGCAGGGAATGAGCGGCGTCACCTGCGAGATCGTCGGTGCGAGCGAGATGAAGGCGTCGATGTCCCGGTGGACGTTTTCCGGCGTGTGGAAGTCGAAGCCGAGAATCAGCGATCCGATCGTCGCGATGCCGACGTCCTTCAGGGATTCGAAGAGCGCCGCCACGTCCTTGCCTCTGCGCTTGCCGAGGTGGACGCTCGAGCGGTGCACGTCGTCGAGCGTCGACTCGACGCCGATCCATACCGCCGAGAGTCCGTTCGCGACGAGCTCCTCGGGATCGAACTTCGAAAGCGTTCGCACGCTCCCGAAGGTGAAGTAGCCGATCCTGCCGAGCGTGTCGGGGTCGCCTCTCAGATGAGCGCCGAGCTCCCGCGAATACGACGAATCCCAGAAGAGGTCCTCGTCGAAGAGTTCGAACGACGAGCGCTCGTTTCCGTCGTGGAGCAGGTGATGCCGCATGAAGCCGTACGCCTCTTCGGGTTCGGCGACCCGGAGCTTCTTGCGGTGGAAGAACGCCGACGTGTTGCAGAAATCGCAACCCGCCGGACAACCGAGCGCAACCAGCACGGGACGGCCACCGATGCCGCGGGCGACCGGACCCACGGCCGCGAGGTACGACCCCGAGCGCGGCAGCGTGAACTGCGTGATGGGACGGTCGATCGGCTCGTCGCCGAGAAGGCGTCGCATGAAGCGGACGCCCTCTTCGCGGCAGAGCTCGTCGACGTTTTCGCGGATCGACGCGGCAGCCGCTTCGTCGGGCGGAAGCGGATCGACGATCTGAGGAATCGCGTAGCCGCCGATGACGATCTTCGTCTTCGGTGCGATCTGTCTCGCGCGAGTCACCATCTTCGCGGTCTGCGCGAGCGTGTTCCAGTTCACCTGCAGGCCGAGCACGTCGTAGCCGCGAGCGAGCTCGGCTTCGAACTGCTCGAGACTCGGATGCTCGAGCACGCAGCTCTCGGCGCGGAGATTCTCCGCGATCAGATAGAACGCCCAGTAGTGGCTGTGCATCGTCATCGCGAACGGGCCCTGCGTCGGCGAGAGCTGGCCCGTGAACGGATCGAGGGGATCGAGGCCCTCGGCCGAGAGCGTGAACGGCGTGATCGGACTCGCGAAAAGAACGCGCATGGACTCCTCCGTAGCGCCCCGCCTAGGGCGATCCGCCGGCGCTCCCCCTCCCCCGATAGGACGCCCGTGCCGGAAATGGCGCTATGACGCCCGTCATGCCCCGCGCTCGGCTCGGCGGGAGGCCGCAAGAGCCGTGAGGCCGAGGTATGGGGACGGAGTGCGAGGCCGGAGGAATGCACGGGAGTGCCCCTCCGCGCGAGCCGTGCGGGGATCGGGCGCGTCACGGGAGCGGCACGCGACGACTCGGACTCCCGCCTACGCGAGATCCTCGTAGTACGGAATCCGCACTCCCCCACCGTCGGGAGCGGCCTTTTCCGCGGCGGGCTTCGCGGCGCCGACCATCGCGCGCGTGATCGGTGCGATCACGCTCGGATCCGTCATCACGTTCACGCAGGCGGGCTTGCCACTCGCGAAGGCACGCTCGAGCGCCCCTGCGATCTCCGCCGGCTCCTCCACGTGCTCCGCATGACAGCCGAAGCCCGCTGCCGCGAGGTCGTAGCGCGTCGGCGCCAGATCCGTCACGACGCGGCGGTCGGGGCCGAAGAGGAGCTCCTGTCCGTGCGCCGACATCCCCCACTGACGGTCGTTGTTCACGACCGTCACGATCGGGAGCCCATGACGCACGAACGTGTCGAACTCGGCGAAATTGAGACCCACCGATCCGTCGCCGACGATGCAGAGCACCGCGCTCTCGGGGCGCGCGACCTTTGCCGCCAGGGCGAAGGGAAGCCCCGTTCCGAGGCAGCCCAGATACCCGTGCGAGAGCCAGCGCCCGGGTCCGTGCACCTCGGCGACCATCTCCATCCAAGAAGCCGTCTCGCCCCCATCGGCGGCGACGATCGAATCTCGCGGCAGGACCTTCGCGATCTCGGCGACCAGCCGGTACGGATGGATCGGCGCGCTCGTGCTCGCGAGCGCCTTCGCGAAGAGCAGCCGATGTCCCTCGCGCACCGCGCGGACGGCGTCCTGCCAGGCCTTGCGCTCGGCCCAACGACGCTCGCACGCCGCCGCGTCGAACGCGCGGAGCGCCTCGCGGCAATCGGCCACGATCCCGAGGTCGACCTCGCGATTGCGGCCGATCTCCTCGGCCGAGATGTCGACCTGGATGAGCTTCGCAGACGGGGGGATGAGCGGTCGCGCCGGATGCCCCGTGAACAGCCCGAGCCTCGCGCCGAGCACGAGCACGACGTCGGCGCCGGCGGCGCCGCCCGCGAAGGCCAGATGCGGCAGGCCTCGCCCGCAGAGCGGATGGTCCGCAGGGATCATCCCGTGCGCCCTGCCGTTGGTGAAGACGGGGATCCCCGTCCGCTCGGCGAAGGCGACGAGCTCGGGCGCCGCGTCGGCGAAACGCGCTCCGCCTCCGACGACGATCGCCGGTCGCTCGGCCGCGTGCAGCCAGGCGATCGCCCGTTCGACCGAAGCGGGCGAGGGAGCCGGCGCCGCATCGGGAACGATCTTCTCGGGGATCCGTACCGCTCCGGAATCGGCGCGTGAAAAGAGAACGTCGATCGGGAGCTCGAGATAGACGGGGCCCGGACGCCCCGAGCGCGCGATGCGGAGCGCCTGGGCGAGAAGATCGGGGATGCGATGCGTGTGCGTCGCGCGATGCGCCCACTTCGTGATCGGAGTGACGAGCGCGAGCTGGTCGAAGCCTCCCTGGAGCGGCAGGCATTCGGCGTCGCGTAGCGGGGCCGCGCCCCCGACGAAGAGTGTCGGCACGCAGTCGAGCCACGCGTTCGTGATCGCAGTCACGCAATCCGTCAAGCCCGGCCCCGCCGTCACGATCGCGACGCCCGTCTCGCCCGTGACGCGCGCCCATCCGTCGGCCGCATGCCCGGCTGCCTGTTCGTGACGCGTGTCGACGAGTCGGATCCCGGCGTCGAGCGCCGCCTGGTAGATCGCGTCGAGGTGACCTCCGTGCAAGGTGAAGAGCGTACGGATCCCCGCGCGCTCGAGCGTCCGAACGAAGAGCGCACCTCCGTCGAGGCTGGCCATGGCATCTCCTCCGCATCACGAGCCGCCTTGCATCGAAGCGCGGGAAGCCTTCCGGACGACATGATGCGCGTCATACGCATCCGAATACGAGGCGGAGCGAAACCTCTCCGAATCGATACACTCGCTCGCAGCAGTGTCCCTTCTCGATGCGGCGATCATCGCGGCCTTCGTGGCCTACGCGATCGGATCGGGGCTTCGCGCGAGACGCCAGGCCTCGAAGAATCTCGAGGAGTACTTCCTCGCGGGTCGCAGCCTCTCGGGGACGAAGGCCGGGATCAGCATGGCCGCGACGCAGTTCGCGGCCGATACGCCTCTGCTCGTCACGGGATTGATCGCCACGGCCGGTGTCTTCTCGCTCTGGCGGCTCTGGATCTACGCGCTGGCCTTCCTGCTCATGGGATTCGTTCTCGCAGCGAGCTGGCGGCGTGCAGGCGTGGTGACCGATGCCGAGCTCACCGAGCTTCGCTACGCGGGGCGCCCCGCCGCATGCTTGCGCGCGATCAAGGCCGTCTACCTCGGGACGGTCTTCAACTGCGCCGTGCTCGCCATGGTGCTCTGGGCAACCAAGGAGATCGTCGAGCCCTTCCTGCTCTGGAACGAATGGCTTCCGGTGGGAGTCTTCGAGCCGGTTCGCCGCGGTGTAGAAGCGGTCGGCGTCCCCTTCGCTCGGGAGCGCGGGGCACTCGGCGATCTGTGGACCCGCTCGACCAACAACGTGCTCTCGATCCTCGCGATCGTCGGCGTGACGTTTTTCTATTCGGCGACGGGGGGGCTGCGGAGCGTCGTTCGGACGGACCTCGTGCAGTTCGCTCTCATGCTCGCGGGGACCGCGCTCTACGCCTTCGTGCTCGTCGACGCCGCGGGCGGCTTTGCGGGCATCGAACGGGGCCTCGAGGCGCTGCCACCGGGAGGCGCGCTTCCCTCGGCGAGCGAGATCCTGGCTTTCACTCCCGACGCCGCGTCCGGCGTCGGCACGGCGATCCTCGCGGTGATCGCGCTCCAATGGCTCGTCCAGATGAATGCCGACGGGACCGGTTATCTCGCGCAGCGGTCGATGGCGTGCCGAAGCGATGCGGACGCCCGGCGCGCTGCGGTGGTTTTCGTGACGGCGCAAATCCTGGTACGGAGCCTTCTCTGGCTGCCGATCGGTCTCGCGTTCCTCGTGCTCTTTCCGCCCGATCCCGCGCTCAGCGGCGATGCACTGCGCGCGGACCGCGAAGCCACCTACGTGCAGGGAATGAAGGAGATGCTCCCACCGGGCCTCCTCGGTCTGCTCCTCGCAGCGATGCTCGCGGCACTCGGATCGACGCTCGACACGCACCTCAACTGGGGCGCGTCTTACTGGGCGAACGATCTCTACGGGCGCTTCTGGTGTCGGGCGCGCGGGCGCGAGCCCTCGGATCGTTCGCTGGTGCGCGTGGCACGCATCTCGACCGGCGCAATCCTGCTGCTCGCGCTCGGGGTGATGACCCGGCTCGGCTCGATCCAGACGGCATGGCAGGTGACGCTGCTGTTCGGAGCGGGTCTCGGAGTGGTACTCGTGCTGCGCTGGATCTGGTGGCGGATCAACGCCTGGAGCGAGATCTCGGCCGTCTTCACCTCGCTCGTCACCGCACCGCTTCTCCTCGCCTTGCTCCCGGCCGAGAGCGAGGCGGTTCGCTTGCTTCTCGTCGCGGGAGCGTCGACGACGGCAGCGGTCGGCGCCGCCGTGCTGGCAGGCCCCGAGCCACTCGAACGACTGGTCGCCTTCTACGGCCGCGCGCGACCGCCCGGGTTCTGGGGGCCGGTCGCGAAAGCCGCCGGGGGGGATGCGTCGAGCGATCGAAGTCGCCTGTTGCGAGGCCTCGCCGCCGTCGGGCTCGCAGCCTTCTCGATCTTCTGCCTGCTCGTTGGCGTCGGGAGCTGGCTCATCTCGAGCCCGCCGCCCGACCTCGTTCCCGATCGAGCCCTCTGGATCAGCCTGCTCCTCGGGCTCGGCCTCGGTCTCGTTCCCCTCTGGTGGCGACTCGGAATGCCGGGTGCCGGCGGCAGGGCGAGCGCTTGACTTTCTCGAACGCGTTTGTGATAAAGGAACGCGTTCCGAAAACCCTCCCCGGAGCCTCCCGTGTCGGCAGCCGGCAGCGAAAGCCAGACCCCCACGCCGAGGCTCCCCGGGCGCCCGCGACTTTCCGACGCGCAGGAGGAGGCGATCCGCGCCGACCTCGTTGCGGTGGCTCGCGAGCTCTTCGCGACCGAGGGCTACCAGAGCGTCTCGATGCGGCGCATCGCCGAGCGCGCGGGCTGCGCCGCACCGAGTCTCTATCGCTACTTCGCGAGCAAATGGGAGCTTCTGCGCTTCGTCTGGAACGACGTGCTCGAGGATGCCTTCGTCGCCTGCGACCGCGCGGTGGTCGGGGTCGACGATCCGCTCGAGCATCTCCGCGCGTATCTGCTCGCCTATGGCCGCCATTGGCTCGCGAACCCCGAACTCTACTCGGTGATCTTCACGATCCAGGATCGCCTCCTCGCGCGCGGCGATCGTTACTTCGTCGAGTGGCCCGGGGCCATCGAGCGATTCGCTCACCTCGCCGTCCTCGTACGGCGCTGCATGGATGCCGGGCGTATCGCGCGCTCCGATGCAGAGCTCGTGGCGAAGGCTTGCTTCTGCACGCTCCAGGGACTGGTCGGAACGACCATCACGATCCCGGAGCTTCCTTGGGGAAGCCGTGACGCGGTCCTCGAATGTGGCGTCGACCTCCTGTTCCGGGGCCTCGTCTGCGAGGCCGGCACGAACCGCGGGAAAGGATGAACGTGAGTCGATCGCAAGCGAAGCCCCTTCTCGCCGGGCATCCGATCACCCGGCGCGGCTTCTTGGCCCGCTCGGCCGCGCTCGGCGCCGCGCTCGGAGCGGGTTCGCTCGCCTGCGGCACGGGCGAGCAGGACTACGCCGCGCTTCTTTCGCCCGGAGAACGACCGAAGCAGCTCGGCGTTCGCGAGTACGTCGTGCTGCGCGAGGTCGCCGATCGCCTGGTTCCTGCCGAGGGAGAGAAGCCTGGCGCGCTCGCGCTCGGCGTTCCGGCGCGGGTCGACGGAGAGCTCGCCTTCCACGGGCCGAAGCTCCGCGACGATTTAGAGGCTGCGCTCCAGCTCGTCGAATGGTGGCCGCTTCTCTCGAAGGGCTCGCGTTTTTCGAGGCTCGATCCGAGTGCGCAGGACGCCGTCCTCGCCGACATGGCTTCGAGCCGGCTCGCGGCGCGCCGGACCGCCTTCCAGGGGCTCAAGTTCGTGACGGTCTTCTTCACCTACACGCAGGAGCCGACCTGGCCGGCGATCGGCTACGACGGACCCTGGGTGCCGCGGAAGCGTCCCGCGGCGCTCGCCTGAGCTGCGGAGGAAGCGATGGGCGTGATCGAAGGAAGCGACTTCTCGGCCGATCGACGCGAGCAGGCCGACGTGCTCGTGATCGGCTCGGGCGCCGGCGGGGCGACCGTCGCGATGCGGATGGCCGAGGCCGGAAAGCGCGTCATCGTCCTCGAGCGGGGCGGCTACTACACGGGGCTCATCGATCCGCTCGATCCGGGGCGCCCAGGCCGAGGCGAGCTCGACCAGCGCGAGGACGACATGCTCGCGCGGATCGACGGCGATCGCGGGCTCGGCACGACCGGCGACGGCCAGGTTGCGCTCACCTACGGAAACTGCGTCGGAGGAGCCACCGTCCACTACTGGGCCGACAGCTATCGCACGCCCGCCGACCGTCTCGCGCTCTGGGAGAGCCGCTACGGAGTCGAGGGGCACGGCGAAGACGAGCTTCGCCCGCACTTCGAGCGGATCGAGGCCGATCTCGGCATCCATCCCGCTCCGGATTCGTATCTGAACGGCTGCAACCGCCTCTTCAAGCGCGGCAGCGAGGCGCTCGGTTGGCTCGGAGAGCCCGTTCCGCAGGCTCGTCGCGGCTGCGTGAAGAGCGGCTACTGCATGCAGGGCTGCTCGTACAACGCGAAGCAGAGCATGCTCGTGACCTACGTCCCGCGCGCCGTTCGCGCGGGGGCCCTCGTTTTCGCCGACGCCCGCGTCGAGAAGATCCTCGCCGAGAACGGACGCGCGACGGGAGCCGTCGCCGTCGTGATCGATCGCGACACCCAGCAGCCGACGTCACGGCGGATCGAGGTGCGCGCGAAGATCGTGGTCGTCGCCGCCGGAGGTTACGGATCGGCTCCGCTCCTGCTCCGCTCGGGGCTCGCCAACGCGAACGGGCAGGTCGGAAAACACCTGCGCGCGAATCCGTGTTCGATGGTCTTCGGCCTCTTCGACGAAGACGTCGTCATGTGGCGCGGCATTCCTGCCGGCTACGGCTGCATGGAATGGAGGCTCGCCCGCGACGAAAAGGGGCGTTATCGCGAAGGCGGCTACCTGCTCATGCCGAACCAGCTCGGCCCCGGCGCGCTCGCGGCGTTCCTCCCGGGCTTCGGCGCGGAGCACCGGCGCCTCATGGAGTCGATGCCGAGGCTCGCGAGCACGATCGCTTGGATCGACGACGAGGAGGAGGGTGAGATCACGCTCGCGCGCGACGGTTCGGCCGAGTACGCGCTCCCCGTGATCGGGCGCAACGCGCTCATGCTGCGCGATTCGATCAAGAAGGGGGCGCAGGTCCTGCTCGCCGCCGGAGCGCGAGAAGTCTTCTTGGCGGATCAGGTCGGAACGCGGATCCGCGACGAGAAGGATCTTGCGAAGATCGATTCGGTCGAGATCGGCCCCGGAGCGATGAGCTTCGCGGCGCCGCATCCGGCCGGGGGTTGTCGCATGGGCCGCGATCCCGCGACGTCGGTGGTCGGGAGCAGCGGCGAGACGCACGAGGTCGAGAATCTCTACGTCGCCGATCCGAGCGTCTTCCCGACTGCCGTCTCGGTCGATCCTTCCGAGACGATCCTCGCCTTCTCGCACCTGCTCTCGGATCGGCTGCTCGAGAAGGGAGTGGTCTAGGAGATCGATCCGTTTCGGATCGTCCCCTCGTCATGCGCTACGCGCGCTTCGCCTCTTCGCTCGCCGAGGGGAGCCGCTTGGCGAGCGCTCGCGGGAAGTACTCGTCGCGAAGCTCCCAGGGGACTCCGAGCGCCGAGAGGATGCAGCGCTTCGTCGCCTGCCGACACGGACGTCCCTGCTCGACGGCGTGAATCGTCCGCGGAGAGATGCCGGCCTTTTCGGCGAGCTCGTCCTGTGTCCAGCCGAGGGCCTGACGAGCCGCGCGAATGCGATTCATGGCGCCGTGCCTCCCTCTCTCCCTCTCGACTTGCGTCTGGATCCGTCCCGGCCCGCAATCCTTCCGGATGGCGGTCCCATCGACGGACCCCCATGGTAGCCCCCCGCGGCGGGCCCTTTCCACCGGAGACTGGCGCGCCCAGGAAATCGACCCGACCCGTCCTGGGTGGGTCTCCTAGTGGACGGCGACGGGGAGCAGGTAGGTCTCGGAGGGCTCGAGCGGGAGCCCGCTGCGGGCTGGAACCCCCCCGTGCCCGGGGCGGATCCCGAAGTCCGAGGCGGGGGGCGCCTTGGCGAGGACGACCGCATTGAAGGGTTCGGCGCTCTCGGTCACGAAGGGCGGGGTGAGCAGGAAGACGGTCAAGAGGAGCGCGGCCGCCGTCGTGACGGCGCCTAGAGGATGGATCGGGAGCCGCTCGAACCAGGGCCCCGCGCGCTTTCGCGCGAGCCTCGCGAGAAGGCCGAGCCTTTGCTCGGCGGCCCGCGACGGCGTCGGGGGAAGCAGCGAGGCCGGGAGCCCGAGCAGCAGCTCGTCGATCGCAGCGTACTCGGCGAGGATCCTCGAACAGCGCGGGCAGTCCGCGGCGTGCCGGCGGACCTCCGCGTCGAGCGCTTCGGAGAGGGTTCCGTCGTGGAGCGACGCCAGGTGACGACGGGCGCGTAGATGCCTCATCGACCCCCCAGGCGGAGATCCCGGAGCATCGGCCCGAGGGCTTCGCGGAGTTCCTCGCGGCCGCGGCGGAGCCAGGTTCCGACGGTGGCGAGCGGGACACCCTCGCGCTCGGCGATCTCGCTGTTGGTGAGATCCCAGACGATCCGCAGCGCGAGGGCGCGGCGGTGCTGGGGCTTTACGCGCAGCAGCGCCCTCGCGACTCCGCCGAGGATCTCGGATTCGAGGACGCGCGCCTCCGGGCCGGCGGTCTGGTCGAGCTCCGCGAAGAGCGCCCGCTCGAGCGCCTCGGCGTCGGCGGCCTCGCGCCTGCGTCGCGCGCGCAGCACGTTGAGGGCGCCATTCCACGCCGCGCGGTAGAGGTAGGTCCAAAGGCTCGCCTGGCCCTGGAACTCGACGCGAGGCAGCGCGAGGAAAATCCGCTGGACCACGTCCTCGGCATCGGCGCGCTCCCCGAGGATGCGGAGCGCGACGGCCTCGAGCCGCGGCCGGTAGCGCCGATGGAGCTCGGCGAGCGCCTCGTGACTTCCCGAGAGCCAGAGCGCATCGACCTCGGCATCCGCCAGCGCGTGCATGGGCCGGCCTTCCGCGATGGGCGGCATCGCCACGACATTCCCCCGCCTCGGTCCCCGAGGATGGGACGCCGGGCGTCTGCTCCCGGATTCACCTCCCCAGAATCTGGGAACCGGCGTCCGAGTCTAACCTCGGATGAGGGGTCGGAGGGGAGATTTCCGACCGCGCCGCGTACCGCCCCAACCGGGCGCGGAGTTAGCCTTTCGGGGAGAGGAGCGCGTCGATGAGAGGAAGGCTCGCGGCCGGGCTGCTGGGCTTCGTGGCAGGGGTCGCCCTGCTCGTCTGGCTTCGCCTTCCCCATCGCTCGCCGGCCGAGGGATCCAGGGCACCGGCAGGCCCCGTGGGGGCTCTCAGCAAGGAGGATTCCGCGCTCTCCAGCCTCGAAGCGGCCCTCGCTGCCGAGCGCTCGGCGCGAGAGGCGCTCGCGCTCGAGGTGGCCGGGCTTCGCTCCGAACTCGGTCGGCTCACGGCTCCGCTCGAGGCGATGAGCCCGCCGACCCCGCCGTCGCCCGGACCCACCACGGCGCCGGATCCCGGGCGGGATCTCGTCCGCGCCCCGACCCCCTTCGACGAGCAGGCGCTGCTCGATGCGGGCTTCGATTCCCGCGAGGTGGAGCGGCTCCGGAGCCAGACCGAGTCGCTCGAGCTCGAGCAGCTCTACCTGCGCGATCGGGCGATCCGCGAAGGATGGGCGGGGACGCCGCGCTTCGCCGAAGAGGCGCGCAACCTCGACGCGCGAGGCCGCGCGCTCCGCGAGGAACTCGGCGACGAGCGCTACGACTGGCTCCTCTTCGCATCGGGAAGGGCGAACCGCGTGGTCGTGCAGAGTGTTCTCGAGAGCTCGCCCGCGAGCGAGGCAGGGCTTCGAAACGGCGATGCGATCCTCTCGTACGGGGGCAGCCGGCTCTTCGACGTCTCGGCGCTTCGCGAGGCCACGGCGGGCGGACGCTCGGGCGAGAGCGTCGCCATCGACGTCGCGCGCGGGGAAGAGCGGCTTCGCGTCTACGTACCCCGCGGTCCGCTCGGCGTGCGCCTCGAAGAGCTGCGGCAGCGTCCATCGTCCTAGGAGACGCGACGAGGACGAGTCGGGCCGCGCCGCCTCGCGCCGTTCTTCGATCAATCGTCCGGGATCAGGTGCATGAGGCCGTACTTCGCGATTCGGTAGCGGAGTCGGCTTCGCGTCACGCCGAGCCTCCGCGCCGTGCGTGAGACGTTTCCGGCCGTCGCGCGAAGCGCGTCCGCCACCCGCGCGCGGTCCTCGCGTTCCTCTTCGGGCAAGAGCGGCTCGCGCCGTACGGCCTCCGACCCGCGATCGGCGTCGGCTCCGCTGCCTCCGTCCAGCCGAAGCGATTCGTCCCGCCAGCCCGGGCCGAGCGCCTCCGCATCGAGTACCGCCGCGTCGCCGCGAACGAGCACGCGTTCGAGGAGGTTCATGAGCTCGCGAACGTTCCCGGGCCAGTCGTGGCGGCGAAGCTCGGCGACGAGATCCTCGCCGACGCGCGGAGATGGCCGGTCGAGTCGCGTCGCGATCTCGTCGAGCCCGGCGCGAACGAGAAGCGGCAGATCGTCGAGTCGCTCCCGGAGCGGCGGCACGGCGATCTCGATCACGCTCAGGCGGTAGTAGAGATCGGGGCGGAATCTTCCGAGCGAGATCTCGCGGCGGATGTCCCGGTTGGTCGCGGCCAGCACGCGCGCGTTCATGTGGAGCGTCTGCGTACCTCCGATCCGCTCGAAGAGCCGATCTTGGAGGATGCGCAGGAACTTCGCCTGGAGTGCGGGGTCGAGCTCCGCGATCTCGTCGAGGAAGACCGTCCCTTCCTGCGCCTGCTCGAAGCGGCCGATTCTCCGGCCGTTCGCCCCCGTGAAGGCTCCTTTCTCGTGGCCGAAGAGCTCGCTTTCGATGATCGAGACATTGAGTGCAGCGCAGTCGATGTGGACGAAAGCCCCGCGCCGCTTCGAGGCCTCGTGGATCGTCCTCGCGATCAGCCCTTTTCCGGTTCCCGTCTCGCCGGTGATGAGGACCGTCGAAGCCGTCTTTGCGGTGTCGGTGATCTGCTCGCGCAGCAAACGCATCGCCGGAGTCAATCCGACGAGATCGCCGCGACCCGTGTGCCGCGCGAGGTCGATCGGTGCGAGCGCCCGCATCGCGACGTCGTCGGGATCGGCCGGAACGCCGATCACGTCGGCGACCCCTTCGCGGAGCAGGCGGACGATCGCATCGGTCCCGACGTCGCGAGCGAGGACGACGACGGAAGTCCGTCCGGTTCGCTTCAAGACCCCGCGCAACCGCGCGATGGAGTCCTCGCGACCCCCCGCAACCTCGACCACGTGGAGCGAAGGAGGACGTTGCCGCGAAGTTGCCGACACGTCTCGTCCGGCGATGAGGACATCGATCGAGAGTCCGGTTGCGAGGTCGCGGAGCGCCTCCGTGTAGTCGGCTTCGACTCCCGTCAAGAGAACGTACTCGCGATCCAACTCTCACTCCCGGCATCGACGCGCTCATCCTGAACCCTCTCGCTTCGGAGGGTCAAGCGCGGAAGCGCAGGCACGATGCATTTTCGTCGATTCGAACTCGATTCCTCGACGAGAACGGCCAATCTTGGCCGCCGATCCGGGCTGATTGCAGGTGCGAGCGTCGTCACGAGCGACACCGATGAGTTACAGGACACTCCTGCACATCCGGTTCACGTCACAATTCGGTGTCTGGCCGTGGAGATGTCGATTGCGATTCGCGTATTCACCGGCAGATCCCGACACCTTCCCGGCTCTCGGGGGCACGAAAGCGGGAGAGGGACGATCCACGCCCGCAGGGAGGAATCCTCGATGCAGCGAAGAAGCGGAATCGGACGTTGGATGCTGCCGTGGCTCGTGTTGGCGGCTTTCATCACGGCTTCGTCGGCCTTCGCGGCGACCTATGAAACGGTCGGGACGATCCCGGGTCTCGGAAGCGCTCACGTCGTGAGCTACTCGCTCGAAGGGCAGGCCGGCTCGGCCTACGCCGTAGGCTTCGACTCGAAGCTCGATGGCGTTTCGGGCGTGAGCTTCTGCGGCGACCTCTTGCACACGATCAACGTGCCCGGCGCGTACGACGCGAATCCGATCGACCTCTCGAGCCTCTCGGCCGGCTACGGGACGGCCGCGAAGATCGCCCAGCGCTGGTCGTTCGATCTCGGCTCGCTCGGCTCGAACCTCGCGGACGGCGCGGCGGGAGTTCAGCTCGCGATCTGGGAAACCATCTATGGTGCGAGCTTCACGATCACGAGCAGCCTCGGCTCGGGGACGCTCGCCGCGTACCAGACCGTTCTCGGAACCGACTACTCGAACGCGGGCGTCGGCGACACCGTCTTCTTGGACGTCACGAAGAGCGGCCAGGCGAAGCAGGACCACTTCTTCACGCCGGACGGCCCGGCGACGCCCGAGCCCGGCGCCGCGCTGCTCTTCGCGGCCGGCCTCGTGGTGGTGGCGCGGGGATTCAGGCGCGAGCCGGCGTAGGGCCAGGCCCGGCTGCGGCG
>CAJPFO010000086.1 GCA_905339255.1 Myxococcaceae bacterium
AGTGCAGGTTAATCCCTGAGCCAGAGGGTGGCGTTTTCGAGGTCCTCGAAGACGCGTACTGCGAGCCCGCGATTGCGAGCCACCGTTTCGGCAAAGCGGTTGCTTTCGCCTTGTTCGGCTCGGCGATCGACGAAGGCGATACGAAGCTGGCGCAGCGTGTCCTCGGCCTGGGTGACCAGTTCGTAGAGTTCGACTTCGGACATGCTGTTGGGGAAGTCCTCCTCGACGAGTACCCGGAAGATGCCACTGCGCACGCATTCTGCGGCGATGCGGCTCCAGTAGCCACGGGAGACTTCCATGCTGTCGCGCGGCCCGCTGACGAAGGCGCGCAGGTGGTCAGGCCAGGCTTCGAAACGTATCTGGAACTCGTCTTCAGACCAGAAGATGGACATCGATCCCCCCAGGATGCAGTGCCGGCGTTGCGCCTGCCGCAGTTTGCTCGGTCACAGCCGGACAAAGATACGGAAGGTTCTGCATTTCTGGCAAAGCCAAGCGGGCTGGATTGGGTGGCGGCGGACCTCCGCGGGACACGTGGCAAAGGCAGAGGGGCAGGCCCGCCTGGGCGCCAGGAAAGGGGCAGGGGTTATCACAACCATATGATTACATTAAATAAAAAGGCATAGTTCGTGGGTCTTTTTGACTTGGCCTCGCAAGCGCGGTTGGCCGCCCCGCAGGGGCAAGTGTGCACTATTCCCGGAACGCGTGACAAACCGACCGAATTGGATTGTAATGCATGGCCACCTGCTGGTCGTTTTGGGCGTCAGAAGAATGTTTGAACCTTCCGGCGATCGCATGCAACTTACCGTCAAGCGCGATCAAGCGTGATGCCTGCCCTCAGGAGAGGTCTTTTTCATACACTTTGTTAGGAGAAAACCATGAAACTTACGATGAAGATCGTGTCCTTCGCAGTGGTGGCCGCTTTCGCTGGCGTCGCCGCGGCGCAAAGCCAGTCCAAAGTTTCCGCCAGCAACATCGACCAGAACCAATCCGGCCTGCTGAACAAGCAAGAGATGGATCTGGGCAATGCCAAGGCGGGCGGCAAGACCAACGTGACGGTCAGCAACATCAAGCAGAACCAGTCCGGCCTGCTGAACCAGCAAAAAATGGCGATCGGCAATGCCACCGGCGCGGGTAGCCAGTCCAAGGTGACTGCCAGCAACATCCAGCAAAACCAGTCCGGCTTGCTGAACAAGCAAGAAATGGCGATTGGCAACGCTTCGGGTGGCGGCAAGAGCAACGTGACCGCGAGCAACATCAAGCAGAACCAGTCGGGCCTCTTGAACCAGCAGAAGATGGAGCTGGGTAACGCCAAGGGCGCGGGCAGCCAGTCGAAAGTGACGGCCACCAACATCCAGCAAAACCAGTCCGGCTTGCTGAACAAGCAAGAAATGCGGATTGGCAATGCGGCCGGCGGCGGCAAGTCGAACGTGACTGCCAGCAACATCAAGCAGAACCAGTCGGGTCTGTTGAACCAGCAGAAGATGAACGTCGGCAACGCCGAGTAATCGCGGCATAGCAGCAAGGCACGGGGCGAAATCGCCCCGTGCTGCTTTCAGGCAGCAGGATCAGGTCTCTTCCCAGGAGCAGGAAATGAAAGCGAATCGTGTTGTGGCCATCTGTGCAACGCTGTTGGTCGCAGCCGCCCAGGCTTCGCCGCCTTCGGTCAATCCCGAAGGGCCGAGTCTGGAGGCTGAAACCATTGCGACCATCACCAAGGAGAAATCCAAGAAGAGCACCATCGCTGAAGGTGTCGCGGCCAGCACGGATCGCAAGAACCAGGGGAGCCAGCAGAACTGCGGTCAGGTGAACATCAACAGCAACACCAATCAGGACCGCAAGAGTGTCAGCGGCATGAAGGATATGTTCGGGAAGCAGAGCACGACGATCGTGACCGGCCCGGTCATCAACATGGCCAACTGCAAGTAATGCCCGCGCGTGCGCCGTTAGCTTGTCGCGGCGGGTGGGGAAATCGACCAATACTGAGAGTCAAGAGGGAAAAATGCTGCGCAAAGTGAGGATGTTGCTTGCTCTACCCTTGTTGTTCCTGGCAAGCGCCTGCGTGACCACCGAGGATTCCGTGAAGCGGGAAGCCTCCGATGTCACGGAAAAGATCCGCAAGGGCCCGGAGCAAGCGCCATTGCGCACTATCACCAACTTCACCGACGGCCTTCGCTGCATGGACAACCTGTTCATGATGTACGGAATCCGTGACGTGGTGGTGATCTCCGAGGACCTGGAAGACAAGACCAAAAAGGTCAGTGCCGGCACCAAGGACATGATGACTTCCGCGATTCAGGGCATGAGCCGGCGCAGCCGCGCCATTCGCATGATCGCCTATGGCTCCGACTCCGGGAATGTGATCGGAATTTTGAAAGAGATGGAGCGCAAGGTAAACGTCATGCCGCAATTCGGCATTCGCGGCTCGGTCTCGCAGCTTGACGAAAACGTCGCCAAAAAGGTGGAGGGCGGCGGCATCGCCATCGAGCCCTTCATTGGCATCGGCCGCGCCGCGGTCGCGAGCACCACCATCCTGGGCATCGATCTGCAAATCCTCAGCACGCAGGACTTGTCCATCGTCCCGGGCGTGGTTTCGAGCAATTCGGTGGCGATCTTCCGTTCCGGCGCCGGCCTGGAGGCCGAAGCCGGATACAAGAAGTTCGGCATCAACTACCAGCAGAACCTCTCCAAAAACGAGGGTACCGCGCAGGCGCTGCGCACCCTGGTCGAACTGGCGGCGATCGAGCTCTTTGGCCGTCTGACCAAAGTGCCTTACTGGCTCTGCATCAATGGCACCACCAATGACGAAGGCGTGAAAACCGAAATCAGCGATTGGTACACCGGCATGTTCGCCGAGGCGGGCGAGTTCGTCGGCTACTGGCAGCTGCAAATGCGGCTGCGCGGCCTGTACCAGGGTGAAGTCAACGGCGTGCCCGACGAGAACCTGACCAAGGCGATCATGGCCTATCGCGAGGCGCTGGGAATGGAGAAGAACGCCAAGCTCGATCTGGCTTTCTTTACCGCTTACCTCAACGCCAATCACTATGAGTCCGCGCCCAAAGCGCAGGAGGTTCTGGCCCGGGCGCCCGCTGCGGCGGCCGAAGCCGCGGCCAAGGCGGTCGCGGAGAAAAAGCCTTTGGGTCTCAAGCTCGTGTCCTTGAAGGGCAACAACCTGTTCGTCAAGGGCGAGGAAATCAAGCTCAATGTCCAACCGAGCAAGGATGCCTACGTTTATTGCTTCATGCAGGACGAGACCAAGGCGATTCAGCGCTTCTTCCCCAACCGCTTCCAGCGGGACGCGCTGATATCTGGAGCCAAGGGCCTCGACTTGCCGGGTACGCAGAAGTTCAAGATCAATGCCAACACCAAGGGCCTGCAGGAGACCATCGCCTGTTACGCCACCGCTAGGGATGTGTTCGCTGATCTGCCGCCCAGCGTGGGTTCGGGGGACTTTGAAACCCTGGGCGCGAAGAGCCTCAACGACATCAAGGCGGCTTTCGACAAGGTCGCGGGCAACGCGGTTGCGGCGGCGAATTTCACTGTGAGAGTACGATGAGGTCATCATGTTGAAGACGATGTTGTTGGCGGCACTGCCGCTTGCCTTGGCCGCGGGAGGCGCCCTGGCGGGCGCCGACGTGCAGGGTAAGTCCACCGTGGAAGTGGCCACGCCCGCGACGCTGGTGGCGGAAACCGGCCAGACGGTACGCGATCAGCGCCGCCTGCCCGGCCAGGTCATGCGCTGCTGGCAAGAAGGGCGCCTGGTCTACGAAGGCGGCGGATTCAGAGGCACCAGCGACAAGAACGGTGCCGCGATCAGCGTCCCCCGTTCGGGCGATCATCCCTCGGTGACGGTGCTGGATCTCAAGCAGGGCATGTGCATACTTTCGGCGAATTGAGCGCTTTGAACGAATTCTCGGGAGCGGGCAACTTATGAATAGGTTTCGAGTCGTGTTGTGGACGGGAGTTGGCCTGGGACTTTTGATGATGCAAGCCACGGGGTATGCTGCGGCGCTGGAAAAGAAGACCTACGCGGCGGCGGGTGTGAGCCGGATCGAATTCGGTACGCCCGGTGAGCTCATCGTCAAGGCCGGCAGCGACGAAAAACTGGTGATCGAGGCCGAGCCCAAGGTTCTGGCGGCGCTCGACCCGGTGGTGAAGGGTGACACGCTCGATCTGCGCAGCAAAGGCAGTTTCAAGACCGAGAGGAACGTCACCTACACCCTGACGATCAAGGCCTTCAGGAGCCTCAAGACCACGGGCAGCGGCAACAGCCGCGTCGAGGGCTTCGAGGGCAAGGACATGGATGTGACTGCGGCGGGCAGTGGCAACATCGACCTCAAGGGTCTGGTTGCCGAGCGCATGAGCCTGACGATCGCCAATTCCGGCGACATCAGCGCCAAGGGGCGCGCCAGAAGCTTGGCCGCCCGTATCGATGGGGCCGGCACACTCGACGCTGCGAGCGTACCGGCCAAGGCGGTGGACGCGAAGCTCACGGGCTCCGGATCGATCCGGGTGCATGCCGAAGAGACTCTGAAGGCCAACTTGAGCGGTGCGGGTAGCATCGAGTACAAGGGCAACCCCAAGGTCACGCAGTCCATCAGTGGAGCGGGCAGTATCGATCGCATGTAGGGCAAGAAAGAGGTGGCGCCATGAAAAGAGCTTTCGTTTTGTCGGGAATCGCCAGCGTGCTGTTGGCGGTGTTTGCGACGCCTGGTGCTCTGGCCCAGGCGACCACCAAGGCCGAGAACATCGATCAGAGCCAATCTGGCCTGCTCAACAAGCAGACCATGGATCTGGGCAATACCAAGGGTAATGCCAGCGGCAAGGTCAATGCCACCAATATCAAGCAGAGCCAGGCCGGCCTGCTCAACAGCCAGAAGATGGCAATCGGGAATTCGCAAGGCGGCAAGACCAACGTCAATGCCTCCAACATCAAGCAGAGCCAGGCTGGTTTGCTCAACAGCCAGGAAATGACCGTCGGGAATGCCGGCCAGGGCGGGCAATCCAAGGTCAACGTGACCAGTGGTGTCAACCAGGGTCAGGCCGGATTGCTCAATCGCCAGAAGATGGCCATAGGCGATGCCGATCGCGGCAAGTCCGACGTAACCGTTGGGCCGGTCAATCAAGGCCAGGTCGGGCTGCTCAACAATCAGGAAATGAATCTGGGCGCGGTCAGCGGCACCGGGCAGTCCAAGGTTCGCACCGGCACCGTCATGCAAGGCCAGGCCGGCCTCCTGAACTCGCAGAACATGAATGTCGGCGGTGTCAGCGGCAGCGGCAAGAGCAATGTCCAGGCAGGCGCCATCATCCAGGGCCAGGCCGGCCTTCTGAACCGCCAGAACATGGAAATCGGCAAAAGCAGCGGCGGAGGCCAGAGCAATGTCCGTGTTGGCGCGGCGGTGCAAGGCCAGGCGGGCCTGCTCAACAACCAGGACATGAAGATCGGCAACGCTTCCGGAAGCGGCAGCAAGTCCAATGTCGCCATCGGTGCCGCGGTGCAGGGCCAGGCGGGTCTGCTCAACAATCAGCAGATGCAGGTCGGTAACGCCTCTGGGGGCGGCCGCTCCAACGTCGTGGTCGGCACGGTGGTACAAGGCCAGGCGGGCCTCTTGAACAATCAGCAAGCCAAGATCGGTAACGCCTCGGGCGGCACCTCCAATGTTGCGGTCGGCGCCGTGATCCAGGGTCAAGCCGGGCTTCTGAACAACCAGCAGGTCAATATCGGCAACTCCTCGGGCGGCAGCTCGAACGTCGCGGTCGGTGCAGTGGTGCAGGGCCAGGCCGGGATGCTCAACACGCAGAAAGTCAACATCGGCAACAACTGAGTCCGCCAGTCCTCGCGCCTCGGCGCGCAGGGCCCGGTTGAAGGCAGCTGGCGCTCCCATCGGAGCGCCAGTTCATTTTTTGGGCACGCGGCGACATGCGCCGCGCTCGGAAGCCGGAATGTTGCGTCAAGGCTGCCCGATCGACGCTTTTCCCCCTAAAATGGCAGGCGACTGAACCGCGAAGGGGTGGGAGGCAACCCATGAGTAAGCTGGCAGCGTACGACGAAGAACGAGCGCGAGCGCTTCTGCGGCAGGTGGCCGCGGGCGATCAGATCGCGTTCCAGACGTTGTACGGTCTCTTGGCGAGCCGGATGTATGCGTTCTTGCGGCGCATGCTCAGTAATCAGGCCACCGCCGACGAGGTGTTCAGTGATGCGCTCTACGAGGTCTGGCGGATCGCCGGGCAGTTCCGGGGCGACTCGAAAGTCATGACCTGGGCCTTGGGCATTGCCCGCAACAAGGCACTGATGGCAATTCGAGCCGCCGGAACGGTGATCCACGAAGACATCGACGAGCACGGTGAATTCATCGATTCCGGGGTGCCGGACGGCTACGAGCAGTATGCGCGCAAGGAACTCCAGGAGATCATCGCGCGCTGCGTGGGGCGTTTGTCAGAGAAGCATCGGGAATGTATACACCTTACCCATTTCGAGGATTGCTCCATGGCGGAAATCGCGAGCTTGCTGGGGGTGCCCGAGGGCACCGTCAAGAGCCGGCTGTCGCATGCCCGGGCGCAGCTTGCCGAGTGCGTGGGCGCGGTGATACGGCGGCGGAAAGATGAACTCTAGGCGCGGGGGATGCTGAAAGTGCAAGACCAGCGCGAATCGAAAATCTCGGAAGCGCTGGGTGCCGGCACTGCTGGGCATGGGTGCACCGATGCAGGAGTGGAATCATGACCATGGATCAGGAAATCTGGAAGAACTTGCCTTGGTTCGCCAACGGGCGGCTGGAGGAGGCGGACCGATCCGGTCTTCATCGCGAGATCGAAAGGCACGAGCCGCTGCGCCGCAGCCTGGCCTGGGAACAGACGCTGCGCGAGGCCGTGCGGCTGGAAAGTGAGGCGCATGTGGCGCCGCCCGGTGTGCTCGCTGTCGTGTTGCAGCGTATCGGTAGCGAATCCCGGCGCGGTCCGGTGGCGCGACGTGGAGCGAGCGCATCTTGGCTCGCGAGTCTCTTTTCGGGCTGGCAGTGGACGCCGCAGCTCGCTCTCGCTTGCGGCCTGGTGGTCGTGCAACTGGGCGTGATCGGCCATCTCTGGACGGCACGCAGCGAGGTCGATCCCT
The DNA here is from genome assembly GCA_905339255.1 of Myxococcaceae bacterium. Lineage (GTDB taxonomy): Bacteria > Myxococcota_A > UBA9160 > UBA9160 > UBA9160 > MYXO. Next base: position 7,106 of record CAJPFO010000086.1, read on the forward strand.
ACTCCGAAAGCCGCGCCGCTGAGGTTCCCGTAGCCCTGCCGACGCTCTTCCTGCGGGTTAATTTCGATGCTGAAGTCACCGAACTCGGGCTGCGCGAACTGCTCTTTGGTGCTGGCGCGGAAATCGTCGCCGGACCCAATCAATATGGCGACTATTATTTGCTCGTGAACCAGGCCGAGATCGACCAGGTCGCCCAGGCGCTACAGGCGGATCAGCGTGTCGCGCACGTGGAGAAAGTGGATGACTTGCCCGCCCGTCCCTGAGCGGCGACTGCCCGGCAAAGCCCTGGGCATTGCTTTGCTCTGTGCGGGCCTGGCCGCCCCGGTCTACGGCGGCACCTCGGGGAGCGATGGCTCCCGCGCGGCCTTGGTGATCGGCAATGGCAGCTATCGGAGCAGTCCGCTCGCCAATCCGGTCGGTGATGCCCAAGCGGTTGCTGCGGGGCTGCGGCGCCTGGGGTTTCAGGTCACCTTCAAGGAAAACACCTCGCGCCGCGACCTGATCGAGGCGCTGCGCGATTTCGCCAACAGCGCCCCGCAACACGGCGTGCGTCTGTTTTATTACGCCGGCCACGGCGTGCAATCGCGCGGGCGAAACTACCTGATTCCGGTCGATGCCGGTCTCGCCGGCGAAGAAGATCTGCCCGCGCAAGCGGCCGACCTGTCGGATTTCGTCGATCGGCTGGGGGGCGCGCGAAACGGCATGAGCGTGATCGTGCTCGACGCCTGCCGCAACAACCCATTCGGTAACGCCACGATGCAGCTCGCGGATGCCCGCGCGGCGCGCACACGTTCTCTGGCAACCGTCTCCGAGGGCTTGGCGCCGGTCACCGCGCCCAGCGGCGCCCTGATCGCCTATTCCACTGCGCCCGGGGCCGTGGCTGCGGACAGCCCGGATCGCCGGCATAGCGTCTATACCAAACACCTGCTGCAATGGATGAACGTTCCCGGACTGACGGTCGAGCGCATGTTCAAGAACGTGCGCATCGCCGTGGCTCTGGAAACCCGGCAGAAGCAGGTTCCCTGGGAAAGCTCCAGTCTCATGGGGGAGTTCTGCTTCCAGACGCGCAGCGACGGTACCTGCGGCTGAGGCCCCCCCGGGCTTCGCGCCGCGAGTCCGAACCCCGATTCAGAAACGCGGGCTGCTGGCCGAAGTTGCCAGAGGTCTGGGCGGCAAGCCGCTCTCGAAGAGGTTGCGCATGGCCTGCAATTCCGCCTCGGTGATGCCCAGGAGTTGCGCGCTGAACATCGTGGAATCGGGCGTATGCATCAGGAAGGCCTGGGCTTCGTTGGCCAACAGGTCGCGGTTGTTGGGGTCATAGCCCCGCACCTGAAGAAACTTGGTGAAACGCTCGCGCATCATGGGCGTCAGCGCCTGGGACCAGAACCACTCGCTGTAGTGCTGATAGACCAGATCGGTGGCCAGCTTGGCATGAGCCAACTCATGCCTGGCAATGGTCTCCCGCTGCGATTGGGTGACCGAGCAGCCGTTGCATCCGGCCACACTTGAGGCCTGCGGGAAAGAGATCAGGATGTGTTCCGGTGCGGTCGCGGTGACGCCGTGGGCGGTTTCCTGAAGCACGTTCCAGGCAAGCAGCCAATCATAAAGCTGGCGCTCATCGGGGGTGAGCGCTTCGCCCTGGAAGCGCGCGGTGTTGAAAAAGCGTGCCAGTTCGCTCGCCCGCAGGTTGTTCCCCACGGTGAGCGACTCGATCGTGGCCTTGTTCTGCTTGAGCCAGCCCTGCACCTCGGGCAGGAACATCAGCCGCGATTTTGGCGCGTTGGCGCGCTCGATAAACAAGACCAGGCGGCCGAACATCAGCCCCTGGTCGCGAATGTCGGGCATGTCGACCACAATGACGCGCGCATTGTCGGCGATGCGGTAGGCGTTTCGCCCCTTGCTGGTCGTGGCGATGATCTCATTGACCGTGGCCCGTTTGAGTTCGGGAATTGGCCCCGGCTTCAGATCGAGGCCCACCACGGGTTTGCTCTCGACGGGCGCGGGCTGGAGGTCGACCGGAGCCGCTTCCGACTTGCCTGGAGCCGAGGTGACGCCGCCACTTGCGCGTGGGTCCGGGACGCCGCTCCCGGACGTGGGCGCGGGTGCGCTCGCGGGCGTTGCGCTGCTGCCTTCGGTGCTGCCAGGCTTGGGTTCCGTGCTTCCGCCCGCGGCGGCCTCGCCGGTGATGGAACGGCTGGGTGGCCGCAATCCTTTGGGCAACTCGGTTGGCGGCGGCACCGCCTCAGGGCCTTGGGACGCCATCGGCAGGCTACGCGTCGTCCCGGTCACCGCGGAGCCTGGCTTGGCCAGGGGGGTGGTTTTGGAGCTGCCAGCCGAGCCGCCCGGTTCGGCCGGTTCCTTGGCCTGCGGAGCCTGAGGCAGGGTGATGCCCGCCGGTGAGGGCGGAGTGGCGACCTTGGACGGGCGTTCGTCGGCGCCGGCGGCACCGTGGCTCGCGAGGCCGGCAATGAGCGCCAGGCACAAAAGCATCGGCCGCCTGGAACAGACGACCGATGCGGATTGAACTGCGGGCGGCGTGGGCGCCTCCCCGCAGGGTGGGGGGTGGATCACCGTTCAGCCGTCGACGATGACCCGCACGCGGCGATTGATGCCGTCCTCAGGATTTTTCGGGTCAGCCAGCTCGGCCGAACCCTTGCCTACCGCCTTGAGCTTGCTGGACGGAACGCCCTGTTTCTGCGCCAGGAAATCCTTGACGGTTTGCGCGCGGCGCAAGGACAACACTTTGTTGTAGCCAGGGTTGCCTTTGGCGTCGGTGTGCCCTTCGAGGACAACGCTTTTCACCCCCGAGAGCGAATCGGAATTGAGCGCCTCGCCAAGCTGCACCAGGATTTCTTTGCCATCGTCGGAGAGCTTGGCGGAGTTGAATTCGAACGGGATCTCCAGATCCACGGCGCGCATGGTGGTCTTTTCCACCGGTTCCGGCGCGGGACCCTCGCTGTTGCCCAGAGACAGTCCGCGGGTCTTGGGCCTGGCGCCTTGCGGGGCCTGGAGCGCCTGAACGATCTGGCTGGCGCTCGGCTTGCCATGCAGCGCCACTTGAGCGCTAGTCAGGCCGGGTAGGCCAATGACAAGGGCCAGCGCGGCCGCCAAGGCGAGAGGGCGCGGGTTGAAGCTTGTTTTCATGGGATTCTCCTCATCGGGTGGACTGTTGAAACCACAAGGCTGGGTTGCGATAAGGCGCCCTGCGGTTCAGTCCGATTGCACAAAAAGCCAGGCGCTACATCCGGGTCTGGGCTTCCTCGGGCACGACCAGCAAACGCGGTGTTTGCGAGAAACCCACGGTGCGCGCCTTCTTGATCACCTGTGGCTTGGTCTGATCGAAAGCATCAGCGTAATCATTCACCCGTTTCAACTGCGCAACATAGAGCTGAGTGAACATGCCCCCGCCGACATCGGGCATTTCCAGTGACTCCTCGTTTTCCGAGGCCGAGACGATGACGATGCGCGTGGCCTTGGACTCCTTGGCCTTGTCCTTGGCCGCCGCCAGATCCGCGATCGATTCGGCGCTGGGCGCAGTCTTGTAGTTGACTTCCTGCTGATAGCGCGTGAGTGAGCGCGTGCGTGAGGGCAGGAAGCCCGGCACTTCGGTGAAGGTCTTGCCGCTGTAGCAGGTATCGAGCACCATCACCGTGCGCACGTCCTTCAGTACCATCTGCACGATGAACTGCCCCATGTCCTCGTCGGTCAGGGTGCTGGCGCGGTTGGTGACCGCCATGTCGAGCGAATCGCCCTTGCCGCCCGCCTGCTTCTTGGGGAACTCGGTGTCGTAGAGCACCACGTCGAACTTGCCCAAGGCGTTGGGCAAGCCGTGGCTGGCGATGAAAATCACCACCGTGTCGCCGGCCTCGGCGGCATCGAGCAGCCGGCGCAGCGCGGCATGCACGGCCTTGGAGTTCGCCTGTTCGTTGCGCAGGAGTTCGACATGTTCGTTTTTGATCCTGCCCGCGGCAATCAGGGTGTTGTAGAAATCCTGCGCATCCTTGGAGGCGAACTCCAGCTGGTGCTTCTCCGGGAGGTTGCGGAACTTGCTCGCGCCGATGATCAAGGCATGGCTGCGCGGCGAACGACGGACTTCGCTGCGCGGCGGCGGCGGCGGGGCTTCAGTCGCCGCGGGCCGGGCGAGGGGCTTTTCGCCGGCCGCGGGGCCGGATTTGCGCATCATCTTGCCCACCGTCGAGGCAAAGGCGCTGTCGAAACCCTTGAGCCGATATTTGATGTTGGCGGGTGTCGTCGGGGCGACCCGCTTCAAGCCCAGCACGGCGCGCGCCGCGGAGAACGCGGTTTCCACTTCCTCGCGATCTTCGTACTCGCCGACCAAGGTGGCGCGGCCATCGGCTGCTCGATTGATGTCCGCACCCTTGAGGCCGAGATTGTGAAAGGCGCGGCGAATTTCCAGCAAATCGGCGTTGCCGACCTCCAGCACGTCGCGTCCTTGGGCAAGCACCCCATGGCTTGAGAGGGTCGGCAGCGCGATGAGCCAGAAGAGGGCAAGGCCCCGCCACATGTCACTTCGCCTCGAGGAGTTCGCTAGCCGCGAGCCAACCGGTTGGACCGGCCTTGCTGCTTACTTTGACCCACTTCACGGCCTTGCCGCCGACCTTGATCTCCTTTTCTTCTTCGACGCGCACCGGGGCTTTCACCGGCAGGTTTCCTAGCGCCTTTCGCGGCGCATTCGGCCGATTGTAGACCGCGACCGCCCGCTTGGTGACGTGTGTGCCGGCGAAGTCCTTTTCCGCGGGTTTGCTCGCCTCGGCGGGCACGTTTCGGGTGGCGACCGGTGTGGCGGCATTGCTGGCCTGGCCGCCCGCGGCGCTGAATCGCTTGGGTCTGTCTTGCGCTCGAAGCAGGGCGAAATCGACGTTGCGGGTTGCCTTGAGATCGCCCACCTGCACCGTCAGCCGGTAGCGCATGGGTACCGGGAGGGGCAGGGGCAACTGCTTGCGGGGCGGAATCTGGAGCTTGTGGCGGTAGGTCGCGCTACGTCCCTGCTGAATGACCACGTCTTCGACGTAATCCTCCTTGCCTTCTTCGGCAATCGTGACCCAATGCAGCCGGTCACGCGGCATGTTGATCGCCTGGTCGAGGCCAATGGGCTGGCCCGAGGCATCGAGCACAGGTTTGTCGTTGGCATCGGCGAGAACCAGGCGGTCGTCGTCCAGGGCCTTGAAGCGCACGATTTCGACCTTGTGCCGGAACTTGGCTTTGATGTCCTTGGTTGCCGGGTTTTCGTCGCCGTAGGTGAAGGCGAATTCGGGCACGGGTGGGGTTTCGTCGTTACCCTCCACCTGAACGTCGAGCCGATCGACCGACAAGCCTTTGCGACGCTGCGGCGGCGCGGCGGGGGTTGCCGCCGGCTGGGCCGGCTGCGCGGGCGGCGGCGCCACCACTTCCGAGGTGGAATAAACCGCCGCGCACTTGCGCCAGGCCACCATGCCGATCATGACGGTTGCGGCGATGCCCGCCGCCACTCCGACCGTGTTGGAGGTCCTGCGATGATCCGTCCCTTGGCGGGTGATGGCCGCAGCCAGCGCGCCGATGGCGATGCCGCCAACGGCCGCCAACCCGAGGTTGGCCGCGACGCACTCATCGAAACTCTTGAAGGCTTTTTCGCCCGAGGGCATGTGCGTGCATGCCGCCACTTGGGCGACGATGAGCGTGGCGGCAAGGCCACGGCGAAAAGTAAATCTTGCCACGAGTGCAATCCCCGATGTGTAATTGACCGAACCGGCGCAGGCCCCTTGGCCCTTCGCGCTGCCGCAAGCGATGTCGTGCCTGATGACGCAATTTATCAGAAGCGGCGACGGTTTGGTATGGGAGAATTCGGCATTCGCCGGGCTTGACTCGGTAGTGGCCTGAATCACGGCCCCTTGGCGCCCGGAGAAGCCGAGATCGCGCGTCTTGGCGCCTGGCCGGCGCGTGCCCGGCGGCAGTAACCGGAGGAGGTGATTGCGCATGAAGTATCTCGTCGCCCTGGATCAAGGCACCACCAGTTCGCGTGCCATCGTTTTCGACGCGCAGGCTCGCACCGTGGCCAGCGCCCAGCAGGAGTTCCGGCAGTATTTCCCGCAGCCCGGATGGGTGGAACACGACCCCCAGGAGATCTGGCGCAGTCAGCTTGGCGTGCTGCGCGAAGCGGTGCGCCTGGCCGGCATCGCGCCAAGCGACATTGCCGCCCTGGGAATCACCAACCAGCGCGAAACCACCCTGCTTTGGGATCGCCGGACCGGAGAACCGGTGGCTCCGGCCATCGTCTGGCAGGACCGGCGCACCGCGCCGCATTGTGAAGCGCTAAAAGCGGCGGGGCATGAGGCGCTTTTCCGCGAGCGGACCGGTTTGGTGCTCGACCCGTATTTTTCCGGCACCAAGCTCGCGTGGCTGCTGGAGCACGTGCCCGGCGCGCGGACCCGCGCCGAGCGCGGCGAGCTGGCCTTCGGAACCGTCGACAGCTGGCTGGCCTGGAAGCTCAGCGGAGGGCGCCTGCACCTTACCGATGCCAGCAACGCTTCGCGGACCTTGCTTTTCGATTTACATCGCGGCTGCTGGGACCAAGAACTGCTCGCCATCCTCGGTATCCCGGCGGCGCTTTTGCCGCAGGTGCGGCCCTCCAGCGGCATCATGGGCGAGATCGACAGCGCCATCCTGGGCGTGCCTCTGCCGCTGGGCGGGATCGCGGGAGACCAGCAGGCGGCGCTTTTCGGCCAGGCCTGCCATCAGGCGGGCATGGCCAAGAACACCTACGGCACGGGCTGCTTCATGCTCATGCAAACCGGCGACACCGCCTGTGTTTCGCGGCACGGCCTCCTGACCACGGCGGCGGCGCAGTTGCCGGACCAGCGGCGCTATGCTCTGGAGGGCAGCGTGTTCATCGGCGGCGCGGTCGTGCAATGGCTGCGCGATGGCCTGAAAATCATCGATCAGGCGGCGGACATCGAGGCGCTCGCGAGCACCGTCCCCGACAGTGACGGGGTCGTGCTGGTGCCGGCCTTTGCCGGTTTGGGCTCGCCGCATTGGGATCCCTATGCCCGCGGCGGGGTTTTCGGGCTGCATCGCGGCACCACGGCCGCGCACCTCGCCCGGGCCGCGCTCGACGCCATCGCCTTCCAGTCGGCGGAAGTACTCGAGGCGATGCAGGCGGATGCCCAGCAGCCGCTCACCGAACTCAGGGTTGACGGAGGTGCTGCGGCCAACGACCTCCTGATGCAGATTCAGGCCGATCTCTTGGGCGTGCCGGTGTTGCGGCCCAAGATTCTCGAGACCACGGCCTTGGGCGCGGCTTATTTGGCCGGGCTGGCTGCCGGCGTCTGGCAGGACACCGCACAAATCGGCGCCCAGTGGCAGGTGGAACGCGTCTTCGAGCCCCGGCTCCCGGTCGCCGAGCGACAGGCGCGCCTGAACCTCTGGCGACGGGCGGTAGGCCGGGTGGGTGGCTGGGCCAGGAACGAGTCCTCGGCCCAGTAGGCCGGGCGATATTTGTCACGCCTCACCTCGGGGCCGGCGAACAACCCTGCGCGGCTCATGGCGCGTGCCGGGGTTCGCGTCTTTAGAGCCGCGAACCCCTTGCGTACTTAGACCGGGCCTTGCAAGTCCCGCGAAGCTGTCGCGCCGCGCTCTCCCGCGACGAGCCATTCGTGCAGCAGGCCCTGGCCAACCGCCAAGAGCGTCGGGCCGAGGAAAACGCCGACGAAGCCGAAGGCCGCGGCGCCACCCAGCACGCCCAGAAGGATGAACAGAATCGGCAGATTGCTGCCGCGGCTCATGAGCACGGGCTTGAGGAAATTGTCCACA
>CAJPFO010000087.1 GCA_905339255.1 Myxococcaceae bacterium
CAGCAGGCCCTCGATGAGCTCCACTCCCGTGGCGGGCATGGGACGCTCTCGCAAGCCCCGCTCGGCGTCGGCGGAAAGACCGGCGCTCGCTGCCACCCGGAACGTGCCGGCGTCGGAGGATCCCCGCTCGCCTCGCAGCAGCAGCACGCAGCGGCCGCCTCCGAACGCGTGGCGAAGGCGCTCCGGGAAAAGCGAGACGAGCTCCGCCTCGGAGGCGGCTCTCGTCGCCACCTCTGCGAGCTCGCGGAGCATCCGCTCGCGCTCGCCGGCCTCCTGCCACCAGCGGGTCGAGCGTTCGAGGAGCGCACGGTAGGTGAGCAGGATGAGCCCGCATGCCGCACCGGCCGTCATCGCGCCGCCGATCATGAGCGCCACGGTCCCGACCGTCTCGCGAGTCGGCGGCAGGAGCCAGAGGACGAACGCGTTTCCGATCACGACGATCGCCGCCCCGCGCACCATGTCCCGGCCGGTCTGCAGGAAGATCATCGGGATGAAGCTCGCGAGCGCGCTCACCGGAAGGAGCGCGGGCGGGTTTCCCTGCGCGGCGTTGATGAAGCCGGTGCCGACCGACATGAGCGCCGTGAGCCCGAGCGTGTAGGCCCGCAAGAGGGGGACCCCGAGGCGGCTCGCCGAGAACACTCCGAGCGCGGCCCAGACGCAGACCGCTCCCCGGATCCAGTCGAACTCCGGATGCGCCGGGTCGTGACGCGAGACGGCGATCATGCCGTAGGCAGCGAGGAGGAGCCCGCAGGCCACCCGGAGCGCCGCACCGTTCGGCGGCTCGAGCGTGTTCATGAGGACCCAGAGCTGACGCCATCCGGTGTTCACCCGATCGACGGGGGTCGACGGCGCGCTGCGGGGTGCCGGCTCGGAGGACATCGAAGCGCGTATCGACGGGCGGGCCACTGCGCGTGAGCGCGCGATCGCGCGCGGGCGGGGGCCTCAGGAGGCCTCGACGACGCCCTCGAGATCGACGTCCCGCGCACGCGAGAGCCTCACCTCCCGGAGCTCCCCGGCGCGCACGGGGCCCTTCAGGAACACGACCCCGTCGATCTCCGGAGCCTGGCTCGCCATCCTTCCGCGTGCGCGGCGCCCGTCCTCATCGACGAGCACCGTCACGCGGCTCCCGACGAGTCCCTCGAGCTTTTCGCGCATGATCTCGTGCTGCACGCGGACGAGCTCGCGGTGCCGATCGCGTGCGACCTTGCGCGGCACCTTGTTCGCGAGCCCGAGCGCCGTCGTTCCCTCCTCGTCCGAGTAGCGGAAGACCCCGACGCGATCGAAGCGTGCCTCGCGGACGAAGCCGAGGAGCCGTTCGAAGTCTGCGTCCGTCTCGCCGGGAAAGCCCACGATGAAGGTCGTGCGGAGCGTCAGCCCCGGCACCTCGCTCCGGAGCTTCTCGACGAGCGCGCGCTGCTTCGATTCGGTGGCTCCCCGCTTCATGGCGCGCAACACCGCATCGCTCGCGTGCTGGAGCGGAACGTCGACGTAGGGCAGCACGCGCCTTCCGCTCGCGAGAACGCGGACGAGCTCGTCGGTCACGGCGGTCGGGTAGAGATAGAGGGGCCGGATCCAGTCGAGACCCTCGACCTCGTCGAGGGCCCGGAGCAGCCCCGCGAGATCGGGCCTCCCGGTCCGATCCTTTCCGAAGGCCGTCGCATCCTGCGCGACCAGATTGAGCTCGCGGACTCCCGCTTCGGCGAGCTGTCGCGCCTCGGCCACGACCGACTCGACGCTCCGGCTCTGGAACTTCCCGCGGATCCCGGGAATCGCGCAGAACGCGCAGACGCGGTCGCAGCCCTCGGAGATCTTGAGGTACGCCGAATGCGTGGGGCCGATCAGCACGCGCGGCTCGGTCTCGTCGTAGAGGTGCGTGCGACCCGCATCGACGTAGACCCCGCGCCCCTTCCCCGCGAGCGCGTCGTCGAGGATCGTCGCGATCTCCGGGAAACGCCCGGTCCCGACGAAGACATCGACCTCGGGAAGCTCCTTCGCGAGGTCGGCCCCGTAGCGTTGCGGGAGACAACCGGCGACGACGAGCCCGCGCAGCCCTCCCGACTCGCGCAGATCGGCCACCTCGAGGATCGCGTCGATCGACTCCTCGCGCGCGCTTTCGATGAACGAGCAGGTGTTCACGACCACGACGTCCGCATCGTCGATCCGCTCGGCGATCGCATAGCCCGCGAGCGCGAGCGTCCCGATCATCACCTCCGAGTCGAGCCGGTTCTTCGGGCAGCCGAGGCTCCGGAAGTGGACGCGTGCGCGCGGGGCAGTGGGGGGCATGGCCGCGGGAGGGTACCCGCCGGGCCGCCGCCGGTCGAAGTGTGGGCCGCCCAAGAGGGGCCGGACGGGTTAAGCTCGCGGGGAGCCGAAGTCGGAAGGAAGCGCCATGACCCGCCCGTTCCAGGTGCTCGGAATCCAGCAGATCGCCGTCGGTGGCCTCGAGAAGCGCGCGCTTCGCCACTTGTGGATCGATCTCTTCGGGCTCACGCCGCGCGGCGAGTTCAAGAGCGAGCGCGAGAACGTCGACGAGGACATCGCGGTCGCGGGGTCGGGGCCGCTCGCGGTCGAGGTCGATCTCATGCAGCCGATCGATCCGGCGAAGAGCCCGAAGGTCCATGAGCCCGCGCTCAACCACGTGGGGCTCTGGGTCGACGATCTTCGCGCCGCCGTCGATTGGCTCGGCGCGAAGGGCATGCGCTTCACGCCGGGGGGGATCCGCAAGGGCGCGGCCGGCTTCGACGTCTGTTTCGTGCACCCGAAGGGCAATGCGGACTCGCCGGTCGGCGGCGAGGGCGTGTTGATCGAGCTCGTACAGGCGCCGCCCGAGGTGATCGAGGCGTTCCGCAGGCTCGCCTCGGCGGCGGGTGACTGATCGCGCCGGCGCGCATCCAAGGGCGGGGTGCCACGTCCGGGCGGGCCGGAGAGCCGGGGAGGGAGGCGCGATGGCGACCGGATTGACGCTCGAGGAGGGACCGATCGAGCGCAAGGCGATCGATACGATCCGGACGCTCTCGATCGACGCGGTGCAGGAGGCGCGCTCGGGGCATCCCGGAACGCCGATGGCGATGGCCCCGGTCGTCTACACGATCTGGCAACGCTTCCTGCGCTTCGACCCCGAGGATCCGATCTGGCCGAACCGCGACCGCTTCGTCCTCTCGATCGGGCATGCCTCGATGCTGCTCTACTCGATGCTGCACCTCGCCGGCGTGAAGGCCGTGAACGCGAGCTACGAGAATCTCGGCGAGATCTCGGTCGGTCTCGACGACATCCGTCGATTCCGGCAGCTCGATTCGAAATGCCCCGGGCATCCCGAGTACCGCTTCACGTCGGGGGTCGAGACCACGACGGGCCCTCTCGGCCAGGGCGTTGCGACGAGCGTCGGGATGGCGATGGCCGCCCGCTGGCAGGCGGCGCGCTTCAACCGGCCGGGCTACGAGCTCTTCGATTACGACGTCTACGCGCTCTGCGGAGACGGCTGCATGATGGAAGGCGTCCAGAGCGAGGCCGCTTCGCTCGCCGCGCACCATCGGCTCGAGAATCTCTGCTGGATCTACGACAACAACCACATCACGATCGAGGGCCCGACGTCGCTCGCGTTCAGCGAGGACGTTCCGGCGCGCTTCCGTGCCTACGGATGGCAAGTCGTCCACGTTCGCGATGCGAACGATCTCGACGCGCTCACGGCCGCCTTCGAGACCTTCCGCAGGACGCACGATCGACCGACCCTGGTCGTGGTCGACAGCCACATCGGCTGGGGCGCGCCGCACAAGCAGGACACTTCGGCGGCGCATGGAGAGCCGCTCGGAGAGGACGAGGTCCGCCTCGCGAAGCGCGCCTTCGGCTGGCCCGAGGACGCGAAGTTCTGGATCCCGCCGGGAGTCCGCGAACATTTCCGCGACGGCGTCGGCCGTCGCGGAAAGGCGCTTCGCAACGCCTGGGCCGCTCGCTTCGCGGAGTACGAGAGAGTCGAGCCGGCGCTCGCCGACGAAATCGTCCGCATCCAGAAGCGCGAGCTTCCCGACGACTGGGACCGCGAGATCCCGACCTTCCCGACCGATCCGAAGGGTCTCGCGGGCCGCGACTCGAGCCGCCTGGTGTTGAATGCGCTGGCGAAGCGACTCCCGTGGCTCGTCGGCGGATCGGCCGATCTCACTCCCTCGACGAAGACCCGGCTCGACTTCGACGGCGCAGGCGATTTCCATCCCGAAGCGCCGGGAGGACGGAACTTCCACTTCGGGATCCGCGAGCACGCGATGACTTCGATCCTGAACGGGCTCGCGCTCTCGAAACTCCGGGCGTACGGGTCGGGCTTCTTGATCTTCAGCGACTACGCGCGCGGCGCGCTCCGTCTCGCGGCGCTCATGGAGATCCCCGTGATCTACGTCTTCACGCACGACTCGATCGGAGTCGGCGAAGACGGACCGACCCATCAGCCGATCGAGCAGCTTCCGGGCCTGCGGTCGATTCCCGGCATGCTCACGATCCGCCCGGCCGACGCCAACGAGACGGCCGAGGCCTGGCGCGTGATCGCCGAGCTTCGCCACGAGCCGGCCGCGCTCGTCCTCTCGCGACAGGCGTGCCCGACGCTCGATCGCTCGCGCTACGCACCCGCCTCCGGGCTCCGGCAAGGCGCCTACGTGCTCGCCGACGCCGGCGGTATCCCCGAAGTGCTGCTGCTCGCGACCGGAAGCGAAGTCTCGCTCTGCATCGAGGCCTTCGAAGCGCTTCGTCGCGAGGGAGTTCGCTCGCGCGTGGTGAGCATGCCGTGCTGGGAGCTCTTCGAGCGACAGAGCGCGGAGGTTCGCGACGCCGTCCTCCCGCCGGCGGTCCGCGCCAGGGTCTCGGTCGAACAGGCTTCGGTCTTCGGCTGGGAGCGCTGGGTCGGAGCGACGGGAGCGTCGATCGGGATGCGAAACTTCGGCGCGTCGGCGCCCCTCGCCGAGCTCCGCAAGCACTTCGGCTTCACGTTGGAGAACGTCTTGCGGACGGCGAAGGAACAGATCGAAAGGGTGAAGCGAGGATGACGCAGACGAACACGGCCCCCGTCGAGACGGCGCGTCGCGCGCTCGAGTACGTGAAGGACGGGCAGACCCTCGGCCTCGGGACCGGGCGCGCGGCGTCGGTCTTCGTCGAGCTGCTCGGCGAGCGCGTCCGCGCGGGGCTCCGCGTTCGTGGGGTTCCGACGTCGATCGCGACGGCCGAGCTCGCGAAGAAGGTCGGGGTCCCGCTCGTCACGCTCGAAGAGGCCGGCGAGCTCGACGTGGCCTTCGACGGCGCCGACGAGGTCTCGCCGGACCTCGACCTCGTGAAGGGCTGGGGAGGCGCGCTCGTCCGCGAGATGATCGTCGCCGCCTCGGCGCGGCGCTTCGTGGTGTTGGTCGGAGCCGAGAAGCTCGTCCGCGCCATCGGCGAGCGGGGAAGGATCCCCGTCGAGATCGTCCCCTACGCGCTCCCGCTCGTGCGGCGCAGGCTCGCGGCGCTCGACCTCGCTCCCGTCGTGCGGGCGAAGCCCGACGGGTCACCGCTCGTGACCGACAACGGCAACTGGATCCTCGATTGCGGAACCAGGCCACTCGTCGATCCCTCACGACTCGAGCGGGCGGTGCGCGTATTGCCGGGCGTGGTCGGAACCGGACTCTTTCTCGGCATGGCCGACGCCGTCCTGGTGCAGGAGGGCCACGAGGTCCGCGTGATGGAACGTCCCTAGGACGAAGGGGGAGAGATGCTCGAGACCGCCTCGCACAATCCGCTCACGGTCGGCCTTTCCAGCACGCTCCTTCCGGAGCCGTGCACGGTCGTGATCTTCGGCGGCGCGGGAGATCTCTCGCGCCGCAAACTCCTCCCGGCGATCTACAACCTGATGCTCGACGGAGTCCTCCCCGCGAACTTCGCGATCGTCGGCTTCGCGCGGACGGACCTCGACGACGCCGGCTTTCGTGCGCTCGCTCGAAAGGGGATCGAGACGCATTCGCGACGGCCGCTCGACGAGCGCGCCTTCGCCGACTTCGAGAAGAACCTCTTCTTCGTCCGTGGTCCCTTCGACGAAGAAGGTTCGTATCGCGCGCTCTCGAAGCGGCTCGATGAGATCGAGCCCGGCTGCGGGGTCCCGGGAAACCGCATCTACTACCTCTCGGTCCCGCCGAGCGCGATGGGCGTCTGCGTCGAGCAGCTCCAGCACGCGGGAATGATCCGCCCGCACGAGGGCAGGCCCTTCACGAGGATCATCGTCGAGAAGCCGATCGGGAACGATCTCGCGAGCGCCCGGGCGCTCAACGCCGCGATCGCCTCGGGTTTCCACGAGAGCCAGGTCTTCCGCATCGACCACTACCTCGGCAAGGAGACCGTCCAGAGCCTGATGGCGATCCGCTTCGCGAACGCGATCTTCGAGCCGCTCTGGAACCAGAAGTACGTCGACCACGTCCAGATCACCGTCGCCGAAGAAGAAGGCGTGGGAACGCGCGCGGGCTATTACGAAGAAGCCGGCGCGCTCCGCGACATGGTCCAGAACCACATCCTGCAGCTTCTCTGCGTGACGGCGATGGAGCCGCCGTGGGCGCTCACGGCGGACGTGGTTCGAGACCACAAGCTCGAGGTGCTCCAATGCCTTCGCCCGATCGCGGGACGGGACGTCGAGCGGTTCGTCGTTCGCGCCCAGTACGGGCCGGGGTTCCATCACGGGGTCGACGTGCCGGGCTACCGCCGCGAGGCCGGCGTCACGCCCGATTCGACGACCGAGACCTACGTCGCGATCCGGTGCTTCGTCGACAACTGGCGCTGGGCCGGGGTGCCGTTCTTCTTGCGGACGGGAAAGCGCATGCCGCGCCGCGCGAGCGAGATCGCCGTCCAGTTCAAGGACGTTCCGCCGATCCTCTTCAACGCCGATGCCTCGAACCCGCTCGAATCGAACGTGCTGGCGCTCCGCATCCAGCCCGACGAGGGGCTCTCGCTGCGAATCGCCACCAAGCTTCCTGGCCCGAAGGTCCGCATCTACCCGGTCAAAATGGACTTCCGCTACGGGACCACCTTCGGAGACCAGTCTCCCGAGGCGTACGAGCGGCTGCTGCTCGACGTGATGGCCGGAGACGCCACGCTCTTCATGCGTCGCGACGCCGTCGAGGCGTCGTGGATCTGGGTGACGAACGTCCTCGAATCCTGGACGCAGTCGGGAAGCCGATGGCTCCCCGAGTATCCTGCCGGAACCTGGGGGCCGCTCGAAGCCGAGAAGCTCATCCAGGCGGAGAATCGCAAGTGGCGGACGCTCTAGACGGCGAGGTCGAGGAGAAGCGGCTCGCGCGGCCGATCGACGTCGCGGCCGTCGAGCGCGAGCTCGGCCGGCTGTGGTCGGACGGCGGCGCGAACGGGATCGACGAGGATCCCGTGACGCGCGCCTGCATGTCGAACCTCGTCGTCTACTGCGGCGATCCTCGCGAGGCGGGCCCGCTTCCCGAGGAGATCGCCCACATCACCGAGCGGCATCCCTCGCGCGTGCTGCTTCTCGTCGGCAACGCCGGCGCGCAGCAGATGGATCTCGAAGCGCACGTGTCGGCGGTCTGCTACCTGGCCGGTGGTGGAAGGCAGATCTGCTCGGAGCACGTGACGATCTCGGCGCAGGGTGAGGCGGCGCGGAGGCTTCCCTCGACGGCACGCTCGCTCCTGATCGGCGATCTTCCGACGGCGCTCTGGTGGACCCCGGCCGAGCCACCGCCCCGAGGCGCCGACGTCTTCAGCGAGCTCTCGGAGATGGCGGGTCACGTGATCTACGACAGCGAGGGTTGGCCCGACCCCGTGCAGGGCGTGGTTGCGGTCGCCGATTGGGCGGCCGCGGATCGCTCGGAGACGATCCTCTCGGATCTCGCGTGGCGAAGGCTCAAGCCGTGGCGGCGCCTGGTCGGCCAGACGCTCGATCCGGCGCTCGCGCCCGGAGCGCTCGAGTCGATCGACGAGGTGGTCGTCGTGCACGGACCGCACGCGCTACCGAAGGTCTGGCTCCTGATCGGTTGGCTCGCGCGGCGGCTCGGTTGGCAGCCCATCGCGGCGAAGATCGAACCGGGTGTCGAGCTCGCCTGGGGGTTCGAGTCGAAGCGCGGTCGGGTGCGGGTCCGCGTGCGGCGGCTCGCCGAGGGAGATTCGTCGATCCGCCGCGTCGAGATCTCGTGGAGCGGGCCGCGGGGGCGGGAAGGAGCGACCTTCGTTCGCGAGGGCGAGGGCTTCGTCGCCGTCTCGCGCGAGGGCTCGCCCGAGACGCAGCGCGTGCTCGCCCGCGGCGATCTCTCGCGTGCAGCGCTCGTTGCGAGGCAGCTTCCAAAGCTCTTTCGAGACCCTCTTTTCCGCGAGACGCTCGAGATCTCGCGCACCATGGCGGAGGCTCTACGGCGATGACGCTTCGAGTTCCCGAGGTCCGGCGCTTCGCCGACAAGGAGGCCGTGAGTCGCGCTGCGGCCGACGAGTTCGCTCGCGCCGCGCGCGCGGCAACGGCCGCACGCGGCCGCTTCACGGTGGCGCTTTCCGGAGGATCGACTCCGAAGCGGCTCTACGAGCTTCTGACGGGAGCGCCCTGGCGCGACGTCGTCGATTGGGGCGCAGTCGAGATCTTCTTCGGCGACGAGCGCCGGGTTCCCCCGGACGATCCCGATTCGAACTACCACATGGCGAACCAGGCGATGCTCGAGGCGCTCCCGATCCCGGCCTCGCGGATCCACCGCATGGAGACCGAGCGGCCGAATCTCGACGTGGCCGCGCTCGGCTACGAGGCGACGCTCTCGCGAGTCTTCGGCGTCCCGGCCGGGAGCGCCACGCCGCCGTGCTTCGATCTCGTTTTTCTCGGTCTCGGCCCCGACGGGCACACGGCCTCGCTCTTTCCGCACACGGCAGCGCTCCGCGAGACGCGACGCTGGTGCGTCCCCAACTGGGTTCCCCAGAAAGAGACGCATCGCATGACGCTCACCTACCCCGTGCTGAACCACGCGGCCGAGGTGATCTTCCTCGTCGCCGGAGAGGACAAGGCCGCGCCGCTCGCAGAAGTACTCGAGGGGGCGAGCGACCCCGAGAGGCTTCCGAGCCAGCGGATCCGCCCCGTCGATGGGAAGCTCGTCTTCCTCATCGATTCGGCGGCGGCTGCGAAGCTCGCGCGATTCTGATGCGCATCCTCGCGGGAGACGTGGGCGGCACGAAGACGCTCCTCGCCGTCTTCGAGGATCGGGGAGATCGCCTCGCTCCCGTTCGTGAGGCGCGCTTTTCGAGCCGCGACGAGCCTAGCCTCGAGGCGATCGTCGAGAAGTTCATGGCAGCCGCCCCCCGCGACCCGATCGACGTCGGCTGCTTCGCCGTGGCCGGTCCCGTCGTCGGTGGGAAGGTCACCGCGACGAACCTTCCGTGGACGATGGAGGAGTCCTCTCTCGCTCGGGCGAGCGGCGCAACTCGCGTGCGCCTGCTCAATGATCTCGAGGGCACGGCGTACGGCATGCTCTTCTTGCCGCCCGAGAAGCGTCACGTGCTCCATGCGGGGTCGCGCCCGCTCCTCGCGGGAAACGTCGCGGTGATCGCGGCTGGAACCGGTCTCGGCGAGGCGATGCTCTGGCACGACGGCTCGCTCCACCATCCGATCGCCTCCGAAGGAGGGCACGCCGATTTCGGACCGAAGAGCGACGAGGAAATCGAACTGCTCCGCCATCTTCGCAGCCGATTCGGAGCGCACGTGAGCTACGAACGCATCCTCGCGGGCCCCGGGCTCTACAATGTCTACGGCTTCCTCCGCGATTCGGGCTTCGCGAAAGAGCCCGCCGAGCTGGCCGACGCGCTCGCGAAGGCGGCCGACCCGAGCCCGCTCGTCTCCGATCGCGGCCTCGCGCGAAGCGACGCCAACTGCACTCGGGCGCTCGAGATCTTCTGCCGGATCTACGGTGCCGAGGCCGGCAATCTCGCGCTTCGCTTTCTCGCCGTGGGCGGCGTCTTCTTGGGTGGCGGGATCGCTCCGAAGATCCTTCCGGCCCTCGCCTCTGGCGGCTTCGTCGAGGGCTACACGGACAAGGGACGCTTCTCACCCTTCGTGAGCAGCATCCCGGTCCACGTCTCGCTCGAACCGCGAACGGCGCTGCTCGGCGCCGCGCACTACGCGCTCCGGCTGGCTCGCTCGAAGCCGGGATCCTGACGACCTACCCCGAAGTCTTCTCGTCGCAGACGATCTCGACCCGACGATTGAGCGAGCGACCGGCCTCGTCGTCGTTCGTCGCGATCGGCTCCGTCTCGCCTTTGCCCGTGGCACGGATCCGCGCAGGATCGATCCCGCGGCGGACGAGATCGTCGACGACCGCCCGTGCACGTTGCGCGGAGAGCTCGTGGTTGTAGGCCTCGGAGCCCTCGTTCGAGGTGTGCCCTTCGATCACGATCCGGGAAGACGAGCTCGCCGCGAGCCCCTCGTAGAGGCGAGCGAGGACCGCCTCCGATTCGGGGCGGATCCTCGCAGAGTCGAAGTCGAAGCCGATCCCGTGCACGAGCGACCCGCAGCCGAGTGCATTCGGCTTCGCCGGCGCGCACTCGGAAGGGCCTTTCGCGGGCGAAGTCGCGAGATCGTAGGCCCGGAACGGAGCGCCGTTCGTCGATCGGACTCCGCGGATCTCGCCTCGCGGATCGACCGTCATCACGAAGACACTCCCGACGCCCGTCTTCCGATCCACTCCCGTGGCGCGCAGCACGTTTCCCGAAACGGTGCCCTCGAGAGTTCCGGTCCCGTCGTAGCAGCCACTCACGACGGGGCCGTCCTGGACGAGTTCGAGCCGGAGCGCCCGATTCTTCCAGCGACCTTCGAAGCCGGTGGCGAGCGGCACGGTCTCCTGGCTTCCGTTGCCGATGATCTCGCTGAACTCGGCGAAGAACTCGTCGCCTCGAACGTCGAGACCACCGCTCAGGCGGAGCTTCACGAAGCGTACGGGGACTTTCGCGAGAATCTCGAGCTCGGCTTCGCTGCCCTCGCGGCCGGCCACGAGGTCGCCCTTCGCGAGCGGCACGAACCCCTCCGATGCGCTCTGCGAGGACCCGAGCACCTCGACCGTGCGAACGAACGTCTGCGCCGGACTCGGCGTCTCGAGCACGTCGGGTACGGCGAAGCGATCGAAGAGCGTCGGCGCGGGGAGCTCGAAGACGAGCTCGATCGCGCCGTCGCGAGCCACGGTCTTTCGCGAGAGCCCGTACTTTTCTCTCGACCCATCGATCGCCGCGAGCGCGGCGTCGGGGCCGACGCCCTTCGAGGCATCGGCGTCCGGGGCGCCGACGGCGAGGGCTCCCTGCGCGAAGCTCAGGTAGTCGATTCGCGGCGGTGTTTCCTCGCCTCGCGTCGCGAGCGGCGCACCGAGAAGGAAGACGAGCGCGAGCGCGGTGTCCCAGTTTCTCATGGAAGGCTCGAACCTCCTTGCGCCGCTCCGGGTTCGGATCGGCGTGCTCCGGATTTGGGATCGGGAGTGCGTCCGCGCAGCTCGTCCGCCTTCGCTTCAATCTCGAGCGCGAAGGCTTCGGCGCCGAGACTGCGAGCCAGGTTGGCGGCGCGGCGCGCGGTGCGCTCGGCCTCGGCGAAGCGCCCGTCGCGCTCGAAGACCCGCGCGAGCGTATAGAGCGTCTGCGGATTGCGGCCGCCCGTGGCCTCGACCGCGCCGACGGCGAGCCGGAAGGGCTCGCCGGGGTCGGCGAGCGGGATCTCGGGGTTCGTCGCGAGCACCCAGGCGAGGTTGTTCTTCATCTCGAGGTAATCGGGGCGCAGGCGGAGCGCCGCGCGCATCTCGTCTGCCGCCTCGCCATGACGTCCCGCGGCGAGGAGCGCCTCGGCGAGAAACGATCGCGTGAGTGCGTTGTCGCGGGTCACGTCGCGGGCGCGGGCGAAGAGCGTCGCTCCGTCGCGCCAGTAGCCGACCTGCCGGTGGGCCACGCTGCCGAGCGCGACGAGCGCCACCAAGGAGGTGACGGCGAGCGGTCGTCGCAGGGTGGGGCGCCGCGACGCGATCTCGGCCAGGGTCCAGATCGGGAGGATCGAGAGGCCGATCAGCGGGAGGTACGTGTAACGATCTGCGCGCGCCTGCGAGCCGACCTGCACGAGGCCGAGCGTCGGAACGAGCATGCCGAGAAACCAGAGCCAGCCGACCAGGAGCCAGGGCCTTCGCCTGCGCTCGACGATGCAGAGCGCCGTGATCGCGAGCAGCACCGCTGCGGAGATCGCGACGCGCGAAATCCCCCATCCGTCGACCTCGGCCGGGTAGAAGACCGCGAGCCCGGCCGGCCAGACGCTCGTCGCGAGGTAGTCGGCCGAGGCGACGATGGCGTTCGCGATCCGCTGGCCGAGCGCAAGCCGATTCGCGGCGACGACGGCGCCGGCGGAGCGCTGGGCGAAGAGGGTTGCGATGCTCGACGCGGCGGCGAGTGCGAAGAGCGGGAGCTTCTCGAGGAGTGCGCGACCGCCGCGTTTCGGATCGAAACGCCCGTCGTCCCCCGCGAGCCTTCCGAGGGGCCAGAAGTCGAGCAGCAGCAGAACGAAGGGAGTCGTCACGAGGGTGGGCTTCGAGAGCAGGCCCGCCGCGAGCGAAGCCGACACCCAGCCATGTCGCAAGAGGCTCGGCCGCTCGACGGCTCTCGCGTACGCGAGAAGCGTCGCTGCGAAGAAGACTCCCGAGAGCACGTCCTTTCGCATCGCGGCCCAGGCGACCGACTCGACGTGGAGGGGATGGATCGCGAAGACCGCGGCGACGGCTGCGCTTCGCCAGAGCGTCCCCGTGAGCCGCCGGAACGCGAAAAAGAGCAGAAGCGTCGCGAGCGCGTGGAGTGCGACGTTCTCGATCAGGACGAAGCGCGCCGAGAGCCCGTGGAGTTCCTGATCCGCGAGCAGCGAGAGCACCGTCACGGGGATCCAGTTCGCGACGAGCGTCGTCCGGAACGCCCACGCGACGCCGTCCGAAGAGAGGCCCTGCGAGAGCCCGGCGTTCCCGGTGATGGCTTCGTCGTCGTCGTACGCGAGGTACTCGTGCCCGCCGACCCCTGCGAAGACGGCGAGCACGGCGGCGACGAGCACGATCGAAAGGGCCGCGGCGAGGCGGCGCTCGCGCGGAGAGGAGGCGCGTCGGATCATCCCGGGCGTCGACGCTACGGAAGCCGGGCGGCGCCCGCACGATGCCCCCCGGGGCCGTCGGCGTTCGCCCCGGGCAGGGGGCGCCGCCCGCTCTGGCCTCGGGGGGGGTCCTGGGTCAGGCTCCCGGGCGAGATCGCCGAGAGGTCGAGCTTTTCCGATGCGAATCCGAACGCGTGGCATGTTCCTGCTCCGGGGCGAGCAGAAGTTCTTCGTCCGCGGCGTCTCCTACGGGCCGTTCCGGCCGAACCGCATGGGAGAGTTCCTCCCCGAGAAGGACGCGGTCGAGCGCGACTTCGCGCTGCTTCGGGAGCTCGGCGCGAACACGATCCGGCTCTATCACGTGCCGGCAGCGGGTGTGCGCGAGCTCGCCGAGTCGTTCGGCCTGGAGCTCCTCGTCGGCATCCCGTGGGCGCAGCACGTCCGCTTCCTCGATACCCGCGACGACCGTCGCGAAGTCCGCCGGCGGGTGCGCGAGGCGGCCATCTCGATGCGCGGTGCGACGAACCTGCTCGCCCTTCTCGTCGGCAACGAGATCTCGCCGCAGATCATCCGCTGGTACGGCCCTGCGCGGATCGAAGCCTTCCTGCGCGAGCTCGTCGACGAGGTGAAGGACGTCGACCCCGACGCGCTCGTCTCGTACGCGAACTTCCCGATGACGGAGTTCTTGCAGCTCGATTTCCTCGACTTTCTTTCGTTCAACGTCTACCTGCATCGCGAGGCCGACTTCCGGCGCTACGTCGCCCGCCTGCAGAATCTCGCCGGCTTCAAGCCGCTGCTGCTCACCGAGTTCGGGGTCGATTCGTTCCGCGAGGGGGCGGAGGAGCAGGCGCGGATCGTGAGCACCACCGCCGAGGCGGCCGCCGAGATGGGGACCGCCGGGACGATCGTCTTCTCGTTCACCGACGAGTGGTTCACCGGCGGGCACGAAATCGAGGATTGGGCGTTCGGGCTGGTACGGCGCGATCGGGAGAAGAAGCCGGCTTTCGCGGCGGTCGAGAGCGTCTATCGCGAGCCGCAGCCGAGGCCGCCGTCGCCCGCCCCCCGCGTCTCGGTCGTGATCTGCGCGTACGACGCCGAGCGCACCATGGAGGAATGCCTCGAATCGCTCACCCGCCTCCGCTACCCGAACTTCGAGGTGATCGTCGTCGACGACGGGTCGACCGATCGCACGCGCGAGATCTCGGAGCGGTACCCGCAGTTCCGGCTCATGAGCCACGAGAACCGCGGACTCTCGGCTGCCCGCAACGAGGGGATTCTCGCAGCGACGGGTGAGATCGTCGCGTTCACCGATTCGGACTGCGCGGTCGATCCCGACTGGCTCACGTTCCTCGTACACCGCCTTCTTTCCGAGAGCTTCGCGGCCGTCGGGGGTCCGAACCTGCCGCCGCCCGAGGACCACTGGGTTCCCGAGGTCGTCGCCCGCTCGCCGGGCGGGCCGACGCACGTGCTGCTCACCGATTTCGAAGCCGAGCACGTCCCGGGCTGCAACATGGCCTTCTGGCGCGAGAAGCTTCTCGAGGTCGGCCTCTTCGATCCCGTCTACCGGGCGGCGGGAGACGACGTCGACATCTGCTGGCGGCTGCAGAATGCCGGCTACAAGATCGGATTCGCCGCCTCGGCGCTCGTCTGGCATCGGCGCCGCGCGACGGTCTCCGACTACCTGGCACAGCAGCGGGGCTACGGGCGGGCCGAGTCGCTCCTCTATTTCAAGCATCCCTACCGCTTCAACTTCCTCGGCAACTCGCGCTGGCTCGGACGCATCTACAGCGATCTCGGCGCCGGGATCCTCGGCAGCCGTCCGGTGATCTACTCGGGGCCCTTCGGAAGCGGGCTCTTCCAGACGCTCTACGAAGCCCCTTCGTCGCTGCTCCGGCACCTTCCGGCGACGCTCGAATGGAACCTCTCCGCGCTCGGCTTGACCGCGGTCGGAGGCTTCTCGCTCTTCACGCGCTTCCCGGTGCCGACCTTCCTCGTGGTCGGTCTCGGACTCTTCTTGCTCTCGATCCTCCAGGCGGTGGCGATCTCGCGACAGGTCGACGTTCATGAGGTCGACGCTCCGGCCTGGAAGGCCCGGCTCCTGATCGCCACGCTCAACTACCTGGGACCCTTCGTTCGCGCGATCGAGCGGAACAAGACGCGGATGCGAGGGATGTCCGAAGTCGAGCGGATCAGCTTCCCGAAGCTCCGCCAGCGTCCGGACATCGACCTCGTCGGACGCTCGTTCCGCCTCTCGTACTGGAACACCACGGGACTCGAGAAGGAGCAGTGCATCTTTGCGCTCCTCGACTTCCTCCGGCCGCGCAAGTATCCGATCATCATCGACAACGGCTGGGAGCCGTGGGACGTATCGATCCACCGCGGGGTCTGGGTTCGCGCCGAGGTCACGGTCCTCGTGCAGAACCACGGCGGATTGGACCGCCAGGTCGACGTCGGAGCCAGGCTTCGTCAGACGGGGCTCGCCAAGGGGCTGGCGGTTGCCGGGGCGCTCGTGGGGCTCTTGGCCTTCCTCGCCGGACTCGAGTCGGTGACGGGGCTCCTCGCCGCGTCGGTCGTCGGCTTCGAGGCCTTCCTCGCGTACCAGGCGTACCGGATGGGCCGCACCGTCTACCACGCGGTCGAGATCACCTCGAACGCGCTTCCCCTCGACCCGCTCCGTCCCGACAAGACCCTCGAGCGGCCGCAGGGCTAGGGGAAGCGTTGAGCGTCGTTCGTCGCGTCGCGGGCTACCTCCGTCCCCACCGCGGCCGCTTCGCAGTCGCGCTCGCACTCGTGGCGCTCCACGCGGCGCTCGAGGTGGCGAGGCCGTGGCCGCTCAAGATCGTCGTCGATTCGGTGCTCGGAGACGCGCCGGCGGGCGTGACGATCCCGGGCGGGAAGCCCGGGCTTCTCGCGGCAGCCTGCGTGGCGCTGCTCATGCTCGCGGTCGGGATCGCGGTGCTCGGGGTCGTGCAGAACCGCGTCACGATCGGCGTCGGCCAGCGCATGGTCGCCGACCTCCGCTCCGAGCTCGTCCAGCACCTGCAGGGGATGTCGCTCGGTTTCTTCGGAAGGCGACCCTCGACCGATCTCGTCTATCGGGTGGCGTTCGACACCTTTGCTGCGCAGTCGATGGCGATGAACGGGCTCTTTCCCTTCGTGACGGCCGTGGTCCTCCTCGCCGCAATGACGGCGGTGATGCTCCGGATGAACGCGGTCCTCGCGGCGATCTTCCTCGGCGTGGCGCCGCTTCTCTTCGTCGCGATCCGCCTCCTCGGCCGGCGCATCACGGGTCTCGCCACCGAGCTGCGCGAGACCGAGAGCCGCTTCCTCTCCGAGACACAGCGCGGAGTCGGCGCGATCGCCGTGGTCCAGGCGTTCACCGCCGAGCGACGCGAGCGCGACCGCGTTCTCGCCGCCTCCTCGCGCGCGCTCGACGCCGCGAACCGGCTCTACGTCTTCGAGACGGGCTATTCGGGCGTCATCAACGTGCTGATCGCCTGCGGCACGGCCGCGGTTCTCTACGCCGGCGGTCTTTTCGGACTCGACGGAAGGCTCACCGCAGGAGACCTCGTCGTCTTCGTGACCTACCTGACCTCGCTCTACGCGCCGATCAACTCGATTGCTCAGACGATGGGGCTGGTGCAGAACTCGACGGCCGGCGCACGCCGCGTCTTCGAGATCCTCGATTCCGAGACGGACGTGAAGGACCGCCCGGGGGCCGCCGAGCCCGCGCGCTACGAGGGTCGGGTCGTCTTCGAGGACGTGGGCTTCGCCTATCCGGGAGGAAACTTCGCCTTGCGCGCTGTGGGCTTCACGGCCGAGCCCGGGATGCTCGTCGCCGTGGTCGGGCCCACGGGTGCCGGCAAGAGCACGCTCATGAGCCTGCTGCCGCGCTTCCACGATCCGACCGAGGGCCGCGTGCTCCTCGACGGGGTCGATCTGCGCGATCTGCGGCTCCGTTCGCTGCGGGGCGCGATCGGGATCGTTCCGCAGCAGCCGCTGCTCTTTCCCGCGACGCTCGAGGAAAACGTCCGCTACGGGAGACCCGAGGCGAGTGACGACGAACTGCGACGCGCGCTCGATCTCGCCGGCGTTTCGAGCTTCGCCGCCGAGCTGCCACAGGGCCTCGCGACTCCCGTCGGCCCCGAGGGACAGGCCCTTTCGCAGGGGCAGATGCAGCGCATCACGATTGCGCGCGCGCTCCTCAAGGATCCGCGGATCCTGATCCTCGACGAGCCGACCTCGGCGCTCGACGCCGAGACCGAGCGTTTCGTCATGTCCGGGATCGAGGCCGCGATGAAGGGCCGCACCACCTTCGTGATCGCACATCGTCTCTCGACCATTCGACGAGCGGATCTCCTGCTCGTGATCGAAGCCGGAAGGCTCGTCGAAGCGGGTCGCTTCGACGAGCTTCGCGGAGCGGGCGGGACCTTCCAGAGGCTCCACGAAGCACAGCAGATCTACGTTCCGGCTCCTGAAGGGCCGACGCCTTGAAGCCGAACGTCGTCGTGATGGGCCTCATGGGGCAGTACCCCTTTGCAGGCATGGCGTGGCAGGTGCTCCACCACCTCGTCGGCTTCGAGCGGCTCGGTGCCGAGGTCTGGTACGTCGAGAGCTCGGGGGCTCCGCCCTATTCGCCGAGGCTCCAGTCGATCACGGACTCGGCGCGGGAGAACGTCCGCTTCGTTTCCGAAACGCTCGCTCGACACGGCCTCGCCGATCGCTGGACCTACTGGGACTCGCTCGAAGACTGCTGGCACGGCTTCGGCCGCGAGCGGGCCGAAGCGCTGCTGACCGAGGCCGACCTCGTCCTGAACCTCTGCGGAGCCGCGAATCCCGATGCCACCGCGAGGCGGCGCGGCTGCCTCGTCTACGTCGAGACCGATCCGATCTTCGAGCAGACGAAGCTCGCTCGGGGCGATACAGGGACGCGCGCCTATCTCGAGAGCCACGATGCGCTCTTCACCTACGGCAATCGGATCGGGAGATCCGACTGCCGGGTTCCGGACGGAGGGCTTCGCTGGCATCGGACGCTCCCCCCCGTGGTCGTCGACCTCTGGGAATCTCCCGCGCCGGTGACGGCGCCGTGGCGCACGATCGCCACCTACCGCAATCGCGGAAAGGACGTCGTCCTCGATGGCCGCACCTACCACTGGTCGAAGCACCCGAACTTCGAGAAGGTGATCGATCTTCCTCGACGCACCCACGAGCCGCTCGAGATCGCGCTCGTGACGGCCGGTGAGTCGGGGGTTCGGGAGCGCTTTCTCGCGAACGGCTGGAAGCTCGAGGACCCCGTCGCGATCTCGAGTGATGCGGAAACCTATCGCTCGTACATCCGGGGGGCTCGAGGCGAGTTCTCGGTCGAGAAGGAGGACCAGACCGAGCTGCGCGTCGGCTGGTTCAGCGATCGGAGCGTCTGCTTTCTCGCAGCGGGCCGCCCCTGCGTGCTCCAGGACACGGGAATCGACGTCCGAGTCCCCGTCGGCGAGGGGCTCCTCGAGTGGCGAAGCGCCGACGAGGCCGCAGACTGCCTCGCTCGCGTGGCGAGCGACTACGAGCGCCACTGCGCGGCGGCGCTCCGCATGGCTCGCGAGCACTTCGAGGCGACGCGGTTGCTGCGCGAGATGCTCGACGTGGCCGGGATCGTGCCACGCTGAGCGCGGGCTACGCGACGAGCTGCGAGAACATCCTCCGCTCCTCGTCGATGCACGCGGCGAACGAAGGTCGTGCGAAGACCCGCTCGACGTACGCCGCGAGCTTCGGGAACCTCGAAGCGTCGATCTTCTCTCCCGCATGCGCGAGATTCGCGAGCTGCGTCCCGATCGCGATGTCCGCGACTCCGAAGCGACCTTCCACGATCGCGTCTCCCGCCGCCGGCGCATGGGCGTCGAGCCACGTGAAGGCGCGCGGCAGGAGCTCGGTCAATCCCTTCTCGATCCGCGCCTCGTCGGGCGTTTGCTTCATGAGCTTCTTCACGATCCGTTCGGCGAAGACGGCCGCCACGGCCTCGGCGAGCCGCGAGTCCGCGTACTCCTCGAAGAAAAGCGCCTTCCCGTACGACTTCGGATCCGACGGGTAGAGCGGCGGGCTCGGATGCGCCTTCTCGAGGTAGGCGAGGATGCACGAGGAATCGGGGAGTACGAAATCACCGTCCTGGTAGACGGGCACCTTGCCGAGCGGGCTCAACGCCTCGAATCCTGGCGGAGGCGCGAACGGCATGACCGGCACGATCTCGTAGCGAAGATTCTTCTCGATCATCGCCAAGCGAACCTTGCGAACGAAGGGCGAGGCACTGACTCCGTGGATCCGGACCATCGCGCGACCTCCTCGAGCGGCATCGGGACGCCGCACGACGAGTATACGAGGGCGCGTCGAGTGCGCCGGCATCGAGGGCGCCTCGAAGCGGCTGCTCTATGCTCGCTCGATGCGATCGGGTGCGAGGCTCGCAATGGTGGGGGTGCTCGTCGGGCTCGGCCTCGCGGCCGTCCCGGTCTACCGGGCTCCCCATCGGGCGGTCGAGGGGCTTCGTGCCGCCGTGAAGGCCCGCGACTCGGCGCGGCTTGCCGAATACGTCGACTTCGAGAGTCTGCGCGAGAGCCTGAAGTCGGGCGTGAGCGAGAAGCTGCACGCCGACGCTTCTCGCGAGGACGAGGCCGGCAATCCGTTTGCGCGCTTCGGCGCGGCGCTCGCGACGGCCGTGGCCGGGCCCTTCATCGACGCGATCGTCACACCTGCTGGGCTCGAGCTCCTTCTCGCGGGCCGCGTCGTCGACTACCGGAGCCTTCCGGCCCCCGACTCCCCGCCCCCGCCCGCGGTCTCGACGTCGATGGGCTACGAGGGGCCGAACCACTTCGTCGTCGTGACGACGCCGACGCAGGGGGGATCTCCCCCGCTCGCTCTCGTCTTCCGGCGCGAGGGTCTTCTCACCTGGCGGCTCGCCGGCGTTCGGCTTCCGGCCACGCCATCGAGTGCGCCGTGATCCGCTCCCTGCGAGGTCTAGGGCAGGACGACGAAGACGATCCCCGCGGCATAGAGAGCGGGAATCGCGAGCGCGGCGATCCGGTCGGTCCGTTCGAGCGTCTCGGGAGCGTTTCGTAGCGACGTCTTCTGCCAGACGCTCACGGCCACCCCGAGCGACATGCAGCCATAGGCGAGGAGGAAGAGCCTGTCGACGGGCGTCAGATAGCTGATCCGCGGCAGGTTGAAGCTCATCGCGAACTGCGTGGCCACGCAGGCGAGAAAGCAGGCGAGCGCGATCGCGACGCGGTCGTGGAACCCCTCGATGTCGACGAAGAAGATCGTGCACGAGAGGAGCAGTACGAGCGTCACCGGAACGAAGACCGTCCAGATGTAGAACGTGGGGCTGCGCCGCACGAGGATCTCGAAGACGAGCTCGGAGAAGTTCTCGTCCCAGCCCTCGACGGAGGTGGTTCTCGTCGAAGCGGCGACGGAGAGGATCTCGAGGCCCGCGTAGTCGTCGTCGCGGTTGAATCCGAGCCGGCGGTGATCGGGCTCGAAGACGACGAGCGAGGTGTCGCCCTCGAAGCTCTGGAGCCGGACTGCGAGCCGCTGCTCGTCGAAAGGAAAGCGGTGCAGATCGAGCGAGGTGCGGAAGGTGGCGCTCAATCCGATCCGGTAGCGCACCGTGCCGTCGGCGAGGATCGTGATCTCCTGGTTCGTGAGCTCCGGGGAGGCCGCGTTCACGAACTCGAGGTCGGGCCACCAGATCTCGCCGAGTTCCGCGGCGGCCGCGTCGCCCTGGTAGATGCGGGTCGGCGGCTCGCCGGCGCTGGGCTCGAAGGCGAGTCGCGGATCGCGCCACGAGAGGTCGAGATAGAGATCCGCATCGAAGGTCTCTTCGCGATCGTCGACCGAGACGAGGTTCAGGAGATAGACGCTCGCGACGACGACGACCGGCCGCGGGCCCGGAGGAGGGCTCACGGCGATCGGGGCGTCGGCGATCGCGGCGGCCGGCGCGAGAGCGAGCGCGAGAAGCGCGAGCACCGCCCGGCCGAGGCCTCGAAGCCCCGCGGAGTCCTGGCGTCGCAGACGAGGCGCCATCCTCTCCCCCTCCCGGGCCTACTCTACGGCAGAACCGCGCGCGTGGCGGAGCCTGCGACGCGATCCGGGCATCCGATCCGCGGCGGCGGGCGCGCGGTTGTGGCAGCCTCGCGCACGTGAAGGCCTCGGCCTCGCGCGCGCTTTCGCCGCACACTTCGAGCCCCCCGGGCCGTTCGCTTCGCATCGAAGCAAGTGCCGCTCGCACGGCGGACGGGTCGCTCGTCTGCCATTTCGTGCTCGAGGGGCCGATCGCCGACCTCGCCGTGCCCGACGTCGCGAGCGCGCCGGGGCGTCGTGACTTCCTCTGGAAGCACACCTGCTTCGAGGCATTTCTCGCCGTCGAAGGGAAGACCGCATACGAGGAGCTCAACTTCTCGCCGTCGGGTGATTGGGCGCATTACGCCTTCCGCTCGTACCGCGAGCGCGATCCCGGGCGCGCTCCGGGGCGGGCGCCGGAGGTCCGCATCGAGCGCAATGGCTCGCGGCTCGCGCTCGAAGCGCGTTTCGCGCTCGACTCGGAGCGCGACGGAGAGGCCCTCCAGGTGGGCCTTTGCGCCGTCGTCGAGGAGAAGGACGGGCGGCTCTCGTACTGGGCGCTGCACCATCCGTCCCCCCAGCCGGACTTCCACGACGCATCGGGCTTTCGACTTCGCCTCGCTTCGCCGAAAGAGAAGAGCAGGGAGATCGCATGACGGTTCGTTTCGGGATCGATCGCCTCGTTGCGGAGCGCGAGCTCACGAAGCCGCTCGAGGGTCGGAGGGTGGCCTTGCTCGGGCATCCTGCGTCGCTCACGGCCGACCTCGTCCATAGTCTCGACGCGCTGGCGGCGCTGCCTCGAGTGCGGCTCGGCGCCGCCTTCGGCCCACAGCACGGCATGCGGGGCGACAAGCAGGACAACATGATCGAGACGTCGGACGCGGTGGATCCGAAGTACGGGATCCCCGTCTTCAGCCTCTACGGGCAAGTGCGACGTCCCACCGACGAGATGCTCTCGACCTTCGACGTCCTGCTCGTCGATCTCCAGGACCTCGGCTGCCGGATCTACACCTTCATCACGACGCTTCGCTACGTGCTCGAAGCGGCGGCGCGGACGGGCAAGCGCGTGATCGTCCTCGATCGGCCGAATCCGGCGGGGCGGCCGGTCGAGGGCACGAGGCTTCGACCCGGCTTCGAGAGCTTCGTCGGAGCAGGGCCGCTCCCGATGCGTCACGGGCTCACGATGGGTGAGCTCGCACGCTGGTTCGTCGCTCGGTTCGGACTCGACGTCGATCTCGACGTGATCACCATGCAGGGCTGGAAGCCCGGAGCTGCACCCGGATTCGGCTGGCCCTCCTTCGAGCGATCCTGGACGAATCCGAGCCCGAATGCTCCGAACCTCTCGATGGCGCGCTGCTACGCCGGGACGGTGATGCTCGAGGGAACGACGCTCTCCGAAGGGCGCGGCACGACGCGCCCGCTCGAGCTCTTCGGCGCGCCGGACGTGGACGCCTCCGCCGTGATCGAGCGCATGCGCGAGATCGCTCCCGATTGGCTCGAAGGCTGCCGGCTTCGCCCCTGTCATTTCGAGCCCACCTTCCACAAGCACTCGGGGAGCCTCTGCTCCGGAGTGCAGATCCACGTCGACGACCCCGCCTACGACCACGGGCGCTTCCGTCCCTGGCGGATCGTCTCGCTCGCGCTGAAGGCGATCCGTTCGCTCGCTCCCGGCTACGAGCTCTGGAGGGACTTTCCGTACGAATACGAACGCGATCGGCTCGCGATCGATCTCTTGAACGGAGGCCCGCTGCTTCGCGAGTGGGTCGATGATCCCGCCGCGGACCCGAGCGATCTCGATCGGGTCGCGAAGGCGGACGAGGAGAGCTGGCGCGAGGAGCGCGAGTCCTTGCTCCTCTATCCGGAGGCCTGATCAGGACGCGTCGGGCGGATTCCCGGTCGAAGGCGCGCCGAGCTCGAAGAGCCAGGTTCCCTTCACGAGATCGCTCTCGGGATCGGCCTCGATCTCGTACTTGCGTCCCACCGCCTCGAGGACCGCGCGTCGCGTGGCCTCGTCGAAGATCCTCCGCGCCGAGACCTCGTGCACGGCACCGTCCGCACGCAGGCGGAGCCGCCCGTCCTTCTCGGCTTGCGCGGGCCAGAGCTTGCTCTCACCGGCACCCGCCGGGACGTAGATCCGACCTTCGTGCACGACGACCCAGGTGGTTCGCGTGCGCGGGTCGCCGACGCCGACCTCGATCTCGACCGTATCGAGCCCGGCGAGCGAGCCCGCATCGAGGGGGCCCTGGCTCGTGGCCTCGGCGAAGGGGCCACCGGGGAGCGGTCCGATCGGCCCCGAATGGAACCTCGCCGCGAAGATCGTGAGAATGCCGATCCCGAAGAGAACGCCGACGACGATCGCCGAAACCCGGAGCGCACGAGCCATGCCGACCCTCCCGGGCCATGCGGCCCGTCGGGGCCGAGTCTACTCCCGATCGTGCGCGGGGAGGGGACGGTCCGCTCGCGACCCACCGGGTTCTCTGGGCCCGCGCGCTTCGCAGTGGGCGCTTCGAGCCAAGAAGGGCGCCGCTTCGTCGAGCAGGTCGTCGTCGATCTGCTCGGGGTCGAGCCACTCCGCCGCATAGCGGAGGTGCACCTTCTCGCGAACGAAGACCTCGAGGATCTCGCCGTCGATGTGCCCCTCGTCGCGCATCTTCTCGAGGATCGAGAGCACGGTCCCGAGCTTCATTCCGGGCTTGTAGGGGCGATCCTTCGCGGTGAGCGCCTCGAAGACGTCGGCGAGTCCGAGGATCCGCGCCTGGGTCGACATCTGCTCGCGCGTGAGACCCTGCGGATAGCCGCAGCCGTCCATCCGCTCGTGATGGCAGCCCGCGATGAAGGGGACGTTGCGGAGGCTCTTCGGGTACGGGAGCTGCTCGAGCATCTGGATCGTCGTGACGACGTGGTGGTTGATGAGGTCGCGTTCGCGATCGTTCAGCGTGCCGCGCACGACGCAGAGATTCTCGACTTCCTCGTCGGAGAGGATCGGCTGCTCGATTCCGTCCGGGCCTCGCCAGCGCCAGCGTCGGGCGACCCGCTGCACGCGCTCGCGGTCGGCGGGGGCCATGAATTCGCCGCCGATGTTGCAGCGCCGCAGGAACTCGCGGTCGTCCCGGAGCTCCCGGATGGCCTCGGAGATTCCGGGGCCCGGCTCGCTCCGGCCAAGCCGCGAGATCTCGAGATCGCGCAGCACGATCTCGAAACGGAGGTCGACCACCGCGATCCGATCGAAGAGGGCCTCGAGCTTGGTCGCCTTGTCCTGCACGTGGACCGGTGTCGTGACCTTTCCGCAGTCGTGCAGCAGCGCCGCGATGCGGAGCTCGTAGCGCTCGGCCTCGCTCAGCGTGAAATCCTTGAGAGGGCCCTCCTGCGTCGCACACGCCGCATCGGCGAGCATCTCGGTCAGCACCGGCACCCTCCGGCAGTGGGCACCGGTATAGGGGGACTTCTCGTCGATCGCAGTCACGAGGAGCTCGATCAGACCCTCGAAGAGGCCTCGGAACTCGCCGGCGAGGCGGTCGCGCGTGAGTGTCACGGCCGTCTGCGAAGCGAGCGATTCGGCGAGCGCCCGTGCGGGCCGCTCGAGGTTTCGTCCGGCGCCCGCGACGAGCTGGATCACCCCGATGCATTCGCGCTCGTGATTGCGCATCGGGATCGAGAGCGTCCCGTCGCCGGGGCTCTCGATCGGCGCATCGGTGCGCAATGCTCGCGAAGCCTGTCGATCGAGATTTGCCGCGAGCGAGCTCGCGTCGACGCCCTCCGAACCGACGAGGCGCATGCGCCGGAGGCGATCGTCCCCGTCCACCAGGTGGAGGGCTCCCGCTCGGGCCCCCGTCACGTTCATCGCCCCGCGCAGGATCGCGTCGAGGAGCTTCTCGCGGTCGAGCTCGCTCGAGAGTGCGCTTCCCACGGTATTCACCGTCTCCACCACCCGCACGTGGTGCGCGATGCTCTCGGCCATCTCGTTGAACGAACGGCCGAGGTCCTGGAACTCGTCGTTCGTCTCGATCGAGACCCGGGTCTCGAAGTCCCGGTCGGCGATCCGCTGCGTCGCGGCATGCAGGATTTCGATCGGGACCAGGCTGCGGCGGACGAGGACGAGCGCCGAGAGTCCCATGACGAGCAGCGAGAGCACCGAGACGAGCGGGAAGATCGCCTCGAATTGTCGAAGCGGTGCGAGGACGACGCGACTCGGCTCGGCCACGAGGAGCGTCCAGGCAGGTGCCCGGAAGGTGGGTCGGAGGAAAAGGCCCCAGGATCCCGAGACGCGATCCTCGTCGTCGAGCGCCGCGGGCCAATCGCCGATCTGGTTCGCGATCTCGACGGTTCCCTCGAGCGGAACCGACGAGAAGATCGGAGTGTCGTTCTCGCCGAGGACGATGAGGCCCTCCTCGGATCCGAGACCGTCGAGAACGAAGAGAAACGACGGATCGATCCGCGCCGCGACGAGGCGCGGCCCCGTCGCTCCGTCCAAGAGTCGGCCGAGCGCGATCGCCGGCGGTGCACCGGGAAGGACGCGCAGCCACGGCCCGCCGCCCTCGAGGTGCGCGAGCACCTGGCGATCCGGCGCGGAGAACGCGGCCAGGAGCGGGTCGCCCGCTCCGGACGCGACCGGCCACGCGCCGACGGAGATTTCCTCGAAGCGGCCCGCAGCGAGGCTCCTTGCCTCTTGCGGGAGCTCGGGGCGAGCGCCGGGAGCGCCCTCGCTCGAGAGCGAGGCGGCGATCAGCCGAAGCGAGGTATCGAGCAGGAGGAGCCGCTCGAGGAGCATCATGCCCTGCTGTTTCGCGTCGAGCGCGAGCCGTTCCGAGGCGTGCTGCGAGAGCTGCGACGTCACCTGTTTCCAGGAGAGGAGGGCGAAGGCCGAAATCGGCAGGAGCGCGCAGAGCACCACCGAGATGAATATCCGGCGCGCGACGCGGCTTCGGAGGAAGCGGCCCTCGATGCCGAGGCGCCGAAGCCCGAGGACGTTGCCTTCGAGGGCCGGCAAGGCTCAGTACCGATCGGCGAGGCCGAGAAACGCCCCGTCGTTGGCGCGGATCACGTCGTCGCGACTCCGCGCAGAAGTGAGCGCAACGGCCGTCTGGCCGTTCTTTCCGATGCTGTAGAGGTCGTAGTCGTCGTTGATCGGGACGAGGAAGCGATCCTTTCGTGCGGCGCCGAAGTTGATCCGCCTGCCGAGCGCGTCGCGCAGCGGCAGATAGCGGTAGGGAAAGCCCCAGGGATCGTTCTTCTGCAGGTTCACGGCGGCGAGGTTTGCCGGCAGCGGCGCTCCCTCGACGGTGAGTCCATCGATCTCCGTCTGGATCGTCTTCAGGTCGAGGATCGAGCGCGTGACGCGAACCTTCTCGATGTAGCCGAGATAGCGGACCGTCGCGATCGAGGAGAGGATTCCGACGATCGCGATCGCGATCATGAGCTCGATCAGCGTGAACCCTCCGCTTCGTCGCGAGCGGGGTCCGACGGCGGCGCTCGGAGTCGGCTGCGGCATCTGCGGGGGCCGGGGCTCTAGGCCGCGCTCACGCGCTGGATCTGATCGCGAACGAGCTTCTCGAGGTCCTGCGCGGTCGCGACGAGTCGCGCGCTTTCCGCGTCGGCGCTCTGCTCGATCTGCTCGGCGAGGTCCTCGATCCCGCTCCGGAGCCTCTCTTCGGCCGCGCAAAGAGCCGTGTGCCGCTCGCGGAGCGAAGCCGTCATTTCGTTGAGGACCGCGGCCTCCTCCGCGAGGTAGTCGGTGGCTCGGAGCTGGATCGCCCCGGGGAGGGCGCCGGCCTCGATGCTCCGGAAGACCTGAACGAAGCGCACCATCGGCGAGACCATCCGCTGGTAGAGGAGCCACGAGCTCACCAGGACACCGCCGAGGCAGATCGCGACGAGCGGCCAGAGGGTCGAGTGGAGCGCGAGGATCCGATCGGCGAGTCGGCCGAGGTCCTGGGGCGATCCCGTGGCACTGCCCTCGAACTGGAGAAGGAGCGGGAGCAGGATCGCGGCACTTCCGACGACGAGCAGGGCCGCGGTCGTCCCCGTCACGACGAGGACCAGATGCGCCCGGAACGAGGCATCGGAGAGGAGCGAGCGGCGGTCTCGGCTCATCATGAGTCCCTCCTGATTCCCGCATCGCCCCCATCCCGGCGGGTCCAGAGCTCGGAGTGGTTCTCGAATCGGAGCGAGGCAGGCGAACCCGGGAGAACGACGAGGCGCAGCGATTGTTCGTCGCCGTACGGGCTTCGGTAGCGGATCACGTAGAGGGTTCCGCCTTCGATGCCGACTTCCGACTCGATCGAGTCGATCGCGACGATCTCGCTCCGACCTTCGCCTTGCCCGATCTCGAGCGTGTTCGGCAAGACCACGAGGCTGCGGCCCTGGTAGCGGGGATCGTCGCTCGCCCAGCGTCCGAGAAGCGCTTCGGGCACCGCCTTCTCGCTGCACGCGAGCGCCGCCACCCCGACCGCGACGAGGAGGGCTGCCGCTCCCAGGCGGGCAGTGCGTTCATGCGCGTGGTGCCCCAAGCCATCCCCTTCTTCTACTCACTTCTTCTTCGTCCCGCAGAGTCCGGGCGTTGAGCCGGCCCCCTCGAACATGGGGCTTCTCGGAGATTTCACGGAAGGGAGCTCGGGGTTTCATGGTAGGCTCGGGTCCCCGGGAAGGAGGATCCGATGCGCTCGCTCGCTTTCGTGGCCCTGATCGCCGCCGCGCTTCCGCTTTCTGCCGTTGCCGCCCCCGTGACGGTGTCGATTTCCGGAACCTGGGACGTCGTCGACGACCCGGGCGGAGTGCTCAGTGGCGCCGTGGTCCCCGGCACGAGCTTTGCGGCGCTCCTCAGCTACGACGACACGGCCCCGATCATCTACTCCGATCCGACCACGGCGAACTACGATCTGGGCGCCCTTCCCTTCTCGCTCGACGTCGCGACGGGAGGTTTCACCTTCACCTGGTTCGCGGGCGGCACGACGCAGCTCGACCTGGTGAACGGAAGCTTCGACAACGCTTCGGGATTCTTCGAGAATCTCTCGGGGACGCCCGGCCTGCCGCCGATCGGGTATTCCTACATGCTCCTCGCGCTCGACGACGCTTCCGCGACGGCGCTCTCGTCGACGGCACTCGCAGCGCTGCCTTGGTCGCTCGCGCCGTGGGGTTCGGCGGACTTCGGCGTCTTCTTCGGAGTCCCGGGGACCTACGTCGATCTCCAGGGCAGCATCTCGGCGCTCGCGGTCGTGCCCGAACCCGGGACCCCGGCGCTTCTCGCCGCGGGTTTCGTCCTGCTCGCCGCGCGGGCGCGCCGCAGAAGCTGATCGAAGCCGCGGGCCGATCCCCCTGCGCCCGGCGTCGGGCTCAGTTCTCGGCGATCCGGATTGCCGCCCGCGGGCAGGAGGCGGCCGCCTTCTCGACCTTCGCGCGCAGGCTCTCCGGCGGGTTCGCGATCAGCACGTGGAGCTGATCGCCGTCGTCGACCTCGAAGACCTCGGGGCAGGCGGCCATGC
The DNA here is from genome assembly GCA_905339255.1 of Myxococcaceae bacterium. GTDB lineage: Bacteria > Myxococcota_A > UBA9160 > UBA9160 > UBA9160 > MYXO. The sequence continues at coordinate 28,663 of CAJPFO010000087.1, forward strand.
AGCGCGCGTTGGCCTCGCAGAGTTCGAAGTTCACGACGACTCGCATCGACACCCTCCTTTTCCGAGAAGCCCGCGGACCCCTCGTCGATGGTAGCGGGCAGTCGGGGTAGGCCCCGGAACACGCCGCCCCGCTTCCGGGATATCCTCGCCTCGCGGAGGTCCTCGTGGCAACCGAATCCCGCCCGATCCGACCCTGGTGGATGACGGGTCTCCTCGTCTTCTGCGCGTTCATGACCTTCGTGTACGTCCCCTGGGATCTTTTCTTGAAGCCGGTGGCGCGCGACGAGGAGGTCTGGTTCGGCTTCCGCTTCCACGGCCATGCGGCCAAGCTCCTCGCGCTCCCGCACTGGGCCGTGTATGCCGCCGGAATGGTCGGGTTCCTGCGCATGCGGCGCTGGATGTGGCCTTGGGCCGCGGTCTACGGCGCGCAGGTGACGCTCGCGATGGTGGTCTGGCCGCTTCTCTACGTGGATGGCGCGAAGGCCATCGCATCGGCCGTCGTCTCGGGCCTTCTCTTCGGCGGCGTGACCTGGCTCTTGTGGCGAGCGAGACCTCTCTTCCGGCCCGAGCGGCCGCGGTTTCGCGATCGCTACGGAGAGTGGGCGCTCGTTACGGGTGCGTCGTCCGGGATCGGCCGCGAGTTCGCTCGCGCGCTCGCACGAGAGGGCTGCTCGATCGTCCTCTCGGCGCGCCGCGAGGAGAGGCTTCGCGAGCTCGCCGGCGAGCTCGAACGCGAAAGCGCCGTCCGCACCCGTGTCGTTCCGCTCGATCTCGAGCGTGCCGGCGCCGCCGAGGAGCTGGCCCGAGCGGTCTCCGATCTCGAGGTCGGGATTCTCGTCAACAACGCCGGCTTCGGGAGCATCGGTCCGCTCGTGAACCAGCCGGCCGAGCGGGTGCGCGCGATGGTCGAGCTCAACTGCACGGCGCCGGCGCTCCTCGCTCGTCTCGCATTGCCTTCGATGCTCGCTCGCCGCCGCGGTGCGATCATCTTCGTGGGATCGGTGGCGGGCATGGTCCCGATGCCGCTCCACGCGCTCTACGGTGCGACCAAGGCCTTCGACAACTCCCTCGGCGAAGCGCTCCACGAAGAGCTCCGTGGGAGCGGGATCGACGTGCTCGCGCTCGAACCGGGATCGACCGAGACCGAGTTCCAGATGCGGGCCGGAGAAGCTCCGCATGGCGGAGAGAGCTCCGAGCGGGTCGTGGCGAAGGCGCTCGCTGCGCTCGGCGAACGCCCTTCGCTCGTGAGCCGCAGCTTCGATTGGATCGCCGTGAACGTCGGTCTCCGCCTGCTTTCTCGCGAGACGCTCATCGCCGGGGTGCGGCGGGCCGCCGAGCGGAGGCTCCCGAAATGACGCCCCGTTCCGCGGCACCGCTTCCGGCTGCAAAGGCGGCAGCTTCGCTCGACGCAGCGGCGGCGATCGAGCGCGTTCCGCTCTTCGAATCGCTCGACGCGGACGATCGCAGGCGCCTGCTCGCCGTCTCGAGCGTGCGTCGGGTGCCGGCGCGGCGCAGGCTCTTTCGCCGCGGCGAGCCGGGGCACGAACTCTTCGTTCTCCTTCGAGGACGCTGCAAGGCGCTCGCCGTCGCGAGCGAGGGACGGGGGACCGTCTTCGCGGTCTTCGAGCCGGGAGAGGTCGTCGGCGAGATCGCGCTTCTCGACGGCGGGCCGCGAACGGCGACCGTCACGACGATGAGCGCTTGCGACTTCCTGGTGATCGGACGAGCCGATCTCCTCACGCTTCTCGAGAGCGAGCCCGCGGTCGCGATCCGACTTCTCGCGGCGTGCGCGGCGAGGCTTCGCCATACGAGCGAGCTCGTCGAGGAGCTCGTCTTCCTCTCGCTCCCCGCACGTCTCGCTCGAAAGCTCCTCCAGCTCGCTCGCGACTACGGCTCGGGGACGGGAAGCGGAACCCACATCGCACTCAAGCTCTCGCAACGCGAGCTCGCCGAACTCGTCGGGGCGAGCCGCGAGAGCGTGAACCGCCAGCTCGGCCACTGGGAGCAGGCAGGAGTGCTCCGCCACGAGCGGGGCTTCATCACCCTGCTCGATTCCGCGGTGCTCCGGCGGCTGGCTTCACTCGTGATCTACTGATTCGCAGATCGGGGCTTCGGCGCCCCGTGTGGGCTTCGGGAATTCTTGCCGACTGATTCCGGAAATTCCTGCCGGTTGGAGCGATGCCTCGGAGGCGACCGGGTCGTCAAGACCGAGGTGCTTGGTACGGAGCGAAGGGCCATCGAGGCGCAGGATCCGTCCGCGCTCGAGGATGCGGTCGACGATCGCGGCGGCGAGCCATCACGACGGCTCCGTAGCCCGGCTCACGCCGGGAGTAGCACGTCGCCGGCGCACGCCCTGCTCGCGCATCATGGCGACACTGCAGAGCGCGCCAGCGAGAGCGTGGGTTTGATGCCATCCCGTACGAACTGTGCATTATCGGCGTGCCCGGAGGGTTCCCATGGCATCGAGGACACACGCAAGCACCTGCCGGCACTGGTCGAAGATGCCCACCGCGGGCGCGCTCGTCACCGTGGATTCGGCGCCGATCATCCATTTCCTCGAGAACCGCCGCTCGCTCGCCGACCGCTTCCGGAGCGCCTACCGGCTACGTCTGCCCGATGCCATCCAGCTCGCCACGGCGGTGGCGACGGGATCCGCCGCCCTCGTGACCCATGACCGCGACTTCTCGCGCGTCCGCGAGATCCGCATTCTCGGCTGAGCTTCTCGCCGCTGCGCGCGGCCACTGCGGTCGAGCGCTACCGCGCGCGGTAGAAGAAGTGCCGGAGCGTCCAGTCGGCCCCGGCGTCACCGAGGATCTCGCTCTGGCCGCCGCCCGCGGCCGCAGCGAGCGATCCGAAGTCGAGATGCACGAGCCGAGCGGAGCCCGACGCTGCGGGCCGCAGGTCGGCGAGCGGATCGCGGTCGCTGGACGCGAGCGCGACCTTCGCTTCGCCGACCCGCGCGGAGTGAATGTGCTCCTCGGCCGGCGGCAGATCGATGCGCTTCATGCCGGTCGGCAGGGTTCCGATCGCGTTCACCATGCGGCGAGCGAAGAACGGGGCGGGGTTGGTCTCCGCCTCGCCGATCGTCGCCTCGAGGCGCATCAGCTCGACGCCTTTGCGACTCACGGTTCCCACGGCCCGTCCCTCGCGCTCCTCGAGCTGGATCTCGGCCATCTTCTTCGGGAACCCGAGCACCTCGCGTCCGAGGATGAGCGCGGTGTCGTCGTCGACGACCATCCACGAGCAGTGGAGCGCGGGTCCCCGTTCGTCGCCCGCGTGCAGCAGCACCGCAGCCTCCCGATAGACGGAGCCGAACGCCGTCTCCGGATAGTCGGCGACGAAGAGGGTTGCCGTCGCGGGCTCCGCGAGCGAGAGCGCCTCCGGCAGGAAAGCCTGCGCGACGTCACGCGATACGCTGACGTCGACGGCGAGAACCTTCGCGTTCGTCCAGAGATACGTGCCCATGGCCTCTCCTGCTGCGGCGGGTCGGCCCCGGAGAGCGCCCGCGCGGTCTGCCTTCGCTCGCTGACGGCCATGATACGCGATCTCGTAGCCGGCAGGACGTCGCACGCTCATCGCGCCTCGCCTACCCGCGCGCGCGAGTCCTCGCCGGCACGCCTCGGGCCTGGTGTAGACTCCCCGGAAGAGCCAGCCTTCGGGGCGCTGCACGTCGACGTAGCCCACGAAGGCGATCGGGCCGCCGGTCTCGACGAGCCACGCTCGCCCTACGCGGCCGCGGACCCAGCGCCGAAAGCCCTCTCGGTCGAGTTTGAAGGGATCGGGGCGCTCCTCTTCGACGCGTGCGCGTACGCGCAACGCGACGCGTAGGAAAAAGAAGGGGGCGCTCTGCGGGTTACGTCCGGCAAGGCCCAACGTGACAGATTCCACGGGGGAGAGCCTGCCCCCAATGGCGGGCCTCGCAGCCGAGCAGCTCGTCGAGCGCGGGGTAGCGGAAGAGCGGCGTGCGCGCGAGGTGCGGCGCGGGGCAGGACGCGGCTGATCCGGCTGGACACGAGCTTTCGACCCGCCGTTGATCCGATGCCCGCCAGCCACTGCCGTCGGCTCAGCGCGCTCAGCGGATCAAGACGACGTCGGCAAGACCCTCGAAGTCGGCATCCCCGGTCACGAGGGTCGCGCCCTGCCGCAGCGCCGTCGCGTAGACGATCGCGTCCGCCATCGCGAGCCCGTGTGCCAGCGAGAGGTCCGCGGCCTCGATCGCGAGGCTCGCGTCGAGCGGGACGATCTGTGCGCGATGCATGGCCGCGACGGCTTCGATCGCCCGCTCCTCGGAGAGGTCGCGCCGCACGACCTTGTAGACCTCGTAGAGCTGGATCGAGGCGACGCTCTGCGCCTCGCGGCTCTCGAGGTACGGCGCGAACGCGTCTGCACGTGCGCGCTCGGCCAGGTACTCGATCCAGCCACTCGAGTCGACGAGGATCAGAGCCGGTCCTTCTTCTCGCGTAGCCCTCGCGGGTTGGTGCCTCGCGCCACCCCTCGGCGGCTACGGATCGGCCGCTCGGGCACCAGGTAGACCACACCGCCCTTGTCGATCACCGTGAGCTTCGTTCCGGGCGTCAGACCGAGCCGCTCCCGCACACTGCGCGGGATCACGAGCTGGTACTTCGTGGAGAGGGTTGCGGTCGTCATCTTACGAAAATTGTATCGACTATGATCCGGTAAGTCAACTACGGAGGGCGTTCTCGAGCCCCTGAGCCTCCCGCCGCTCGTTCGCGGCCGGCGCGCATCGCAACGTCTCCGGGCGGCGGCTGCGACCGCTGGCGCGAATTCCCGCTCTCCTGCGTACCTCGCGCGCCGCTCCACGCTCGACCATCTAGAAAAAGGAAGGGGGCGCTCTGCGGGTTACGTCGGGTAAGGCCAACGTGACAGATTCCACGGGGGAGAGCCTGCCCCCAATGGCGGTTTGCGGGGGGCGTGCTGCGCCTGGCCCTGCTGATGCGGATCCCGGCGGTGAAGATCCGGGCAAAGGCGGCGGCTGAAGTGGGCCCCGGTTTTCTGACCAGGGCACGAGGTGGGAAACCGAGCCTGCTCCCCAACGAGGGAAGGGGCAGGCCGATGAAGAAGCAAGCCAGAAATCGGTACCAGGCATCGTTCAAGGCGAAGGTCGCGCTGGCCGAGGCCGGGCGGTATCCTCGAGGTATGAAATCCAATACCAAGTCGAGCATCACGCTTCCGGCGGAGGAGATCCGCCTCGTTCGCTCCCTCAAGGCGAAGCTGAAGATCCGGACCAACGTCGAGGTGGTGCGGCGAGGCCTGCGCCTGCTGCAGGCGACCACCGACCGGGCCGAGCTGCAGGAGGCCTATCGCCGCGCGTCCAAAGCCGTCCGCAGCGCCACGCGCAAGGAGATCGAGGAGCTCGACCGTTTGTCGGGCGAAGGCCTCGATTGACCCTCCGGATCGATCACGGAGCACTCCTCGTGGCCGACCTGAGTCCGCGGCGCGGGACGGAGGCCGGGAAGCTTCGTCCGGTGGTCGTCCTGCAGACGGATCTCCTGAACCGGACGGGACATCCATCCACCTGGATCGTTCCCTGTACGACCCGGCTCACGGGCGAAAGTCTCTTGCGGGTCTGTCTGCCGGCGGGCTCGGCCGGAAACGCTCGCGAATGCGAGGTGATGATCGATCAGAGCCGAGCGATCGACAATCGCCGACTCCGCAGGCGGCTGGGGCAGATCCCTCCGGCGCTGCTGCGAGAGGTGAAGGAGAAGATCCGGCGGCTCGGCGATCTCTGATTCACACGGCATCGCTCCCCTCGCTCGCACTTCGGTCGCTCATCCGCGTGACATGCACGGTCACACCCGTTGGTACATCGCAGGGAGGTCCTGGACGACCCACCCGGCGGCTACGAGGGCCGCGTCAGTCGCGCAGCGGCCTCTCGCCTGTGGGATTCTCGTCAGATTGGGCGGCCCGCGCGTGGCCTGTGGGGCGCCGTGCGCTTCACGCCGGCCTGCGAAAGCCCATCGTGTAGTGCAGCAGGTGCCCATGACGTGAGCAGCGCCGGAACCCCGCAGCGAGCACCGCCGACTCGACTTCCGACGAGGAAAGGAAGTCGGGGTCACTCACCGCGAGCTCCGTCACGGACAGCAGGCCATTTGGCCGCTGGGAACCGGGCGTCGATTCCCGCGGGCGCATCGGAAAGCGACCGATCTGTGCGTCTCGTCACAGGCCCCTCGCGCCGCTCGCGGTGACTCATCCGGTGAAGGGGCCGCGGGTGGGCATCACTCCCCTCCACAACCCGGTCCGCCCGCGGCTCCCTTCGGTTCGCTGGAACGTCGAGAAGGAGACCCCCGGAGCGGGAGATCGGCACGCGGAAGCACGAGCTCCGGAGGGGGCGCGAAGTCGCGAGCGCGCTCGCCTCCACGGTCGAAGTTGCAGCTCTCGCCGCCTCCCGTTTCCGGCGGCTCCGGACGCCCCGGCTCCGCCAGGACCGGGGCGTCTTCTCGTTACTCGACGCTCAGCTCGACGCGGCGGTTGTGGCGACGCCCCTGCGGCGTGGTGTTGGTGGCCGCCTGGTAGTTCGCTCCGTAATGCGCCTGCCGGACCTGGTCGGGCGGGATTCCCTGCGAGACGAGCGCGGCGACGACCGCCTGGGTCCGCTGCATCGAGAGCGCCGCGTTGGTGGCTTCGCTCCCGGTCGAATCGGCGAAGCCCTGCACGTCGATCACTGCTTTCGGGTAGGGCCGGAGCTTCTCGACGAACCAGGTGATCTCACGCTGGCCCTCTTCGTCGATGAGTGCGCTGCCGGTCGCGAAGTAGACCACCGCCGCGTACTTCTTCGCCTCGGCATGCTCGGCTTCTTCTTTGCGGCGCTCGGCATCCGCCTGCGATTCGAGCTGCTGGTAGGTCTTGTCGTAGGTGCCCTGGTACGCGGAAGCGCAGCCGACGGCGAGAAAGGCTCCGCTCGCGACGAGCCCCAGGGCGAGACGCTTCACTTGGGCTCCGCCTGCGGTTTCGGCGGTGCCTCGAAGCCGGCGATCACTTCCTGCTCGGAGAGTGCTCCGTCTGCGTTCGAATCGACCTGGTCGAAGACCTCGCCCCGCGCCCGGAAGAACTCGATCAGCGTGACGACTCCGTCGCGATCACGGTCGACCGCATCGAAATCGGTCTCGATCACGACGACGGCTTCGTACTCGCCCTTTTCGAGCTTGCCGTTCTTGTCGGCGTCCCCGTGGAAGAAGGTCTCGGTGATCCGCTCGTAGAACTCGGGAGGGTCGACGAGGCCATCGCGATTGGTATCCGTCTCGTCGAAGGCCTGCTTTGCATCGTACGCCATCCGCACCGGCTCTTCGGCGGACGCAACGACGGCGGGCATCGCGAACGGCAGGGCGACGAGAACGGCTCGCATCGGCTTCATGCTCGCTCCTAGCTCTGGGTCGACCAGGTGCCGTCGGCGCCGCGACATGCGGTGCCGGTGCTCTTCTCCTTCTCGCCGCCGACGTAGATCGTCTGCTCGTAGCGGCGACAGTAGCGACCGTCTGCGAGCTGGTAGGTCTTGACGGGAACGATCTCGCCGTGGTTTCCGGTGTCGGGGTTGCGCCAGACGGACTTCTGTCCGCTGCGGTTCTGCTCGAATGCGCGATGTGCCGCGGAGACCGCCATCTCCTTGTCCCGCTGGTCGAGCTTGTGGCCGATGTAACCGCCGAGGAGCCCGCCCATGAGCGCGGCACCGATGATCCACGGAGCGCCGGCTCCGGCGAGGCCGGCGATGAGCGCGCCGCCTCCCGCTCCGCCGAGCGCGCCGAGTGCGGCCTTCGGGTTGTTCTGGATGGTTCTTCCGAAGGACGAGGTGTCCTCGCTCAGTCCCGTCATGGTGTTGGCGCAGCCCGTGCTGCTCGCCAGGAAGACGACCGCGACGATCGCGGCAATGGTACGCGTGGTGGCTTCGGACATCGCCCCCCCCCGGAACGGCGTTTCGCAAGCCCCGAACATAGCGCCCGGTTCGAGCCCGCAAGCGGGCTGCGGGCGCCGCGTCCGCGCGCCGTCGGGTACGCTCGCCCCGATGAGCGATCCCGAGCCTTCCTTCTTCGTCCGCATGGCCAAGGCCTTCGTCGAGGAGCCGCTGCTCTGGCCCGTTCTCGCCGTGATCGTGCTCGTCGGGGCGAACTTCTTCGCCGCGCTCCTCGTCCTCTCGATCCAGGACGGAAGTCTTCTCGCCGCAGCGGGGCTCCTCGGGGTCGGGGCGCTGGCCTTCGAGGCGCTTCGGGCGGCGCGCTCTCACGGAAGGCTCCGCGTCGTCGCGTCGCTGCTGCTCGCAGTGGCGCTCGCAGGCGGGCTTGCAGCGGCCGCGTATCTCCGGCTCGCGGCGTAGCGGCTACGCCTTCCGGCGCGCGCCCGGCCGGGTCATTCGAAGTCGCGCTCGAGGAGCGTCTTGCGGCCCTCTTCGCGGGCCTTCTCGATCGCTCGCTCGCAATGCTCCCGAACCAGATCCGAGAGCGCCTCGAGACAGCGGTCGGAGGTGTTCATCCCGGCGCGGACGCGGACGTACTCCTTGAACTTCGACGCCACGATCAACACCTCGCGAGGGCGCTTGGGGTCGGGCGCCGGAGGCGCCGGCTTCGGCAGGATCCGCCTCGGGCCGGAAGGGGTGCTGGCCGCGCCTGCGGTTTGCGAGGCGGCTTCGGCCGCCTGCTCACGAGCCCACTGCTCCCGGCTCGGCGCGCTGCGCTCGACGGCCCAGGACTCGCGATGGTTCACGACGGAGAGATGCGCGTCCCAGCACGAGACCGTGCAGAAGACGAGACCCGTCCGCGGGCGGTTGCAGGTCGAGACGTTGCAGACCCAGAAGCCCGCCCCGAATCCGATCGGCTTCTTGCACGAGCTGCATCGCCGCCAGCTCGATGCGGGATCGCCTTCCGTCACGGCCGCTTCATCCACTGCTCGTCGGAGAGCTGCCAGCCTCCGCCGAGGGCGCGGTAGAGGTCGACGACGGTCAAGAGCTGGTCGCGTTGCGTCTGTGCCAGGGAGATCTCCGCAGGAAAGAGCTGCTGCTCGGCGTCGAGGACTTCGAAGTAGCCCGCGAGACCATAGTTGTAGCGCAGGAGCGAGAGCCTCACCGAATCGCGAAGCGCGACCACCTGCCTCTCCTGCGCCTTGCGGACGTCGACGAGCTTCTGCTGTGTGACGAGCGCGTTCGAGACGTCGCGGAACGCCTGGATCACCGTCTGGTCGTAGCGGGCGACCGCCGCCTCCCAGGTCGCCCGCTGGGCACGGTACTGCTCGAGGAGCGCGAAGCCCTGGAAGATCGGGCCGACGGTACTGCCGACCAGGTTCCAGAGCGAGAACTGGCCACGAACCACGTCCTCGATCTCCTCGGCCTGCCCGCCGTAGAGCGCCGTCAGGCCGATCTGGGGAAAGAAGTTCGCCACCGCGACGCCGATCTCGGCGTTCGCGCGGATCACCTCCTCCTCGGCTTCGCGGACGTCGGGTCGGCGCTCGAGAAGCTGCGAAGGAAGTCCCGGCGGGGTCGGCGCTGGCGCCGGCCGCTCGGCGAGCGGTGTTCCGCGTGGGATCTCTTCGGGGTTCTTGCCGAGGAGCACCGCGATCGCGTTCTCCTGGATCGCAATGCGTCGCTCGAGGTCCGGAACCGCCGCATCGGCCTGAGCGAGCGCGGCTTCGGCGCGATCGACCTGGAGCTTCGATCCGACCCCTCCCACGTAGCGCTGCTGGAAGAGGTTGAGCGTGTCGCCGTAGACCTTCTGCGCTTCGCGCTGGATTTCGAGCTCGCGATCGAGCTCGAGGAGCGTCAGGTACGACTGAGCCACCGCCGTCGCGAGCGTGAGCATGACGCCGCGGCGGAACTCCTCGGTGGCGTAGAGCTCGGCCCGAGCGGCTTCGGTGGCGCGGCGGATCCTCCCCCAGACGTCGATCTCCCAGGCGAGCGCGAAGGCTCCCTGGAAGAGGTCGAAGGTCGCCGCTCCCGCGCTGCCGAACTGCTGGAGCGGCTCGCGCTGGCGCGAAGCGATCCCCTGATACTCGATCTGCGGATAGAACTGTGACTGCGTGACACCGACGAGCGCTCGCGCCACCTCGACTCGCGAGACGGCGGTGGCGAGGTCGTAGTTTCCCTCGAGCGCGGTCTCGATGAGCCGTTCGAGGACGGGGTCGGCGAAGACCTCCCACCACGGGAGATCGGCGAGCGACGCGGCTTCGGCCGGATCGAGCGCGCTCCGATACGTCGCCGGAGCGCTCACCTCGGGGCGGACGTAGTTCGGCCCGACTGCGCAGCCGCCGCAAAGTGCCAGGGCTGCCGTGAGCGCGAGTGCGCGCGTCACGGCTTCGTCTCCCCGGGCGGCTTCGCGGCTCCATCGCCTGCTCCTGGCGACGCGTCCGGGCCTCCTTTCGGCGTGGCGGCCTCCGGGTCTCCATGCCGTCCGAGCACGCGTTCGACGAAGACGAAGAGCATCGGCACGAGGATCGTCGCGAGCAGCGTGCTCGCGAGCATCCCCGTGATGACGGTCGTCCCGATACTCTGGCGCGAGACGGCCCCCGATCCGGCGGCCGTCCAGAGCGGAACGCAGCCGAGGATGAACGCGAAGCTCGTCATGAGGATCGGACGCAGCCGCAGGCGGGCACCGGTGAGCGCGGCGTCGATCACCCCGCGCTCGCCCTTGTCGAGCTCGAGCTTCGCGAACTCGACGATCAGGATCGCGTTCTTCGCGACGAGGCCGATCAGCATGATGAGGCCGATCTGCGTGAAGACGTCGTTGTCGAGTCCTCGCCAGTAGACCCCGACGAACGCGCCGAAGACCGCGACCGGAGTCGTGAGGAGCACGCTCCAGGGAAGTGACCAGCTCTCGTAGAGTGCCGCCAGGATCAGGAAGACGAAGATGAGCGAGAGCGCGAAGGTTCCCGCTCCGCCGCCCGCCTTCTTCTCCTGGTACGACATGTTCGTCCACTCGAACCCCATGTCGTTCGGCAACACCTCTTTCGCCACCGCCTCGACGGCCGCGAGCGCTTGATCGGAGCTGTACCCGGGCGCTGCGCCGCCGAGTACCTCGACCGCGCGGAAGAGGTTGTACCGGTTCGTGTAGGCGGGACCCGTCGAAGGCTGCATGTCGACCAGCGTCGAGAGCGGAACCATCTTGCGTTCCTGGTTGCGGACGTAGAACTGGTCGATGTCGTTCGGCTTCAAGCGGTAGTTCGCGTCGGCCTGCAAGAAGACCTTCCAGAGATAGCCGAAGCGGTTGAACTGGTTCACGTACATCGAGCCGAGGAGCGTCTGCAGGGTGCGGTAGACCTCGGAGATGTCGATCTGGAACTTGTAGACCATCTCGCGGTTCACGTCGGCGAAGATCTGCGGCACCTCGGGCCGGAACAGCGTGAACGCTCCCGAGAGCTCGGGTCGCTTCTGGAGCGCGGCGATGAAGCGGTTCACGTTCGTCGCGAGGTAGTCGACGGTCCCTCCGCTCTTGTCCTGGATCATCACGTCGAAGCCGCCCGCGTTCCCGATCCCCGGGATCGCGGGGGGCGGAAACGCGACGACCTGTGCGTCGGGGGATTTCGCGAGCTCGACGTTCAGCGCGTGCATGATCCCATCGACCGAGAGCGCTTCGCCCTTGCGCTCGTGCCAGGGGTCGAGCTGGACGAAATAGAAGCCCGCGTAGCTGTTCGAGACGTTCGTGAGGATGCTGACGCCCGCGATCGTCGTGTAGGTCGAGATCCCCTCGGTCTTCGCGAGGATCTCCTCGACCTTCCGGCACACCGCATCGGTCCGCTGCAGCGACGCCGAGTCCGGGAGCGAGACGTTCATGAAGAAGTAACCCTGGTCCTCGCTCGGAACGAACGACGTCGGGAGCGCGCGCCCGACCAGACCGCCGATCAATGCGAGGCCTCCGAGCAGGACGAAGCCCCGCGCGGTGCGCCGGATGAGCGCGTGCGAGACGCCGATGTAGCGGTCGGTGAGGCGGCCGAACCAGCGGTTGAACGCCGCGAAGAAGCGGCCGAGCGGCCCGGTTGCCGGCTCCTTCGGCCGGAGCAGGAGCGCCGAGAGGGCGGGCGAGAGCGTGAGGGCATTGAAGGCCGAGATCAGCACCGAGATCGCGATCGTGATCGCGAACTGCTGGTAGAGGCTGCCCGTGATTCCGGTCATGAAACCGGCGGGGATGAACACGGCCGCCAGGATGAGCGCGATCCCGACGACCGGACCCGAGACCTCGTCCATCGCCTTGATCGCGGCATCGCGAGGTGAGAGGCCGTGCTCGATCCCCACTTCGACGGCTTCGACCACGACGATCGCGTCGTCGACGACGAGGCCGATCGCGAGGACGAGTCCGAGGAGCGAGAGCGTGTTGATCGAGAAGCCGAGGGCCGGGAAGAACATGAACGCGCCGATCAGCGACACGGGCACCGCGATCAGGGGGATGAGCGTCGCCCGCCAGCCCTGG
>CAJPFO010000088.1 GCA_905339255.1 Myxococcaceae bacterium
TGCTTGTAGCCGCCGAAGGGAGCGAGCGGGTTGAAGCCGCCGCCGTTGATCGAGACCTGCCCGGTTCGCAGCCGTCGCGCGACCCGCTTGGCACGCTCCGGATCTTCCGACCAGACTGCGCCGCCGAGTCCGTAGACCGAATCGTTCGCGATGCGAACGGCCTCCTCCTCCGAATCGTAAGGCAGGATCGAGAGCACGGGGCCGAAGATCTCCTCCTGCGCGATCGTCATGTCGTTGCGGACGTTGGCGAAGACCGTCGGTCGGACGAAATAGCCGCGTTCGAGCCCAGCGGGAGCCTCGGCCCCGCCCGTCACGAGCGCAGCGCCTTCCGAGACGCCCTTGCGGATGAAGCCGCGAACGCGCTCGCGCTGAGTTTCGGAAACCAGAGGCCCGAGCTTCGAGGTGGCTTCGGAGGCCGGCCCGACGGTGAAGCTCTCGGCGACGCGCTTCGCGATCGCCACCGCCTCGTCCTGGCGACTTCGCGGTACGAGCATCCGCGTGAGCGCGCTGCACGTCTGGCCGCTGTTCAGGTAGCACTCCCCGACGCCCTTCGTGACGGCCTTCTCGAGGTCCGCATCGTCGAGGATCACGTTGGCGGACTTCCCGCCGAGCTCGAGCGTCACGCGCTTCACGGTCTGTGCGGCGAGCTCGGAGACGCGCTTTCCCGCCCGCGTCGATCCGGTGAACGAAACCATGTCGACCCCGGGATGCGAAGCCATCGCCTCGCCGACCACGGGGCCGTAGCCGGTGACGAGATTGAAGACGCCGCGCGGAAGCCCGATCGAGTCGATCACCTCGGTGAGCAGGAAGGCATTGACGGGCGCCACCTCGCTCGGCTTGAGGACGACGGTGCAGCCTGCCGCGAACGCGGGAGCGATCTTGCCGATGATCTGGTGGAGGGGGTAGTTCCACGGGGTGATGCAGGCCACGACGCCGATCGGCTCGCGGACCACGAGCGAGCTTCCGACCCGTTCCTCGAAGGGATAGCCCTCGAGGAGCGTCGCGAAGTTGTTCGTGTTGGCGATCGGGAGTCCGGCCTGGATCGCCGTCGCGAGGCCGATCGGCATCCCCACTTCCGACGCGATGGTCTCACCGATCTCCTTCATGCGGTTGCCGAGACCCGCGGCGAGCTTGCGGAGCAGGTCGACGCGCGTCGCCACGGGCGTCATCGACCAGCTCTCGAAGGCGCTCCGGGCTGCGTTCACGGCGCGACCCACGTCCTCGGGAGTTCCCTCGGGGATCGACGCCATGACGTCCTCGGTCGAGGGGTTGATCACGTCGATCCGCCCCTTGCCGGTCGAAGCGATCCAGGCCCCGTCGATGTAGATCCGGTCGTAGACCTTCATGAACTCCTCCGAGGTGGGTCTTTCCAGCATACCCGGCGCGGCACGAAGCCTCCATGGCGTGCCGGCTTCGACGCGCCCACCTCATAGCTGGATCTGGACGCCGATCTCGACGACTCGGTTCGGCGGCAACCGGAAGAACTTCGCGGCGTCGAGCGCATTCCGCGACATGAAGGCAAAGATCCTCTGCGCCCACGTCGAAGGTCTGAAGCGGGACCCCTCGCCTGCGATCAGCGTCTCGCGGCCGAGGAAGTAGCTCGTCCGCATCGGATCGGCATGGAACCAGTGCGGATCGATCCGCGCGAGCATCGCCGGCAAATCAGGGGACTCCGTGAATCCGTAGCGAACCCGGACGCGGAAGATCCCCGCTCCGACCTCCTCGACCTGGAGCTGTTCGCGGATCGGAACCGTCGGGACGCGCTCTCCCTGCACCGTCACCAGCAGGACGGTTTCGTGGAGCACCTGGTTGTGCTTGTAGTTGTGGAGCAGTGTCCGCGGAATCCCGTTCGCGTTGCCGGTGAGGAAGACGGCAACCCCGGGGACGCGCAGCGGACGGGTTACGCGAACGTCGGCGACGAAGACGTCCTCGGGCACACCGGCTTCGCGCAACAGGACCGAGAGCCTCGCCCGGCCGCGCTCCCAGATGGTCATGAGCGAATAGATCGACGCACCGACGAGAAGCGGCATCCAGCCTCCCGAGCCGATCTTGAGCAGGTTCGCAGCGAAGAAGACGAGGTCCGGCAGCAGGAACGCTCCGACGATTCCGGCCGCGACGAAACGCCCCCATCCCCAGCGCTCGCGGAAGACGGGGTAGAGCAACAGCGTGGTGAGGAGCATCGTGCTCGAGACCGCGAGCCCGTAGGCGCCCGCGAGCGCTCCGGACTCGCGGAAGACGAGAAGCAGCAACGAGGTCCCGACGAGCAGGAGCCGGTTCGCAGCAGGGACGTATACCTGTCCGATCTCGTGGCTCGAGGTCTGCAGGATCGCGAGCCGCGGGCTATAGCCGAGCTGGACCGCCTGGCTCGTGAGCGAGAACGCCCCCGAGATCACCGCCTGCGACGCGATCACCGTCGCGTAGGTGGCGACGACCACGAGCGGCGTGAGGAACCAGCGCGGCCCCATGTAGTAGAAGAGATGATCGAGCGTCTCGGGGCGGGCGAGCAGCAATGCTCCCTGCCCGAAGTAGTTGAGCACCAGTCCGGGGAGCACCACGGCAAACCAACCGACCTGGATGGGCCTGCGGCCGAAATGGCCGAGGTCCGCATAGAGCGCCTCGCCCCCCGTGACGACGAGGAAGACCGAACCGAGCACGGTCGCGCCAGTGATCCCGTTCTCGGCGAAGAACGAGATCGCGTGGTACGGAGAAAGTGCCGCGAGCACGTCTGGATTCTCGACGATCTTCGCGACCCCGAGGACACCGAGCACGGCGAACCAGAGCAGCATGAGCGGCCCGAACGTGGCGCCGAGGCGTCCGCTTCCGCGCCGCTGGGCGAGAAAGAGCCCGAGCAGGATCGCGGCAGCCCCCGGAACCACCGCCGGAGCGAGCGTCGGGCTCTCGGCCGTGAGACCCTCGAGCGCGCTCAACACCGAAATCGCCGGGGTGATCATCGCGTCGGCGTAGAGGAGCGCGGCCCCGGCCAGACCGATCCCGATCAGCCACGAGCGCCGTCCCGGCTCGTCACGGCGCTCCGTGACGAGCGCCATCAGAGCGAGGATCCCCCCTTCGCCGCGGTTGTCCGCGCGCACCACGACCGTCAGGTACTTGAGCGAGACGATGAAGACGAGGGCCCAGAACACGAGTGAAAGGACGCCGAGGACGTTGGCCGTCGTCGGTGCGACGCCGTGCGGGCCGAGGAAACACTCGCGCAGCGCGTAGATCGGGCTCGTGCCGATGTCGCCGTAAACGACCCCGATCGCTCCGAGCGCGAGCAGCGCCAGCGAGCCCTTCGGCGCCGGGTCCGAGCCTTCGGCGGGAGCGCTCTCGGAAGCTCCTGCGCTCAGGCGAAGGCTCGCGGCTGCTTCGACCGCTCCGAGCCCGGGTTCGCTCGCGCACTCGATCCGGCGCCCCACCGCCCCGCGCGTTCCGGCATGCCTCGCACGCCCTCCTGCGGGGCGAGACGATCGCCCCTCACGGCACCGACCGCAACCGGTCCCCGGCTTGCCCCGCACCCGACGAACGCCGAGAATCCGCCCGGCGCGGGAGGTGCCATGTCCGGTCGACGGCTCTCCGTGGCCTCCTTCGCGCTCGCCGCAATCTGCTTCTTCGCTGGCCTCGGAGCGATCCCGCTCACGCAGCCGGACGAAGGACGCAACGCTGCGATCGCTTTCGAGATGCAGCGCGAGGGCGCATTCTGGGTTCCCACCTCGCTCGGATTCCCCTATCTCGACAAGCCGGCTTTCTTCTTCGGGCTTTCCGGACTCGCCCAGGCGGTCTTCGGACGAAACGAGGCGGCGGCAAGACTGCCTTCGGCAATCTTCGCCTTCCTCGCCGCAGCGATCGTCTTCGCGTTCGTGAGGCGTACGGCCGGAGAGCGCCGTGCGGCTCTGACCGTGATGGTGCTCGCCACGATGCCGCTATTCGTCGCGTTCGCACGCCTCGTGATCTTCGACATGGCACTCACGGCGTTCGTCACCGGAGCGATTCTCGCCGGTTTTCTCGCCGAGACCGGCGACGCACGCTTGCGGCGGCGCTGGCTCGTCGTGGCCGCGGCGAGCGCGGGCTTCGCGACGCTCGTCAAAGGCCCCGTGGGTGCGGTCCTCCCGATCGCGGTCCACCTCGCTGCGTCGCGTGCGAACGGGACGCGTGGGGCGCTGCGAAGAGCGTTTGCACCGGCTCCGCTTCTCGCATTCCTGCTGGTCGTTTCGCCGTGGCTCGTAGGAGTGAGCCTTCGAGCGCCCGATTTCCTCGAGTACGGCATCCTGGTCGAATCGGCGCAGCGTCTGACGAGCACCGAGTTCCGACGCAATGCACCGCTCTGGTTCTACGCACCGCTGCTTCTCGCCGGCGGGCTTCCCTGGAGCTTCTTGTTCGCACCCGGAGCCTGGCTCGCCTGGCGACGCCGCACGCAGCTCGATCCGCTCGACCGGCTCGCCGCCGCCTGGGTGGTGGTGATGGTCGGGCTCTTCACGCTCTCGCAGTCGAAGCAGCCCGCCTACGTGGTTCCGGTCTGTGTCGGTCTCGCGCTCGGGGTCGCGCGGATGATCGAGCTCGCGCTCTCGAATCCGGAAGGGACGTGCGCTCGCATCGTGAGAGTCTCCTTCGCGTGCCTGGCGGCTCCGCTCGCTCTCGCAGCGGCCATGCTCGGCACTGCATCGCTCCGGGGCGACCTCGTCGGCCGGCTCCCTCCGATGAACCCCCCGTGGACGACGTGGGCCGGGGTCTTTCCGGCCGTGGCCCTCGTCTGCGCTGGCGCCGCTGCGATCCTCGCTTGGGCCACCCGCAAGCGGAGTCTCGGGATCGGGATCGGGGCGACGGCGCTCCTGCTTCCGGCGCTCGTCGGCGCGAGCGTTCCCGCATTCGTTCGCTACGCGGAGAGCCGATCCTCACGCGTGCTCGCGTCAGGGATCCCGTCGCTCCCCGAGGACGCCGAGATCGCTTGCCTCCGGGTCTTTCCGAGCGCCCTGCCCTTCTACCTCGATCGCCGCTTCGTGCTCGTGAGCGACGATTTTTCCGAGCTTCGCAGCAACTACGTGCCGTGGGCGCTCGCGAGAGGAAAGGGGCGTCCCTCCTCGCTCCTGCTCCCCGAGGAGCTCGAGGGCTGGCTTGCCAGCCGTCGCTCCGCCGTGTATCTCCTCGCCGGGGAAGATGAGCGCGCACGCCTTCTAGCGCTCGCCGCCAAGCGAGGGGTCGCGGTGAACGAGCTCGCTCCCGAACTCTGGGGCGCCCTCCTTCCGCCGCCCGGCGGGAACTAGGGCCGTGTGCGGTATCGCAGGTCTCGTCGCGACCGCCGGAACTCCCGGGCCGGAGCAGACCGACCGGCTGCTCGCTGCGCTCGCCCACCGCGGGCCCGACGGGGCTGGCGGCGCCGTCCGAGGGCGCGCGTGGCTCGGCGCGACCCGCCTCGCGATCCGCTCACCGCGGGATGGGGTGCAGCCGATCGTCGACAGCGCGAGCGGGGTCGTCGCGGTCTGCAACGGTGAGATCGACAACCACGAGCACCTCCGCCGGAAGCTCGCCGCGTGCGGCCGGAGCGTCGATTCGGAAGTCGATGTCGCCGTGCTTCCCGGCCTCTACCTCGAGTTCGGTGTGGATCTGGTCGCGCACCTCGAGGGTCCTTTCGCGCTCGCGATCTTCGATCCGCGAAGCGAGACGCTCGTGCTCGCCCGCGATCGTGCCGGCGAGAAGTCGCTCTTCTTTTCCGCAACGAGCACGGGGTTCGTCTTCGCGAGCGAGCTTTCGGCGCTCGTCCAGGCAGACCCTTCCCTCGCGATCCCGGACGACCTCGCCCTCTGCAGCTACCTCCGCGATGGTTGCTTCGCTTCGCCGGCGACGGCCTTCGCCGAGGTCCGCAAGCTCGCCCCCGGCGAGCTGCTCGTCGTCCATCCGACCGGGACGACCCAGCGACGCTACTGGAGACTTCCTGCGGTGGAGGCGCCGCGAATCCGGCCTTCGCGAGAGGTCTTCGATCGGCTGATCCACGAGGCGGTCGAGCGGCAGACCGACGTCTCCGCGGACTTCGGGGTCCTGCTCTCCGGCGGACTCGATTCTTCGCTCCTCGCCGCCGTCGCTCGAAGGGTGCGCCCGCTGCGCCGGCTGGTCGCCTACACCGTTCGCTTCGACGAGCCTTCCTACGACGAAGCAGGCGCTGCGCGAAGTGTCGCGCGGAGCCTCGGCATGGAGACGATCGCCACGACACTCTGCGCCGAGGAGGTCCCGTCGCTGCTTCGAGCGCTCGTCGCAGGGGCCGGGGAGCCCCTCGCCGACCCCGCATGGCTCCCACTCGCGGTGCTCGCTCGAACCGCTGCGAGGGACGTCCGCATGGTGCTCTCGGGAGAGGGCGCCGACGAGCTCTTCGGGGGCTATCCGACCTATCTCGGCCCTGCACTCGCAGATCGCTGGCAGCAGCTCCCGGGATTGCTGCGTCGGCTGCTGAAAAATGCGGCGGAGCGCTGGCCGAGCAGCGACCGCAAGGTGACGATCGGCTTCCTCGCGAAGCGCTTCGTCCGTGCGGCCGAGCTCGGTGGCCTCGAACGGCATCGAACCTGGATCGCGAGCATCGCCCCCGACGTCCTCGCGCGCCTCGGAGCGAAGACCCTCCGCGTCTTTGCCCCGGAGCCCCCGCGCGAGATGCTGCTCGACGCCCTCCAGCGCTACGACTTCGAGCTGCCTCTCGCCGAGGCCCTGCTCACGAAGGCGGACCGGGGGGGCATGCGGTCGGGCCTCGAACTCCGCGCGCCCTTCCTCGCACCCACGATCATCGAGTTCGCGATGCGACTACCGGCCGATGAGCGCGTCCGTGGCATCGAGACCAAGGTGTTCTTGAAGCGCTACGCATCGGGACTCCTTCCTCGACGCGTCGTACGGCGTCGCAAGCGGGGCCTCTCCGTACCGCTCGCGGGCTGGCTGCGGGGGGAGCTTCGAGCGTTCGCTGCAGACCGTTTGCGAAGCCCGGCTCTCGAGGAGGTCGGCATCCGCAACGCCGACGCGCTCGCCCTCCTCGAAGAGCACGGTCGCGGCGCCGCCGACCATGCGCGCGCGCTCTGGACGCTGATCGTGCTCGCCGAGTGGCACGAGACGGTCGTCGCGTCGAGACGCGCCGATGCGAGATCCGGCCACTGAGCCGAGTGGATCAGAACACGGACGCAGGCGGCTTCACGTCGGCCGCCCTGAAAGCAGCCTGCGAACGGGTCTTCGCCTCTGCCGCCTCGGCCACACGCTTTTGCGCCTGCAGGCTCTGCGAGAGGCCGAGCAGCGACCAACCGTTGTCCGGGTTTCGCTCGAGATCCTCGCGGAAGACCTGCTCCGCCTCGCGAGGGCGGTCGTTCCACAGCAGGATCGATCCGTAGATCTGCCGCGTCGGAACGTACCACGCCGAGGGCTTGTGGTTCGGAAGGCCGTCCTCGTGCGCGACGGCCTCGCGAGCGTTGCGGATCGCACCCTCGCGGTGAGCGCGCATGTGCTCGATCTCGGCTTCGAGAACGAGCGAGGCGAGCTTGAGCAGCGCTCGAGCGTTCTGGTTTCCGAGCACGGTCTCGTCGGGCCGGAGCCGCGATGCGGCCTCCTCGAGCTCGGCCTGCTCGGGCGGGACCTCGAGATACTTCGCCTGTCGGGTGAAGGCCATGCCGCGTGCGTAGAACCACATGCCGAGCACGTACTCGTGATCGTTCGCCGGAGCCGGAGCGGCGAGGATCTCGTCCCAGCGGCCGAAACGGACGAGCGTGAGGATCCCCGCCGCCGCGGCGCCCTGCAGATCCGGGCTCTCGCGAAGGACATCGTCGTTCAACAGGCGCTCGATCTCGCGCGCAGCCGCCATCGACTGCGCCTCCTGCCCGGCCATCATCGCCTGGTGCCAGCGCGTGAGAGCGGTGCGCTGCACGTTGGTATGCAGGAGCTTCTTCGCGCCGGGATGGTCGGGGTTCTCGGCGAGTACCTGCCGGAGCGCCGCACCCGCGTCTGCGGCGTCCGCGGGGCCCGAAGAGACGCCGCGGCTCGGAGCGGTGGCCGGCTCTGTCGAGGGCACGAGCAGCACGGCTTCGGCCGAGAGCACGACGGCGTCGTGATCACCCGGGTACTGCGCTGCGAGCGCCTGCATCGCACGCGCATACGAGCGGAAACGCGCGCCGTCGTCGCTCCCTCCTGCGGGAGTGAGCCGAAGCGACATGGCCTCGATGTAGGCGCGCTCGGGGGGACGGACGACCGCGAGCAGGACCTGCGCCTGCGCGATCGCCCGGCGCGCCGTGTCCGTCCCTCCAGCATCCTCGGGCGCACCCGGGAGCGGCGCGTTCGAAAGCGCGACTCCCCAGAAACACATTGCGCAGCCCGGATCGAACTCGGAGGCCGTGCGGAAGAGTGCCGACGCACCCGCCCGGTTGCCCTCGTAATAGTCACGCAGCCCCGACTCGAAGTGGGTCTGCGCGGACGGTACTTTGGTGGTGATGGTCGGCCCGGCGACCACGACCTGCGCGGTTCGCAGGAGCGGCTTTCCGCGCCCGGCGCTGAGGCCGTCGCCGTGGACCGGCGTCTGGCAGCCGAGAGCGATCGCGAGGCAGGCGAATGAGAAGGCGGCCCGGCCGGGGCCGCAGGTGGCGAATCGATGCTGCATGGCTCCCCCCTCGACCGGATCCTACCGCGCGATTACGACGACGTCCTCGTCGTCTCGGGCCTGCCGCGCTCCGGAACCTCGCTCGCGATGGCGCTGCTCGCCGCGGGCGGCGTCCCCCTGCTCGAGGACGATCGGCGAGGGGCCGACATCGGAAATCCCGGCGGCTATCACGAGTACGCGCCCGTACGCTCGATCCTGACCGACGCCCGCTGGCTCGATCGGGCTCGAGGCCGGGCCGTGAAGATCGTCGTTCCCCTGCTGCGGGCGCTTCCGGAGGGACTTCCCTGCCGCGTCGTGCTCATGCGACGCGAGCTATCCGAGGTCCTCGCGTCGCAGGAGCAACTGCTCGCCCGAAGCGGAATCGTGTCGGAACGGCTCGCACCGGAGCGCCTCGCCGAGGCGCTCGCCGCCGACCTCGCCCAGGCGCGGGCCTGGCTCGGTCGCCGCAGCGCGACCGCGTGGATCGAGATCGATTACGAGGAACTCGTCCACCGGCCCGAGGCGCCACTCTCGGAACTCGCCCGCTTCGCCCGGCTCGAAGGCCCGGTCGAGCGCCTGGCGGCGCAGATCCGCCCCGAGCTCCACCGCGAGCGGCACGAGCGTGGAGCGGCCGGCCGCCTTGCGGCGGCCGGCCTCGAAAGGCTCAGTTCACGGAGCGGAGGCTGAGCGCCGCGATCCCGCCGGCGACGTTCAGG
>CAJPFO010000089.1 GCA_905339255.1 Myxococcaceae bacterium
GCTTCCAGCGAGGAGTTGCCGGGCTGCGCATGCGGATTGAAGATGGGGCGCGGCCGATCGTCGGTTTGATCGAACCAGGCGACCAGCGGCGACATGAGCCAGTAATACAGCGGCGGCTGACTGCCTTCCTGCTCCCAGGCCGTTTTCACGCCGGCCTGCTGCACGGGCAATTCGCCTGTCAGGGCAATGTGGCGCACCACGGCGTAGTGCCACACTTCGTCAGATGCTTCAAAGATCGGCGTGGCGACGCTGTACAGCACGCCCAACAGCGCGTAAGCAATCAGGATGATTCGGAGCGGGGAGTGCAGGTTTCTCATGGCGCAATCGTAATCGCGCCGAGATCGATCGACGTGGCCCCGTCGGCTGGCAGCAACACCTCACCCGATTTGCGTTCGGCCAGCGTCAGCAGCGCGCGATAGTCGCCCGGCGCAAGCGGTGTGTCCGATTTCAACATCACGTCCTGACGAATGTATTTATCCACCGGCCAATCGCGCACCGACCAGTTGTCGAAGATCGTGCTGCTGGACACGGCACACGGCGCGCCCGTCGCATCGATCAGCGTAATCGTGGTCGCCAGATTGCGCTGGCCGGGCGCGCTTAATCGCCAGTAGATCGACAGCCGCACCGCCTCATCCGTCTGTTCGATCGCGCTCACACCCGCCAGCCGCAGCGCATCGGCCGGCCATGCTTCCTCACGCACCCGGGCGTCGGCGGGCAACGTGTCGAACACCGGAAAATGCGCGGTATAAAGTTGATAGGCTGAGCCCAGCCAGATCGACGGATACGTGGCATAATCCAGCCGCAACAAATGCCCGCGCGCCCATTCGTCCAGCACTTTCGGCGGAAAATCGCTGAGCGGTGCAGGCTCGGTTACAAACCATACACGCCGTGCGGCTTGCGCGGTCGCCTGAAATTCAGCCAGCGCCGGCTCCACCTCGCGTGACGGATAAGTTGGAATGATCCGCCACGGGGCAACGCCATCGTAGTAATAGTCGAACACAAACGAACTGATGGCGTCGTGCACGATCACGATGTCATCGGCCGCGGCGCGCGCGCCGATGGTCTGCGCCGCCGAGCGCATATCGCCCTTGATATAGGCCGGATCGAAGTACTGCACGCGCAGCCATACGCCCATCAACACCAGCATCGCGACACCGACCCCCGCGCCGATCAATCGGGCGCGTGCCCACAGTCCGGCCAGGCCCGCCGCCGCGATGACATACAGCGCGGGCGCGATCCAGATCACATGGCGCGGCCCGGCATAAATCGGACGCAGCAACGCCGCCGCATAAAACAGGCCAAATGGGATCAGCGCGTACCCGATCAACCAGCCGCGCGATCGAGGCTGACGAGCGATCACGACTGCGCCTGCCACCAGTGCGATCACACCCGGCACGATGGCCCACCACGGCTGAAAGACCGCATTCGAGCGCCCCACCAGCACGGTATCCAGCACCTCTTCCGCGATGCTGCTCAATGGCCGGAACCCTTCGGCCGAACTAAGGCTTTCTTGCGCCCGCGACACCGCATACAGCCCGATCGGCGCGGCCACCACGAGCAACGCCAGCAACGCCAGCACCACAACGCGGCGTCTCACGCGCAGCAGATTCAGGGCAATCAACAGTCCTTCAAACGCCAGCACAAAAAACGCGGTGAAGTGAGTGTAGGCCATGGCCGCCGCCAGCGCCGCCCAGATCAACCACGGGGCGCGCCGGTCGGTCGCCGATCGATCGAGCGCGCGCCGCAGCCAGTATATCGACGCCACGCTCAACAACGTCTCAAGAGCATACATCCGCAGTTCTTGCGAATACCACACCATAAACGGCGATAAGGCCGTCAAGATGGCCGCCCACCAGCCGGCCGCCGCTGACACCCAGCGCCGGCCCGCCGCCCACATCAACGTCACCAGCAGCGTGCCCGCCGCCGCCGACAAAAAGCGCAGCGCATATTCGCTCTCGCCCGCTACGGCGCGCACCGCGCTCAGGAGCAGAAAATACAACGGCGGATTAGTGTCCTGCGTGTGCACGTTGGGCGGCACGACGATGACGTTGCTCAGATTCTCGCTCAGCGTCAGCCGCGCCCGGTAGACCGATAAACCCTCGTCGCTCCACAGGCTTTGCGCGTCCAGCCGATACACGCGTAAAGCAAACGCCACCCACACCAGGGCGATCAAGCCGAGATAAGTTCGAGTGCGCGCTGACCACTTCATCGTTCGATCACCAACTCGATCGGCAGGGCAACTTCATCGGGCGCGCTGCCGCCGCTGACGGGCAGGCGCTGTCCATTGCTTTGATCATATAAGCCGATAACAATCTTCAACGTGCCGATCGCATCCGACGGCACATCAAACACCCGATCGTCGATCACCACTTCACCGACAT